>JAJEAI010000134.1 GCA_022824205.1 Candidatus Binatia bacterium
TTCCTGTGGGGGGGGGGGGGGGGGGGCGCCGGGGTTTGTTGGCGCCCCCCCCCCCCCCCCCGCCCCCCCCCCGACCCGATACCCGAGCAAACCAACAAACCTACCCCTTGGACGGCGGCTTCCTCTTCCCGGCGATGGTCCGTCGCGGTCCCATCCGGGTGCGTCCGTTGGTATGGGTGCGCTGCCCCCTGACCGGCAGGCCGCGCCGATGTCTCAGCCCCCGATAGGTGCCGATGTCCATGTGGCGCTTGATGTCCGTGGTGATGTCGCGCCTCAGATCACCTTCCACCTTGATCTCCTGGTCGATGATCCGGCGTATCACCACCACTTGATCGTCCGTGAGGTCATCGGACTTGAGCCGGAACGAGATTCCCGCTTCCTTCAGGATATTCCGGGACGTGGCCGCGCCGATGCCGTAGATGTAGGTCAGCGCGATATCCATGCTCTTGTTCCTGGGCAGGTCTACCCCAGCAATACGTGCCATGAATCCTCCTGCTCTCCTGCTGGTTCAGCCCGAACCGGCGCGCCTCGAACGCAACGCCGGCCACCGCTAACCTTGCCGCTGGGCGTGCTTGCGGGTAACGCAGATGACCCGTACGACTCCCTTGCGTCGAACCACCTTGCACTTGTTGCAGATCTTCTTTACCGATGCTCTTACCTTCACTTCCGATCTCCCTACAGCCGGCTCAGCACATACGGCCCATCGGAGGTCACGGCGATGGAATGCTCGAAATGGGCCGCCAAGCTCCGGTCCCGTGTCACGGCCGTCCAGCCGTCGTCCAGGATCGCGATTTCCTTCTTCCCGGCGTTGACCATGGGTTCCACGGCCAGGACCATTCCGGCGCGCAACCGGTGTCCCTTGCCCGCCTCGCCGTAGTTGGGAACCGGCGGCTCCTCGTGCAGCTTCTTGCCGATGCCGTGCCCGACGAACTCGCGCACCACCGAATAGCCGGACCGCTCGGCAATGCCCTGAATGGTGCTGCCCAGGTCTCCCAGCCGGTTGCCCTCGCGCAGCATCTCGATGCCTTCGTTCAGGGCGGTCTCGGTGACCCGCATGAGCCGCTCGGCCTCGGGGCTCACCTGCCCCAGGCCCACCGTCACCGCCGAGTCGCCGTAGAACCCCTCGTACTCCACCCCGAAGTCCATCCCCAGGATGTCGCCTTCCTTGAGGACCCGCTTCGAGGGCACGCCGTGAACGATCGCTTCGTTGACGGAGGTGCACAGGCTGTGCTTGAACACCCTGCCGGCGACCCCATACCCCTTGAACGCCGGCCTGGCTCCCTTCTCGCGGGTCAGCCGCTCCGCCAACTCGTCAAGCTCCAGGGTCGTCATGCCCGGACGCACCGTCTCTCTGAGCATTGCCAGCACCTCCGCCACGATGACGTTGGCGCGGCGCATGGTCTCTATTTCGGCTCGGGACTTGAGATAGATCATGATAGAGCACCCGCGATTCGATCCGCCGGACCCTTGCCAGGCGCGGAACCGGGCTTCACCCTCTCCGGCCGCGGATCCGACCCCGTTTCATGAAACCTTCATAATTGCGCGAAATCATGTGGGTTTCCATCTGCGAAACCGTGTCCAGCGCGACCCCCACCACGATCAGCAACGCGGTCCCGCCGAAGAAGAACGGGACGTTGAACTGCGAGATCAGGATCGTGGGCAACAACGCCACCAGGGACAGGTAGATGGCGCCCCCCAGGGTGATGCGCGACAGCACCCGGTCGATGAACTCCGCGGTCCTCTTGCCCGGACGGATCCCCGGCACGTAGCCGCCGTATTTCCTCATGTTCTCCGCCACGTCCACCGGGTTGAACACGATGGCCGTGTAGAAGAAGCAGAAGAACATGATCAGGCCGATGTACAGGAGGTCGTGGAGCCATTGCCCCGGCGCCATGGAGCCCGCCAGCGTCTGCGCCCACGGGTTCTGCACGAACTGGGCGACGGTAGCCGGGAAGATAAGCACCGACGAAGCGAAGATCACCGGGATCACGCCGGAGGTGTTGATCTTCAACGGCAGGTGCGACGTCTGTCCGCCGTACTGGCGCCTGCCGACCACGCGCTTGGCGTACTGCACGGGGATGCGCCGCTGCCCCCGCTCCATGAAGATGATGACGCCCACCACGAGCACGACGAAGAGCAGCAACAGGATCACGAAGAAGATGCTCAGCTCGCCTTCGCGCACGAACTGGAACGTGGAGGTCACCGCCGACGGCAGCGCCGCCACGATGCCGGCGAAGATGATCAGCGAGATGCCGTTGCCGATGCCCCGTTCCGTGATCTGCTCGCCGAGCCACATGATGAAGGCCGTGCCGGAGGTCAGCGTCAGCACCGTCATGAGGCGGAAGTTCCATCCCGGCTCGAGCACGATGGCTTCGCCGTTGGGACCCCGCGTGCCCTCCAGCCCGAAGCTGATCATGAGCCCCTGGATGACCGAGAGAATGATGGTCCCGTAGCGCGTGTACTGCGTGATCTTCTTGCGACCGACGTCGCCTTCCTTCGACAACCGCTCCAGGTAGGGGAATACCACCGTCAGGAGCTGCAGGATGATCGACGCGCTGATGTAGGGCATGATGCCCAGCGAGAATACCGAAAACTGCTCCAGCGCGCCGCCCGAGAAGAGGTTGAACAGTCCGAAGATCGTTCCCTCGACCTGGGCGAAGAACGCCGCCAGCCCGTCCCGGTCGATGCCGGGGGTCGGGATCGCCACGCCGATGCGATAGACCGCCAGCATCGCCAAGGTGAACAGGATGCGTCGCCTCAGCTCCGGGATGCGGCCCGCGCTCTGAAAACCTTCAAGCATGCGAAAGAACTTCGACCGAGCCGCCCGCGGCCTCGATCTTCTGCCTCGCGCTCCGCGAGAAGCCGTGTGCCTTGACGGTCAGCGGCCTGTCGACGTCCCCGCGGCCCAGGATCTTCACCAGGCCGCGCTTGAGCAGACCATTTTCCCGCAGGGTCTCGGGGGAAACTTCCGCTCCGGCCTCGAACGCGCCGAGCCCGTCTAGGTTCACGGGGGTGTATTCCGTCCGGAACAGGTTGTGGAAGCCGCGCTTGGGCACGCGCCGGATGAGGGGCATCTGGCCCCCCTCGAACCCGGGCCTCACGCCGCCTCCGGAGCGGGACCCCTGGCCCTTGTGTCCACGGCCGCTGGTCTTGCCGGTTCCGGACGCTTCGCCCCGGCCCACGCGCTTCTTGGCGTGCCTCGTCCCCTTGGCGGGGCGCAATTCGCTCAGATCCATGAACCGTTTCCCCTTATCGAATCTCGGCTAGCGGCTTGCCGCGCAGGTCCGACACCTCTTCCGGAGACTTGAGGCTCTTCAGGGCTTCGAACGTCGCCTTCACGAGGTTGTGCGGGTTGTTGGAACCGATGCACTTGCTCAGCACGTTGGGGATTCCCGCCGCTTCCACCACCGCGCGCACGCCGGCGCCGGCGATGACTCCGGTTCCGGCGGCGGCGGGCTTGAGCAGGACGTGCCCGGCGCCGTAACGGCCCGTGACCTCGTAGGGGATGCTGTCGTCCACCAGGGGCACCCGCAGCAGTGTCTTCTTCGCGTGCTCGACACCCTTGCGTATCGCCTCCGGCACCTCGTTGGCCTTGCCCAACCCGTACCCGACCACCGAGGCTTCGTCTCCGACCACCACCAAGGCGTTGAAGCTGAAGCGCCGCCCGCCCTTCACCACCTTGGCCACGCGGCTGATGTGGATGACCTTCTCCTTGAGCTCCAGGCCCTGCGGATCGACTCGTTCCAAAGCAACCCCCGAATCAAAAGGAGAGGCCGGCCTCGCGCGCGGCCTCCGCCAATGCCTTTACCCGCCCGTGAAAGAGAAACCCGTTGCGATCGAAGACCACCTCTTTGATCCGGCGCGCTTCACACAACTCCGCGATCCTGCGTCCCACCTGCCTGGCCGCCTCGACCCCCTTGGCCTCTTCGGCGCCGACGGCTTCGCCCGACAGTGTCGACGCGCTCGCCAACGTCACTCCGCGCTCGTCGGAGATCACCTGAGCGTAGATGTGCTTGGCGCTGCGAAACACGCAAAGGCGGGGGCGGGCATCGCTGCCCGTGACCCGTTTGCGCACGCTGCGCTGCCGCCGCTTGCGGTCCAGTAGCTTCTTGCTCGTCATCGGCATGCGTTCACCCGATCCCGCCGGCTCACCCGGCCCCGCCCATGGCCTTGCCGGCCTTCCTCACGATCACCTCGCCCTGATAACGGATCCCCTTGCCCTTGTAGGGCTCGGGTGGCCGAAAACGCCGCACCTCGGCGGCCGCCTGCCCCAGCACCTGCTTGTCGTGGCTCTCGAGGGTGATCACGGTCTGGCGTTCCACCGAGGCACTCACGCCTTCCGGCAGGAGGTACTCGATGGGGTGCGAAAACCCCAGCGTCAGGTGCAGTGAATTGTCCTTCACCTCGGCCCGGTAGCCGACGCCGTTGATCTCGAGCACCTTCTTGAAGCCTTCGCTCACGCCCTCGACCATGTTGGCCAGCAACTTGCGCGTCAACCCGTGCAACGCCCTCACGGGCTTGGTCTCCGCGTTCCGGCGCACTTCGAGCGTGTCACCGTCCAGGTCGACCTCGACGCCCGGCGGAATACGGTGCTCCAGCGTCCCCTTCGGGCCCTGTACGCGTATTTCCGCCCCTTCCATGGCAACCTTGACGGTTCCGGGCACAACAATCGGCAGTTTTCCTACACGTGACACGAAACGACCTCTCCAGGGACCGACGCCCGCTAGCTTATGGAGCAGAGCAGCTCGCCCCCGACCTTGGCCTTCACGGCCTCCCGATCCACGACGATCCCCTTGGGAGTGGACAGGACATGGGTGCCGAGCCCCTTGCGCAACGGCTGGATATCCTTGTAGCCGAGATAGACCCGCCGGCCCGGACGGCTGACCCGCTTCAACAGCGTCATCACCGGCTTATGGTCCCTGTCGTATTTGAGGTGGATGCGCAGCGTATCCTGCACCTGACCCTCGACCTGGATGCGCCGGATCTGCCGCACGTACCCCTCTTCCACCAGCACCTTCACGAGGTTTTCCTTGAGGCGCGACCATGGAACATCCACGGTTTCGTGCTTCGCCATACCGGCATTGCGCATCCGCGTCAGCAAATCGGCTATGGGATCGGTCATACTCATGTGCGACAGCCCCCTACCAGCTCGCCTTGATCACCCCGGGGATCTCGCCCCGGCGCGCGTACAGCCTCAGGCAGACACGACACATTCGAAACCGCCGGTAAAACGCCCGGGCCCTGCCGCACAGAGGGCAGCGATTGTACTGGCGAACCTTGAACTTGGGAGTCCTCTCCGCCTTGATGCGCAAACACTTCTTAGCCACTGGTCCTACTCCCATCCGTGGCGAACGGCATTCCGAGATGGCGCAGCAACGCCCTCCCCTCCTCGTCCGTGGCCGCGGTCGTCACGATGGACACCGTCAGCCCGTGGAGCCGCTCCACGGAATCGGGCCTCACCTCGGGAAAAATGATCTGCTCCCGGATACCCAGCGAATAGTTGCCGCAACCGTCGAACGAGCGGTCCGAGAGCCCTTTGAAGTCCCTCACCTGGGGAAGCGCTACCTGTATGAGCCTGTCCAGAAACTCGAACATGCGCGCGCGCCGCAGCGTCACCATGCACCCGATGGGATTGCCGCGACGGAGCTTGAAGTTCGAGATGTCCTTCCGCGCCCGCGTCACCACCGGCCGTTGACCGCTGATGGCGCCCAGCTCCGCCACCGCGGCGTCCAGCAGCTTGGCGTTCTGCACGGCCTCGCCGATGCACACGTTGACGGCCACGTTCTTGAGCCGCGGCACCTGGTGCTTGTTGCGATAGGCGAAGTCCGCCATCATCGCGGGCACGATCTCCTCGTGGTATTTTTGTTCCAGCCTTACCATCGTTGAATCCAAACTGGGGTCCCTAGCCCAGCCCCTGGCCGCAACGCCGGCAGATGCGCACCTTCTCTCCGTCTTCAAGGAACTTGTAACCCACGCGCACCGGGCCGTTGCACGGGTCGCACATGAGCATGACGTTGGAAACGTGGATGGAGGCTTCCTTCTCCACGATGCCCCCCGGCTGCTGAGCGCTGCGCGGCTTGGTGTGCCGCTTCACCAGGTTGACCCGTTCGATGAACACGCGGTGTTTGCCGGGCAGCACCTTGATGACCTTGCCGGTCTTGCCCCGCTCCCTCCCGGTCACGACCATCACGGTGTCATCTTTGCGGACGAACAGGCTCATCGCTACAAGACCTCCGGCGCCAGCGAAACGATCTTCATGAACCGCTTCGCCCGTAGTTCCCGCGCCACCGGACCGAAGATGCGCGTGCCCACCGGCTCTTTCTGGTTGTCGATCAGCACCGCCGAGTTGTTGTCGAAGCGAATATAGGAACCATCCACGCGGCTGAGTTCCTTCGCGGTCCGCACCACCACGGCCCTGGCCACGTGACCCTTGGGAACCTTGGAATTGGGCATCGCTTCCTTGACGGACACGACGATCACATCACCGATGGAGGCGTACTTCCGCCTTGTCCCGCCGAGCACCTTGATGCACTGGACCCGTCGGGCTCCCGAGTTGTCCGCCACGTCCAGCACCGTCCCCACTTGTATCATCGCCTGGACCTCTGTGTTCTCCGGTACCGCCCGCGCATCCCGCCCTCGATTCGCATGCGACAGGCTCCTGGTCTTCCTTGTCAGCCAGCCGTCGCGCCCGTTGCCGCACGGTTCAGGATACGGCTCACGCGCCAGCGCTTCTCGCGACTGAGGGGCCGGCACTCGGTGATCACCACACGGTCTCCCACCTGGCACTCGTCGCGCTCGTCGTGCGCCTTCACCCGTGTGCGGCGCCGGAGGTATTTCTTGTACCGCGCATGCAGGACGATCCGCTCCAACTCGACGACCACGGTCTTGGTCATGCCGTTCGTCCGCACCACGCCCTCACGCTGCTTGGTGACACCACGCTCACTCATGATCGTCTTTCCGCTCGGCGGCGCGCCTGAGCTCTCCGATGACCGTCTCCAACCGTGCCAGATCGCGGCGCGACTGGCGCAGCTTCATGGGGCTCTCCAACTGCCCCGTGGCGCGCCGCAGGGTCAGGTGGAAGAACTCGTCCTTGAACTCGGTACGCTTCTGCTGCAATTCGTCGAGACCCATGTCCCGCATTTCCTTGGCGCGCATCGATTCCCTCTCCCGGTGGTTAGTGTCCTGTCTCACACAAAGCGCTATGTGTGAGACAGGACACTACCGCTCCACGAACGCGGTGGCCAGACCCAGCTTGCGCGAGGCCAGGCGGAACGCTTCCCTGGCCTCGTCCCGCTGAACCCCCTCCATCTCGAACAACAGCTTCCCCGGCTTGACGACGGCAACCCATGCATGAAGCGGACCCTTGCCCTTGCCCATGCGCACTTCGGCGGGCTTCTTGGTGATGGGCTTGTCCGGGAACACCCGGATCCACACCTTGCCGTGACGCTTCAGGTAGCGGGTCAGCGCGATTCGCGCGGCCTCGATCTGGCGCGCCGTGACGTACCCGCGGTCCATCGACTTGAGGCCGTAGTCGCCGAAGGAGAGCTCGGACCCGCGCCCGGCGGCTCCACCCCTGCGCCCCTTCTGGATCTTCCGGAACTTGACCTTCTTTGGCTCCAGCATGATTTCACGCCCCTACAGTCCGAGGGATGCCTTCTGTTGCTCTTCCTGCTTGGTCAGGATCTCGCCACGAAAGATCCACGCCTTGACACCGATGACCCCGTAGGTGGTCTTGGCCTCGGCCAGGCCGTAGCTCACGTCGGCGCGCAGGGTATGCAGCGGCACACGCCCTTCCCGGTACCACTCCGTGCGCGCGATCTCCTGGCCGCCCAGGCGGCCGCCGCACTGGATGCGGATCCCCTGCGCGCCCATGCGCAAGGCGCGCGAGACGCTTTCCTTCATGGCGCGCCGGAAGGCCACGCGGCGTTCGAGCTGCAGCGCGACGTTCTCCGCCACCAACTGCGCATCCAGGTCCGGCCTTCGGACTTCGTGTATGTTGATGAACACTTCCCGCGGCGACAGCTTCGCCAGCTCTTCCTTGAGCTTCTCGATCTCCGCGCCCTTCTTGCCGATGACAATGCCCGGGCGCGCGGTGTGGATGTTGATCTTGGCCTTGTTCGTGGCCCGCTCGATCTCGATCTTCGAGATGCCCGCATGGTGCAGCCGACCCTTGAGGAACTGCTTGATCTTGAGATCTTCGTGCAGCAGTTCGGGGTAGTCGTGCCCGGCGTACCACTTGGAGTCCCACGACTCGATCACGCGCATGCGGAAGACCTTCGGGTGCGTCTTCTGTCCCATCTTCAGTCCCTTTCGTCCACCACGACGGTCAGATGGCTCAAGCGCTTGCGGATGCGGTTGGCGCGGCCCATGCCGCGCGGCATGAAGCGCTTCCACATCCCGCCCTGGCCGACCTCGGCGGTCTTCACGTACAAGAGGTCCACGTCCACGTTCTGCGTGTTCTCGGCGTTGGCCACGGCGGAACGCAGGGTCTTGGCGACGATGCCGGCGCAGCCCTTGGGCACGAACTTGAGGATCGTCAGCGCGTCCTCGACGGACCGGCCCCGAACCTGGTCCACCACCAGCCGCATCTTGCGGGGGGAGACCCGGGCGAACTTCGTGACGGCACGCGCCTCCATCGCCTATCTCCTCACGCCTCTGGCGTCGCCCCGGCGATCGCCCGCGTGACCGTGAAACGTGCGCGTGGGCGAGAACTCTCCGAGCTTGTGGCCGACCATGTCCTCGGTCACGAACACCGGGAGGAACTTGCGCCCGTTGTGGACCGCGATGGTGTGGCCGATCATGTCCGGAGTGATGGTGGAGCGCCGCGACCACGTCTTGATCACCCGGCGGGCCTGGGCGCGGTTCATCTCCTCGACCTTGCGCATCAGGTGGTCGTCCACGAAAGGACCCTTCTTGATCGAACGAGCCATGCCTACTGTCCCTTTCTGCGCTTCACGATGTACTTGTCGGAAGGCTTGACTCCACGGGTCCGGTAACCCTTGGTCGGCTTGCCCCAGGGAGTCTGGGGATGGTTGCCCTTGGACTGGCCCTCGCCGCCGCCGTGCGGGTGGTCCACGGGGTTCTTGGCGATGCCCCGGGTCACCGGACGGCGCCCGAGCCAGCGGGAGCGGCCCGCCTTGCCGTAGGTGATGTTCTCGAACTCGCTGTTGCCCACCTCTCCGACCGTGGCACGGCACTCGGAGCGTACGTTGCGCAACTCACCGGACGGCAGCTTGAGCAAGATGTAGGAGCCTTCCTTGGCCATCACCTGGGCGGAGGCTCCCGCGCTGCGGACGATCTGTCCGCCCTTACCGGCCTTGAGCTCCACGTTGTGCACGAGCGTGCCCGTGGGGATGTTCTTCAGCGGCAGGGAGTTGCCCGGCTGAATGTCGATGTCCTGGTCGCCGGCAATGATCCGGCCGCCGACCTTGAGCTTCTCGGGCGCGAGGATGTAGCGCCGCTCGCCGTCGAGGTAGCAGATGAGCGCCACCCGGGCCGAACGGTTCGGGTCGTATTCGATGGCCTCGACCCGGCCCGGCACGCCCTTCTTGTCGCGCTTGAAGTCGATGAAGCGGTAGCGCCGCTTGTGCCCGCCGCCGCGATGGTCCTTCGTGATGCGACCGGTATTGTTCCGCCCGCCGTGCCCCTTCACGGGCCGCAACAACGGCTTGTGAGGCGAATCCTTGGTGATTTCCTCGAACTGGAAGCCGGAAGCAAAACGGCGCCCGGGAGAAGTCGGGCGATGATTCTTGATGGACATGGACTACGACCCCATCCTTAACCGACACCGAAGAAATCGATGCGGTCACCCTCCTTGAGGGTCACGTATGCCTTTTTCCACAGCGGCAAGCGTCCGGTATTTCTGCCCACGCGGCGCATCTTTCCCAGGTAGCGCGCCGTGCGCACGTCGAGCACCGTGACCTTGAACAACCGCTCCACCTGCTGGCGGATCTCGATCTTGTTGGCGTCCGGACGGACCTTGAAGATCACCTGGTTGGTCGACTCGGCCAGCATCGAACCCTTTTCCGAGATCAACGGGCCGAGAACGGCATCGCGAACGCCTCTCATTGCGACAACCTCTCCTCGATCTTCTTGAGCGCGTCCTGGGTCAACACCAGATGCTCGAAGCGGAGCAGGTCGTAGACGTTCAGCCCCTCCGCCCTCAAGACCTTGACGTACGGCAGGTTGCGCGCCGACAACTCGATCCGGTCGTCCCTTTCCGCGATGACGATCAACGCGCTCTCGAGATCCAACGCGGCCACGGCTTCGGCCATGGCCCGTGTCTTGATCTCCGAGAAGTCGAGCGGCTCCACCACCACGACCTTCCCTTCCTGGGACTTCAGGCTGAGGGCCGAACGCAAGGCCTGGCGGCGTGCCGATTTCGGGATCCGGTACGAATAGTCTCGCGGGAGGGGACCGAACACGGTGCCGCCTCCAACCCAGATGGGCGAGCGGACGCTGCCCGCCCGGGCCCTTCCCGAGCCCTTCTGGCGCCACGGCTTCCTGCCGCTGCCCTGCACCTTGCCCCGGGTCTTGGTGGAGGCCGTGCCGGCGCGCCGGTTGTTCAGTTGCATCACCACCGTCTGGTGCAACAGGTGGGGGCGGACCGGCGCGCCGAAGATGGCTTCCGGGAGCTCGGGCTCGACTCTACGCAGTTCCATGCCCCTTATCCCTTGACGGCGCGCCGAATGAGGACCATCCCGCCGTTGGCGCCCGGTACGGCGCCCTTCACCAGGAGAAGGTTCTGTTCAGGACGCACGCCCACCACCCGCAGGTTCTGGACCGACACTCTTTCGTTGCCCCAGTGCCCGGCCATCTTCTTTCCCTTGAACACCTTCCCGGGATAGGCGCAGGCGCCGATGGAGCCGCCGTGGCGAAAGTATTCGTGGGTGCCGTGGGTGCGGGAGACGCCGCGGAAGTCCCATCGCTTCATGACCCCCGAGAAGCCGCGCCCCTTGGAGGTGCCGGTGACGTCCACCCGGTCTCCGGCCGCGGCAAGATCCGCCACGGTGAGTTCCTGACCCACCTCGTAGCCCGAGACGTCGTCCACCCGGAACTCGCGCAGAAACCGGAACGAGCCCTTCTCCGCCTTGGCCATGTGGCCGCGCAGAGGGCGGTTCACCCGCTGGTTCTTCTGCTTGCCGAAGCCAAGCTGCAGCGCGGTGTACCCGTCCCTGGCGACGTCCTTCTTCTGCACCACCACGCACGGCCCCGTCTCCACCACGGTCACGGGGATCACGTTGCCCGTGTCGTCGAAGACCTGGCTCATGCCGATCTTTGTTCCAATGAGACCCATCATGTTCCTGACCCTATTGAAGCTTGATCTCCACGTCGACGCCCGCGGCCAGATCGAGCTTGCCCAAGGCGTCGATGGTCTGTTGGGTGGGCTCGAGGATGTCCAGAAGCCGCTTGTGCGTCCGCACCTCGAACTGCTCCCGCGACTTCTTGTCCACGTGTGGAGATCGATTCACCGTGAACCTCTCGATGCGCGTCGGAAGCGGGATGGGGCCGGCCACCCGGCCGCCCGTTCGCTTGACGGTCTCGACGATCTCGCCCACGGACTGGTCCAGCACACGGTAGTCGTAGGCCTTGAGCCGAATACGGATTTTCTCGTTCACGCCCTCACCCCTGTCGCATCACGGTCGCACCGCCGAATCAGGCGCGCGCCTCCCGGCCCGCGCGGTCGTCCATCACGCCTTCCGGCACTTCCTCGTAGCGCGAGAACTGCATCGTGTAGGTCGCACGGCCCTGGGTCCGCGACCGCAAATCGGTGGCGTAACCGAACATTCGCGACAACGGCACGCGCGCCTCGATCACCTGAGCGTTCCCCTTGGAGGTCATCCCCAGGACCCTTCCCCGACGCGAACTGATGTCACCGATCACGTCCCCCATGAACTCCTCCGGCACCACCACCTCCACGTCCATAACCGGCTCCATCAGCACCGGCGAAGCCTTGCCAAGCCCTTCCTTGAAGGCCATGGAGCCCGCGATGGTGAACGCCATCTCCGAAGAGTCCACCTCGTGGTAGCTGCCGTCGAGCAGCGTGACCTTGACATCCACCACCGGGTACCCCACCAGGCCGCCGTTGCTCATGGCCTGGACGACACCGTGTTCGACGGCGGGAACGTATTCCTGCGGAATGACGCCGCCCTTGATGGCATTGACGAACTCGAACCCGGCACCCGTGGGCTGAGGCTCCATGCGCAGGAACACGTGGCCGAACTGCCCGCGCCCGCCCGACTGCCGCACGAACCGGCCTTCCTGCTCCACCGCGCGCCGGATGGTCTCCTTGTACGCGACCTGGGGCCTGCCTACGTTGGCGTCCACCTTGAACTCCCGCAGCAGGCGGTCGACGATGACCTCGAGATGAAGCTCCCCCATTCCCGAGATCAGTGTCTGACCGGTCTCCTGCTCGACGTTCACCCGGAAGGAAGGATCTTCCTTGGCCAGCTTCTGCAGGGAGGTGGCAAGCTTTTCCTGGTCGTCGCGGGACTTGGGTTCGATGGCGATGGCGATGACGGGTTCGGGGAAATCGATGGATTCGAGGAGGATGGGATGGGCTTCGTCGCACAGCGTGTCGCCGGTCTTGGCGCTGCGCAGCCCGACGGCGGCGGCGATGTCTCCGGCGCACACCTCGTCGATCTCCTCGCGCTTGTTGGCGTGCATCTTGAGAATGCGTCCGACGCGCTCTCGCTGTCCGGTGGAAGCGTTGCAGACGAAGGCCCCGGATTTCCGGGTTCCGGAATAGACCCGGAAGAAGGTCAGCGATCCCACGAACGGATCGGCCATGATCTTGAACGCCAGAGCGGCGAACGGCGCTTCGTCGGAGGTCTCGCGCACGGCCTCGTCGCCGCGGTCGGGAACCGTCCCGCGAATCGGCGGAACGTCGAGGGGCGACGGGAGATAGTCGACGACCGCGTCCAACAACGGCTGCACGCCCTTGTTGCGGAAGGCCGCGCCGCAGAGCACCGGGACGAGGTCCAGCTTCAGCCCGGCGTCACGAATGGCCCGGACCAGCCGCTCCTCGGCGATCTCTTCGCCCTGGAGATAGGCGGTCATGATCTCGTCGTCGCAATCGGACAGCGTTTCCAACAGAAGATCGCGATAATCGTTCGCCTGGGCGCGCAGCTCCTCCGGTATGGGTGCTTCCCGGAAGCTGGCGCCGAGGTTCTCGTTGTCCCAGAGCATGGCCTTCATCCGCACCAGGTCCACCACTCCCCGGAAGCGGTCTTCCGTTCCCACCGGGAGCTGGATGATCAGCGGCCGGGCCCCGAGCCTGTCCTCGATCATCTTCACCACGCGGAAATAGTCGGCGCCGACGCGATCCATCTTGTTGACGTACGCGATGCGCGGCACGCCGTACTTGTCGGCCTGCCGCCACACGGTCTCGGTCTGGGGCTCGACCCCGCCCACCGAGCAGAACACGGCAATGGCTCCGTCCAGCACCCGCAGCGAACGCTCGACCTCGATGGTGAAGTCCACGTGGCCGGGGGTGTCGATGATGTTGATCCGGTGGTCGCGCCAGTGACAAGTCGTAGCCGCGGAGGTGATGGTGATCCCGCGCTCCTGCTCTTGCACCATCCAGTCCATCGTCGCGGTACCGTCGTGCACTTCTCCCAGCTTGTAGTTGATGCCGGTGTAGAACAACACGCGTTCCGTCGTGGTGGTCTTGCCCGCGTCGATGTGGGCCATGATCCCGATGTTGCGGATGCGGTCGAGTGGTATCTGTCTGCTCATGGTCGTGGGCGTCTTCTGTATGGCGGCAAAAAAAGGAGGCGGTTCAACCGCCTCCTTCACTGGACGTTGTCTTTCCTGGTCGCTACCAGCGGTAATGTGCAAAGGCGCGGTTCGCCTCTGCCATCCGGTGCGTGTCTTCCTTCTTCTTGACGGCGTTGCCGCGCTGGTTGGCGGCGTCCATCAGCTCCGCGGCGAGCTTCTCGTCCATGGACTTCTCGCTACGCGACCTGGCGGAACCGATGAGCCAGCGCAGGCTGAGGGACAGCCGTCGGTCCGGGCGCACCTCCACCGGCACTTGGTAGGTAGCGCCGCCGACCCGTCGCGAGCGGACTTCCACCATCGGCTTGGTGTTGTCCACCGCGCGCTTGAACACCCCGAGCGGCTCCGTCTTGGTCTTGGCCGCGATGATGTCCAGCGAACGGTACAGGATACCCTCGGCGGTGCTCTTCTTGCCGCGGTTCATCATGTTGTTGATGAACTTCGTCACGAGCTTGTCGCCGTACTTGGGGTCCGGCAGCAGCTCTCTTCGCGTTATTCCACCCTTGCGCGGCATGTCTCTACTTCGGCCTCTTGGCTCCGTACTTGGAACGGCCCTGGCGGCGCTCCTGAACCCCGATGGAGTCCAGCGCCCCGCGGATGATGTGGTAACGCACGCCCGGAAGGTCCTTCACCCGGCCGCCCCTGATCAGGACCACCGAGTGCTCCTGGAGGTTGTGCCCCATGCCCGGGATGTAGGACGTCACCTCCGTGCCGTTGGTCAACCGCACGCGGGCGACCTTGCGCAACGCCGAGTTGGGCTTCTTGGGGGTCGATGTGTACACGCGGGTGCACACGCCCCGCTTCTGGGGACAACCCTGCAGCGCCGGCGCCGTATTCTTCTTGCTCTGGATTTCGCGCCCCTTGCGCACCAACTGATTGATCGTAGGCATACACGTTTCCTGCCGCAGGATCTCGACCCTGCAATAAACCGCCAAATTTATCGGAACTTCCGCAAGTTGTCAACCATCAGGCCACTTCCACCTCGGAGACGTCGATCTCCTCCAACTCCTCGTCGGATTCGACGCGCAGGGCGTTGTATTCGGCCAGACCGGTGCCCGCCGGTATGAGCTTGCCCATAATCACGTTTTCCTTGAGCCCGGAAAGCGGATCGAGCCGGCCGTTGATGGCCGCTTCCGTCAAGACCTTGGTGGTTTCCTGGAAGGAGGCCGCCGAGATGAAGCTGCCGGTGGACAGCGACGCCTTGGTGATCCCCAGAAGAAGCGGTTCCGCCACCGCCGGCTTTCCGCCTTCCAGCAGCACTCGCTGGTTCTCTTCCTCGAAACGCCACTTCTCCACCTGGTCGCCGGCCAGGAACTCGCTGTCGCCGCTTTCCTTGATGCGCACGCGCCGGAGCATCTGCTTGACGATGACCTCGATGTGCTTGTCGTTGATGCGCACGCCCTGCAGCCGGTAGATCTCCTGGATTTCGTCCACCAGGTACTTGGCGAGCGCCTTCTCCCCGAGGATTCCCAGGATGTCGTGCGGATTGGACGAGCCCTGCATCAGCGCCTCGCCTGCCCGGACCCGGTCGCCCTCGTGCACGCTGATGTGTTTCCCCTTGGAAATCAGGTACTCGCGCGGTTCGCCGATGTCCGGCGTCACCACGACCTTGCGCTTGCCCTTGGTGTCGCGGCCGAACGACACGACGCCGTCTATTTCGCTGATGACCGCGAACTCCTTGGGCTTCCTGGCCTCGAACAGCTCCGCCACACGCGGCAGTCCGCCGGTGATGTCCTTGGTCTTGGTGGTCTCCCGCGGGATCTTGGCCAGCACGTCGCCCGCGGTCACCTCCTGATGCTCGACGACATTGATGTGAGCGCCCACCGGCAGCATGTAGCGCGCCTCGGCGTTGTTCGAGAGCCGGGCGGTCTTGCCGGCGGCGTCCTTGATGGAAATGCGCGGCCGCTTGTCGATGTCCTTGAAATCCACGATGACCTTGGTGGAGAGGCCGGTGCGCTCGTCCACCTTCTCCTCCATGGTGGTCGCTTCGAGGATGTCGCCGAACTTCACGGAGCCGGAGATCTCGGTGATGATGGGGATCGTGTACGGATCCCACTCCGCCAGGAGCTCGCCCGCCTTGACCGCGGAACCGTCGGGTTTCTTGAGCTTGGCGCCGTAGACCAGCGGGTAGCGTTCCCGCTCCCTTTCGCGGGACTTGTCCGAGTCTTCGGGATAATCGACGATGCTGATCTCGCCGTTCCGGTTCATGACCACCAGCTCGCCCTCGCGGTCCGTGACGGTGCTGACGTTGATGAGCTTCACGTAACCATCGGTGCGCGGCTCCAGGGTGGTCTGCTCGGCGCGCCGGCTCGCGGTGCCGCCGATATGGAAGGTGCGCATGGTGAGCTGGGTGCCGGGCTCGCCGATGGACTGCGCGGCGATGACCCCGATGGCCTCGCCGGCGTTCACCATCTCGCCGCGGGCGAGATCGCGCCCGTAGCACATGACGCAAACGCCCTTCTTGGACTGACAGGTCAGCACCGAACGAATCCAGATGCGTTCCAGGCCCGCGTCCTCGATGCGCTGCACCCGGGCTTCGTCGATTTCCTGGTTGGCGTTCACGATCACGTCGCCGCTGAACGGGTCCTTGATGTCCTCGAGGGCCACCCGCCCCAGCACGCGGTCGCCCAGGGGCTCGATCACCTCGCCGCCCTCCATGAGGGGCGCCATCTCGATGCCGTCCAGCGTGCCGCAGTCATCCGAGGTGATGATGGCGTCTTGTGCCACGTCCACGAGCCGCCGCGTGAGATACCCCGAGTTGGCGGTCTTGAGGGCGGTGTCCGCGAGTCCCTTGCGGGCGCCGTGGGTAGAGATGAAGTACTGAAGGACCGTCAGCCCCTCGCGGAAGTTGGCCGTGATGGGCGTCTCGATGATCTCCCCCGAGGGTTTCGCCATCAGGCCGCGCATGCCCGCAAGCTGCCGGATCTGCTGCGCGCTGCCGCGCGCGCCCGAATCCGCCATCATGAAGATCGGGTTGAAGTTGGGCACCCGCATGGCATGCCCCTGCTCGTCCGTGACGGTCTCGGTCCCCAGGTCGCGCAGCATCTCGTCGGATATGCGGTCGGTGACCTCCGCCCATATGTCCACGACCTTGTTGTACCGCTCGCCGTCGGTAATGAGACCGTTGTTGTACTGCTCGTCGATCTCCTGGACGCTGCCGTAGGCCTGCTTCAGCAACCGTTCCTTGCTGGCCGGTATCACCATGTCCTTGAGCGCGATGGATGCGCCGGCCTTGGTGGCGTAGCTGTAGCCCGTGTCCTTGAGCTTGTCCGCGAAGATGACGGTGGTCTTGTTGCCCGCGAGCCGGTAGCTGAGGTCGATGAGGTTCCCCAGCTCCTTCTTCTTCATCACGTGGTTCACTTCGCGGAACGGGATCTGCGGCGGCACGATCTCGTAGAGCAGCACCCGGCCGACGGTGGAATCGTACATCCGGCCGTCGAGACGCACGCGGACGCGCGCCTGGAGGTGCACCTCGCCCTGATCGTAGGCAATGCGGACCTCGGCCGGGCTCGCCATGACCCTGCCCGTGCCCTTCACGTTGGGACGTTCGCGCGTGAGGTAGTAGAGGCCCAGAACGATGTCCTGCGAAGGTACGATGATGGGCTTGCCGTTGGCCGGCGAGAGGATGTTGTTGGTGGACATCATCAGCGCGCGCGCCTCCACCTGCGCCTCCACCGACAACGGTACGTGCACCGCCATCTGATCGCCGTCGAAGTCGGCGTTGTAGGCGGCACACACCAGCGGGTGCAACTGAACGGCCTTGCCCTCGATCAGGACGGGCTCGAACGCCTGGATGCCCAGTCGGTGCAGCGTCGGCGCGCGGTTGAGCAGCACCGGGTGCTCCTTGATCACGTCGTCGAGGATGTCCCAGACCTCGGGCCGCTCCTTCTCCACCGCCTTCTTGGCGCTCTTGATGGTGGTGACGTAACCCCGCTCCTCCAGCTTGTTGTAGATGAACGGCTTGAACAGCTCGAGCGCCATCTTCTTGGGCAGACCGCATTGATGCAGCCGCAGCTCCGGCCCCACCACGATGACCGAGCGGCCCGAGTAGTCCACCCGCTTGCCCAGCAGGTTCTGGCGGAACCGGCCGGTCTTGCCCTTGAGCATGTCGCTCAGGGACTTGAGGGGGCGCCGATTGGGACCGGTGATGGCCCGCCCGCGCCGGCCGTTGTCGAACAGCGCATCGGCGGCCTCCTGGAGCATCCGCTTCTCGTTGCGGATGATGATGTCGGGCGCGTTCAGCTCCATCAACCGCTTCAACCGGTTGTTCCGGTTGATCACCCGGCGATAGAGATCGTTGAGGTCGGAGGTGGCGAAACGCCCGCCGTCCAGCGGTACCAGGGGCCGCAGGTCCGGCGGGATGATGGGGATCACCTCCAGGATCATCCACTCGGGCCGGTTCTTGGAGTTCCGGAACGCGTTGAGCACCTTCAGGCGCTTGGCGAACTTCTTCCTCTTGACCTCGGAATTGGCGTCACGCAGCTCGTTGCGCAGTTCCTCCGAGAGCTTGTCGACCTCGATATGGCTCAAGAGCTCCCGGATGGCTTCGGCCCCCATCCGCGCCGTGAAATCGTTGCCGTACTCCTCCAGCGCCCTGCGATAGCGCGCCTCGGTGAGCAACTCCTTGTACTGAAGCTTGGTGGAGCCCGGATCCAGCACCACGTAGGACTCGAAATACAGGACCTTCTCCAGGTCCTTCAGGGTCAGGTCCAGGAGCGCGCCGATGCGGCTCGGCAGGCTCTTGAGGAACCAGATGTGCGCCACCGGCGTGGCCAGCTCGATGTGCCCCATTCGCTCCCGGCGGACCTTCGACTGGATGACCTCGACGCCGCACTTCTCGCACACGACGCCGCGGTGGCGCATGCGCTTGTACTTGCCGCAGTTGCACTCGTAGTCCTTGGTGGGACCGAAGATCTTGGCGCAGAACAAGCCGTCGCGTTCGGGCTTGAACGTGCGGTAATTGATGGTCTCCGACTTGCGCACCTCGCCGTGCGACCACGACCGGATCTTCTCCGGAGAGGCGAGTGCGATCTTGATTCCCTGGAAGCTGAGCGGATTCTTGGGTTTCTCGAAGAGACTGTATACTTCTTCCATGACGCCTCCTTACTCCACCAACTCCACGTCAAGGCACAGGCTCTGCAGCTCCTTGACCATGACGTTGAAGGACTCCGGCAAACCCGGCTCGAGAAAATGATCGCCCTTGAAGATGCCCTCGTACATGCGCGTGCGCCCCGCCACGTCATCCGACTTGACCGTCAGCATCTCCTGCAGCGTGTAAGCGGCCCCGTACGCCTCCAGCGCCCAGACCTCCATCTCCCCCAGCCGCTGCCCGCCGAACTGCGCCTTGCCTCCCAACGGCTGTTGGGTCACCAGCGAATAAGGGCCGGTGGAGCGCGCGTGAATCTTGTCGTCCACCAGGTGGTGCAGCTTCATCATGTACATGACGCCCACGGTCACCTTCTCGTCGAAGGGTTCGCCGTTGCGCCCGTCGTACAGCGTCACCTGCCCTGTCACCGGCAGATCCGCCTTCTTCAGGAGATTGAAGATCTCGTCCTCGCGCGCGCCGTCGAACACCGGTGACGCCAGATGAACGCCTTGGCGGTACTTGTCCGCCAGACGGCGCACGTCGGACCCCGGCAGGGTTTCGAGGCCGACCTTGCTCGACTCGCCCTCGCCCAGGCAATCCTTGAGCCGCACCGCGAGGTCGGACGACTTCTGCTCGAGAATCACGTCGATCTGGTGGCCGAGGCTGCGCGCCGCCCATCCGAGATGGGCTTCCAGGATCTGGCCGACGTTCATTCGGGAGGGAACCCCCAGCGGGTTCAGCACCATGTCCACCGGCGTCCCGTCCTCCAGATACGGCATGTCCTCTTCCGGCAGGATGCATGAAATCACGCCCTTGTTGCCGTGGCGCCCCGCCATCTTGTCGCCCACCTGCAGCTTGCGCTTGATGGCGACGAGCACCTTGACCATCTTGATCATGCCCGGAGGGAGATCATCGCCGCTGGTGATGCGGCTGATCTTGTCCTCGAAACGTCCCTTGAGGGAATCCACCTGAGCCGAGGCGCTGGCAACGATGCGGCCCGCCTCGCTCTCCAACTCCGGGTCCTCGAGCTTGAGATCGGCCAGGAAGGAGAGGGGAATGGAGTCCAGCAACTCGTCGGTCAGCTCGTCGCCCTTGGCGATCAGCACCTTGCGGTTCTCGTCGGTCAGCCGGGCGCCGGCACGGTGGCCCGCCAGCAGCTCCTTGAGGCGCTTGACCGCGTTCTCCTGGATGATGCGGATCTGGTCGTGCTGGTCCTTGCTGAGGCGCGCCACCTCCTCGCTCTCGATGGTCTTGGTGCGTTCGTCCTTGGACATGCCCTTGCGCGAAAAGATGCGCACGTTGATGACCGTACCCTCGACGCCGGGAGGCACCTTGAGGGACGAGTCCCGCACCTCTCCCGCCTTCTCGCCGAAAATGGCCCGCAGGAGCTTTTCCTCGGGCGAGAGCTGGGTCTCCCCCTTGGGCGTGATCTTGCCCACGAGCACGTCGCCGGGCTTGACTTCCGCCCCGATGCGGATCACGCCACTCTCGTCGAGATCCTTGAGCGCCTCGTCGCCCGCGTTGGGGATGTCCCGTGTAATCTCTTCCGGCCCCAGCTTCGTATCCCGGGACACGCACTCGAACTCCTCGATGTGCACCGAGGTATAGATGTCCTCCTTGACCACGCGCTCGCTGATCAGGATGGAGTCCTCGAAGTTGTAGCCGCCCCACGGCATCAGCGCCACGAGCAGGTTCCGGCCCAGGGCAAGTTCCCCGATTTCGGTGGAGGGCCCGTCCGCGACCACGTCCCCTTCGTTGACGTGATCGCCGACGCGAACGATGGGACGCTGGTTGATGCAGGTGTTCTGGTTGGAACGCTGGTATTTGACCAGACCGTAGATGTCCACCCCGGTGTCGGCATAGGCGCCGGAGGGCGCGTCGGCCTTGATGACGATGCGGGTGGAGTCGACGCTCTCGACGAGACCGCCTCGGTCGGCCACCACCGTGGCGCCGGAGTCGCGGGCCACGACGCGCTCCATCCCCGTGCCCACCAGCGGCGCCTCGGTACGCAGCAAGGGCACGGCCTGGCGCTGCATGTTGGAGCCCATCAGCGCCCGGTTGGCATCGTCGTGTTCCAGGAACGGAATCAGCGAGGCCGCCACGCTCACCAACTGGTTGGGCGACACGTCCATGAAGTCGACGTCTTCCGGACGGGCCATCACGAACTCGCCGGCCTTGCGCGCGGACACCATCTCCTGGGTGAATCCGCCCTCGCCATCGAGAGCCGCGTTGGCCTGGGCGATGACGTGGTCCTCTTCCTCCAGGGCCGACAGGTAATGAATGCGTTCGGTGACCTTGCCCTCCCCCACCTCCCGATAGGGCGTCTCGATGAAGCCGAACTCGTTTACCCGCGCGTAGGTCGACAGGGAGGCGATCAGTCCGATGTTGGGACCTTCCGGTGTCTCGATGGGGCAGACGCGGCCGTAGTGCGTCGGATGGACGTCGCGAACCTCGAAACCGGCCCGTTCCCGTGTCAACCCGCCGGGACCCAGCGCCGACAACCGCCGCTTGTGGGTAATCTCGGACAGCGGGTTGGTCTGGTCCAGGAACTGCGACAACTGGCTCGATCCGAAGAACTCCTTCAACGCCGCGGAAACCGGCTTGTGGTTGATCAGCTCCTGCGGCATGAGCGTGTCAATGTCCTGCAGGCTCATCTTTTCCTTGATGGCCCGCTCCATGCGCACCAAGCCGACGCGAAAGTGGTTCTCCACCAACTCGCCCACCGGCCTCACGCGGCGGTTGCCCAGGTGGTCGATGTCGTCCACCGAGCCGTTGCCGTTCCTCAGGGTGATGAGGTAGCGCACGACCTCGAGGATGTCTTCCCTGCGGAGCGCTCCGTGCTCCAGGGGCACGTCGTCCAGCTTCAGCCGGTGATTGAGCTTCAGCCTCCCGACCCTCGACAGATCGTAACGTTCCGGGCTGAAGAAGAGGTTGTTGAAGAAGGTGGTGGCGGTCTCCATGGTCGGGGGATCGCCGGGCCGCAGGCGCCGGTAGATTTCCAGCAACGCGTCGTCGCAGGACTGCATCTTGTCCTGCAGCAGCGTATTGCGCAGGTAGGGACCTGTCTCCGCGTCGTCCAGAAAGAAAAGCTCCAGCCCCTTGACGCCGCTGTCGCGGATCTGGTCCAGCCTCTCCTCGGTGATGGCGCCGTTGCACTCGACGATGACGTGGTTCGTTTCGGGGTCCACGATGTCGTGGGCCGCCACCCGCCCCAGCACGTCTTCCCAGGCGATGGGGATCTGGCGGATGCCGGCGTTGTCCAACTGCCGCAGCACCGCGCGGGTGAAGCGGCGGCCCTCCCGGACGATCAGGTTGTTGCTCTCGGGATCCCGGACGTCGCGGGTGGCCCTGAGCCCCGCGAGCTGGCGCGGTTTGACTTCGAGCATCGGCCGCTCGGAATCACACAGCACCGTATCGGTCTTGTAGAAATAGTTGAGCAGCTCCTCGGGCTGCATCCCCAGGGCGCGCAGCAGAACCGTGACGTGAAACTTCCGCCGCCGGTCGATGCGCACGAAGAGGATGTCCCGCGGGTCGAACTCGAAGTCGAGCCAGGAACCCCGGTAAGGGATCACGCGAGCGGAGTAGAGGAACTTGCCGCTGGCGTGGGTCTTGCCCTTGTCGTGCTCGAAGAACACCCCCGGGGAGCGGTGGAGCTGGCTGACGATGACACGCTCGGTGCCGTTGATCATGAACGTGCCGTTGCGGGTCATCAACGGCACCTCGCCGAAGTAGACTTCCTGCTCCTTGACGTTGCGGATGCTGCGCGCGCCGGTCTGTGCGTCGACGTCCCAGAGCACGAGCTGCACCGTGACCTTGAGAGGCGCGGCGAAGTTCATGCCGCGCTCATGGCATTCGTCAACGTCGTACTTGGGCTCCCCCAACGAGTAGTTGACGTACTCGAGCGAGGCCGTGTCGTTGAAGTCCTTGATGGGGAAGACGGACTTGAAGACAGCTTGCAGCCCGATGTCCTGCCGCTCGTCTTCGGCAACGTCCCGCTGCAGGAAGAGATCGTAGGAATTCTTCTGGATCTCGATGAGGTAGGGCAGATCGACGATCTTCTTGATCCGTCCGAAATCCCGGCGCAGTCTTACATTGTTGGCCACCTGGACCGGCATGGGCCCCCCTTTCACTCAACCCCGACAAACGCCTCCCGGCAAACCGTGGCCGGGCCGTGGCGACGGTGTCGCCGGGCAGTGGCGACGGCCGCCGGACAAGGGCGACGGTCGCCGGACAAGGGCGACCGCGGGTCGCCCCTACCGGACCTCGACGCTGCCTCCGACCTCCTCGATCTTCGTCTTGATCTCCTCCGCCTCGTCCTTCGAAACGCCTTCCTTGACGTTGTTCGGCGCTCCGTCCACGAGGTCCTTGGCTTCCTTCAGGCCCAGTCCGGTGATCTCCCGGACCACCTTGATGACCTGGATCTTCTTCTCGCCGGAACTGGTCAGCACCGCGTCGAACTCGGTCTTCTCCTCGGCCTCGGCGGCTGCCGCGGGCGCCGCCGCGGCCACGGCCACGGGAGCCGCCGCGCTCACCCCGAGTTCCTCCTCCAACTCCTTGACCAGACTCGCGGCCTCCAACAAAGACATGTTCTTGATGAAGTCCTTGACTTGCTCCCGATTCACTTCCATTGGTGCGCTCCCCCTTCTGCTGTCATTGTCTACGGTTGCCCTGAAACCCGCGTCGCGGTCGTCCTGGCGGCCCGCCTCGCCCTAAGCCTTGTTCTCCTTGAGGGCGTCAAGGAGACGGACCAACTGGCTTCCCGGCTCCTGGATCGTGCGCAACAGCCGGCTCGCCGGGGCCTGGATCAACGAAAGCAACTGGGCCTGCAACTCCGGCAGGCTCGGCAGCGTGGCCAGGCCCTTGATCTGCGCGGGCTCGAGCAGGGTGCCTTCGAGCACCGCGCCCTTGATGGTCAGGGCATCGTTGCGCTCGGCAAACTTGACCAGTGCCTTCGACAGGTTCACCGGGTCGTCGTACGCGAACACCCAGCCGTTGGGGCCGGTCAAGAAGTCCTCGAGTGCCTGGTAAGCCGTATCCCGGACGGCCAGCCGGACGAGGTTGTTCTTGGCGACCTTGTACTCGCCAGCCGCCTCGCGGACGTCGCAGCGAAGCTGGGTCATCTCGCCAACCGACAAACCGCGATAGTCGGTCACCACCGCCATGGTGGCGCTCCTGAACCTTTCCTGAAACGCGTCGACGACTGCCG
This sequence comes from Candidatus Binatia bacterium, assembly GCA_022824205.1. GTDB lineage: Bacteria > Desulfobacterota > Binatia > UBA9968 > JAJDTQ01 > JAJDTQ01. The sequence goes on from JAJEAI010000134.1 coordinate 24,069, forward strand.
TTTTTTCCTCACGAGCCACGCTGTTCTCCCATCACCGATCAGACCGCCACGGTGCGAACTTCGGCGGGATCGATCCTGACCCCCGGACCCATGGTCGCGGCCAGGGCCACGCTCTTGATGTAGGTGCCCTTGGCGGCGGCGGGCTTGGCCCGGACCAGTGCCCCCACCACGGCCTTGGCGTTGTCCAGCAGCGCCTCGGCCTCGAACGACACTTTGCCGATGGGCAGATGAACGATGCCGGCCTTGTCCACGCGGTATTCGAGCCGGCCGGCCTTGATCTCCTTGACCGCCTTGCCGATCTCCATGGCCACGGTGCCCGAACGAGGGTTGGGCATCAGTCCCCGCGGCCCCAGGATCTTGCCGATACGGCCCACCGCCCCCATCATGTCGGGCGTGGCCACCACCTTGTCGAAGTCGAGCCAACCTTCGGTGATCTTCTTGATCAGATCATCGTTGCCCACGAACTCCGCGCCCGCCTCCTGGGCTTCCCGTTCCTTCTCGCCCTTGGCGAACGCCAGCACGCGCACGGGCTTGCCGAGTCCGTGCGGCAGCCCCACGGAACCGCGGATGTTCTGGTCGGCCCGCCGCGGATCGACTCCGAGGCGCACCGACAGCTCGACCGTCTCGTCGAACTTCGCCGTGGCGGTTTCCTTGACGATCCGTATCCCCTCTTCCAGCGGATACCGGCGGGCGTGTTCCACCTTCTCGGCGACGCCCTTGTACTTCTTGCCTTTCGCTTTCATGGCGGCCCCCCGTCCCGATCACACGACCTTGAGCCCGAGACTCCGGGCGGTCCCCTCGACGGTTTTCACCGCGGCCTCGATGCTGGCACTGGTCAAGTCGGGCATCTTGACCCGGGCTATCTCCTGCACCTGCGCCTGGGTCACCTGACCCTTCGTCTCCTTGCCGGGCTCCGCGGCTCCCTTCTCGAGGCCCGCGGCCTTCTTCAGCAAGACGGCGGCCGGCGGAGTCTTGGTCACGAAGCTGAAGGTGCGGTCGGCGTAAACCGTGATGATGACCGGAATGATCATCCCCGGCTGATTCTGCGTGGCCGCGTTGAAGGCCTTGCAGAACTCCATGATGTTCACCCCCCGCTGGCCCAACGCCGGACCCACGGGGGGACTCGGGTTCGCCTGCCCGGCGGGGATTTGCAGCTTGATCTCGCCGATCACCTTCTTGGCCATGGCCGATACTCCTTACGCCCGGTCGGGCCGGTGTCGTGCATGCCGCCCATGTGCGGGACGCGACACCAGGGTGCCCGCCACATGGGGCGACCGCGGGTCGCCCCTACGGGTCATCGCGCCTTGCCGACGACAAAAAATCCTGCGCACCTTATGGTGCGAATCAACCGGACCGGACACTAGCTCCGCTCCACCTGAATGAAATCCAGCTCCACCGGGGTCGCCCGGCCGAAGATGCTGATCAGAACCCGCAGCTTACCCTTGTCCGGCTTGACTTCCTCGACCACTCCGTTGAACTCGGAGAAGGGTCCGTCGATCACCTTGACGCTCTCGCCCACGGAAAAGACCACCCGAGGCCGGGGCCGAACGGCCCCCTCTTCCATCTGGTGGGTGATTTCCCGCACCTCCTCCTCGCTGACCCACGGCGGTTGCGTGCTTCCACCGACGAACCCGGTGACCTTGGGAGTGGCCTTGACCACGTGCCATGTCTGGTCGTTCATCTCCATGTGCACCAGGATGTAACCCGGGAAGAACTTCCTGGAGGACGTCCGCTTCTTGCCCTTCACCAACTCGACGACCTTCTCGGCCGGCACCAGGATCTCGCCGAACCAATCCTTGTGTTCCCCGAGCGCCTTGATCCGTTCTTCCAGGGCGGCCTTGGCCTTGTGCTCGAACCCCGCGAAGGTGTGGACGACGTACCAGTTCTTTTCCATGGGCGATCCAGTGTCCCCTCTCAACGCATCAACCACTGCCTCATGTACGAGAGCAGGACGTCCACCAGCCCCAGGTAGATGGCAAAGAAGATCACCACCAGCACGACGACGCCGGTGGCCGCGTAGGTCTCTCGCCTCGTGGGCCAGTGGACCCGCTTGAGCTCCTGCCACGCTTCGCGCACGAAGTCTGTCAGACGCCCTACGGAGGCGAACGAATCGGTAAGTTTTTCCATCGGCGGCGAAGAACTGGCGGGTCAGGCAGGACTCGAACCTGCAACAGCCGGATTTGGAGTCCGGTGCTCTACCAATTGGAGCTACTGACCCGGTCCCGTCGGCTCAAACCCGGATTTCCTTGTGCAGCGCGTGACTGCGACAGGTCCTGCAGAACTTCTTGAACTCAAGCTTGTCCGTCGTTCGCTTCTTGTTCTTGGTGGTCGTGTAGTTCTTTTGTTTGCATCGGTCGCAGATGAGTCCTACCAAGTCACGCATCGGTCCGCCCTCCGCCTACTGGACGATCTCGGTCACGACGCCGGCTCCCACGGTGCGGCCGCCTTCGCGGATGGCGAAGCGCAGGCCGTCGTCCATGGCAATGGGCGTGATCAGATTCACGTCGATGTGGACATTGTCGCCGGGCATGATCATCTCGGTGCCCTCGGGCAGCGTGGCCACGCCGGTCACGTCGGTGGTCCGGAAATAGAACTGCGGCCGGTAACCGTTGAAGAACGGCGTGTGCCGTCCGCCCTCCTCCTTGGTCAGGATGTACGCCTCGGCCTTGAACTTGGTGTGCGGCGTCACGGTCTTGGGTTTCGCCAGCACCTGCCCCCGCTCCACCTCGTCGCGCTTGACGCCGCGCAGCAGAACGCCGATGTTGTCGCCCGCCTGGCCCTCGTCGAGCAGCTTGCGGAACATCTCGACACCGGTGGCCACGGTCTTCTGGGTCTCCTTGAGACCGACGATCTCCACCTCGTCGCCCACGTGCAGGATGCCTCGCTCCACCCGGCCCGTCACCACGGTGCCGCGCCCGCTGATGGTGAAGACGTCCTCCACCGGCATGATGAAAGGCCTGTCCACGTCCCGGACCGGGTCGGGGACATACGCATCGACGGCATCCATCAGCCTGGTGACGGACTCGACGCCCAACTCGCTCACCTCGCCCTCCAGGGCCTGGAGCGCGCTGCCGGTGACGACGGGAATGTCGTCGCCCGGGAACTGGTACTTGGACAGCAACTCCCGCACCTCCAGCTCCACCAACTCCAGCAGCTCGGGGTCATCCACCATGTCCGCCTTGTTGAGGTAAACGACGATGGAGGGCACGCCCACCTGGCGGGCGAGCAGGATGTGCTCCCGGGTCTGCGGCATGGGGCCATCGGCGGCCGACACCACCAGGATCGCGCCGTCCATCTGGGCGGCGCCGGTGATCATGTTCTTTACGTAGTCCGCGTGTCCCGGGCAGTCCACGTGCGCGTAATGCCGCTTGTCGGTCTGATACTCCACGTGTGCGATGTTGATGGTGACGCCCCGCTCGCGCTCTTCCGGCGCCTTGTCGATCTGGTCGAAGGGCACGAAATCCGCCGATCCCTTTTCGGCCAGCACCTTCGTGATGGCCGCGGTCAACGTGGTCTTGCCATGGTCGACGTGGCCGATGGTGCCGATGTTGAGGTGTGGTTTCGTACGCTCGAATTTCGCCTTGCTCATCTTCTCCTCCTGTGGATGTCACAATGTCGTTTCAAGTTCTCAAATACAGGCAAAGCCCAGGAGCGGGCTTGAACCGCCGACCTCGTCCTTACCAAGGACGTGCTCTACCGACTGAGCTACCTGGGCATGGGTTTGGAGCGGGAAACGGGATTCGAACCCGCGACCCCGAGCTTGGAAGGCTCGTGCTCTAGCCAACTGAGCTATTCCCGCACAACCGACTCCGTCGCTCTGGAGTCTACACTGGTGGTGGAGAGGGGAGGATTCGAACCTCCGAAGCCGATCGGCGGCAGATTTACAGTCTGCTCCCTTTGTCCACTCGGGAACCTCTCCGCATTTCACCCGGAATACACGGCACGGAGCTCGGCGGGCTCGATTCGACGAAATCGCTCACTTGGAGCTGGCGATAGGATTTGAACCTACAACCTGCTGATTACAAATCAGCTGCTCTACCGTTGAGCTACGCCAGCGGAACTGTCCGTCACCGTCGCGCACGCAAGACCGACAACAAAAAGCCACACCTACCCTGCCCCTCTTTCGGAAAACAGGGTAAGTGGACACGCCTGTAATATTAAGCATCTGGCGGACCAAATGTCAACGGGCAACGCGGGCGAGCGGTCCGTTTCGTTGTTTCGCGACCTCGCAGGCGAAGATGCCCCACGCCACGCCGACGTTCAACGATCCGACCCGTCCTTCCATCGGGACGGATACCAGGTAGTCGCATGCGCGCCGGATCAGCGGCCGGATCCCGCGCTCCTCGCCTCCCAGGACCACGACCAGCCTTGCCGGATAAACGTGCTCCCAGACACGGCTTTGCGCACGGGCGTCGAGTCCTACCGCCCAGTAGCCATGCTCCCGCAGGGCCGCGAGTGCACGTACGAGATTGGGCACCCGACAGACTGCGAGATGATGCGCGGCTCCCGCGGACGCCTTGATCGCGGCACCGGTAACCCCCGCGGCCCGATCCTTGGGCAGGACGATCCGGCGGATGCCCATGGCCTCCGCGGTACGGAGGATGCCGCCGAGATTGCCGGGATCGACGACGCCGTCGAGGAAAAGGACGCAGTCCGGCGTGCCGGACGGCGCGGCCAGCAACGACTGGAAGGTCCGGTAGGCGAACGGGGCGGCCCGCGCGACGACACCCTGGTGCGGGGCGCCTCGTGTCAGCACGTCCAGCGCCTTGGCACCGGCCTGCTTCACGCGGCATCCTTCGTGGCGCGCGGCCTGCTCCACCCGGCGCAGCGCCGGACCTCGGCCGCCCCGGACCACCCAGACTTCGACGATGTCGCCGGGGGCGGCGCGAAGCTTCTCCAGAACGGGATGTATCCCGTAGATGAGCGCCGGGTCCGGCCGTTGACTGCCTTGCGCGTCCCGCATTGAGGAATCCATCAAAGAAGGCTACCATAGCCCGTGTGCATCGCACCTTGAGCGCCTATGTGACGGGTCAGATCCTCCCGCCGGTCCTGGTAGGCCTCCTCGCCTTTACCCTCGTCTTCCTGGCCGGCCGCATCCCCAGACTCATCGAGCTGGTGGTGAGCCGCGGCGCACCGCTGGACCAGATCGCGAAGCTCTTCGCACTGATCCTGCCGACGCTGCTCGAAACGACCCTGCCGATGGCCTTCCTCCTGGGGATTCTGTATGGTTGCGGCCGCCTCGCGCGCGACAACGAGACCCTGGCGTTCAAGGCCTGCGGCATCGGCCCGGTTCACTTCCTGGTTCCCGTGCTTCTGCTGGGCGTGGCCGTCTCGCTGCTCACCCTCGGGTTGTCCATCTTCGTACGACCGGCCGCCAACCTCGCCGTCAAGCAAGAGCTATACGCCATGGCCAGGAACCGCGCCGGATCCCTGCTCAAGGAGAGGGTGTTCAACGACTTCTTCCCCGGCGTCCTCATTTACGTCGACAGGATCGTGCCTCCGGGAAATACGTTCCAGGGCATTCTGATCGTCGATCAGCGCGACCCGGACACGGAGCATCTTATCATCGGAAGGGTAGCGCTGCTACGTTCGAGCAACGTCACGAACTCCATCGGCTTGAGGCTTTACGACGGCATGGTCCATGAACGGCGCCCCGATCGTTCAGGCTTCAGCCAGACCTCCTTCAGCGTCTATAACCTGCAGTTGGAACTGGCGCCGCCGCCGGCACCGAATGACGGTTCGGGGAGTCCCGAGGAGATGTCCTTGCGGAGCCTGCGCGAAGCGATTCGCGCGAAAACCGCACGGGGCATTGGCGCCGTACCGGAACTCATGGAACTGCATCGGCGTTTCGCCTTCCCGTTCGCGCCGCTGGTCTTCGCGGTCCTCGGCCTCGCCATCGTGCTTGCGCCCAGCCGTTCGCCGGCCGGGCGTTCCAACGGCGTGGCGGCGTGCCTCGCATGGCTGTTCGCCTATTATGCGCTGTTCGCCGTGGGCAGCGCCATGGGCGAGAACGGAAGGATGCCGGCCGCGCTGGCTCTGTGGCTCCCCAACCTCGTGGTCGGGTGCATCTCGGTCTGGCTGTTCATCCGGACACTGAGGGATTCGCCGGCCCTGCCGAGCCTCCTTGCGGGTGTCCGGCCCGGCGGCGGCCGGGGAAGCGGAGCCCGGCCCAAGGTCCGGGTCCGATGAACTCCTTCATGGACCGTGTGCCGGCTCCCGCCTTCGGCGGCACGCTCGATATCTATCTGCTTCGCAGGTTCGCCGGCGCCTTTTGCGCGACGCTGCTCGTGGTGGTCTTGTTGCACCTGCTGGGTGACGTGTTCAACCGCGTGGACAACCTGATGGGGCACGACGCGACCTTGGCCAACGCCGTCCGGTTCTTCCTCTACCGGCTGCCCCTGTTGGTATCCCGCAGTATCGGTTTCGCCACGCTGGTGGCGGCCTTCCTCACCCTGGGCGCGCTGGCGCACCAAAAGGAACTGGTCGCCTTCGGAGCATCCGGCATCAGTCTGCACCGGATCACCGTCCCTTTTCTGCTGTTCGCCGTTGCCATCAGTGCCGGGACGTTCGTCTGGAACGAAACCGCGGTTCCGTTCTCCATGCGCCATGCCAAGTTCGTCTACGACGTGCAGGTGCGGAAGGCGCAACTTCAGTCGGTCTTCCGCGACAAGCAGATCTGGATACGCAGCGACGACGCCTTCATCCGCGCCGACGACTTCGACACGGAAACGGGCAGGCTGCGCGGATTGTCGATCTACCGGACGACGCCGCGGTTCAGGCTGGCGGGACTGATCGAGTCACCCGCGGCGTTGTGGAACGGAGACCGGTGGGTGCCCGAGGGAGGCACGGAATGGCGCTTCCTCGACGATGGAACCGTCGAAAAACACTCTGTCGCGGGGGAATTGCCCCTCGACGAACGGCCCGACGACTTTCGCATCTTCACACGCTCGCCCGACGAATTCAGCTACACCGAGTTGAAGGAGAGGATTCGAAGCCTTCGAAGAAAGGGAGTCGACACCGTGCGCGACACGGTGAACCTGCACACGAAAGTGGCGGTTCCACTGGTCACACCCATCACCATCCTGCTGGCCATCGCGTTCGCCGTGAGACCGGGGCGAAGAGACAGCATCGCCCTGAACCTCGCGGTGAGCGCCGCCATCGGCTTCTCGTACTGGGTCCTGTTGGGCTTCTGTGTCTCGCTGGGAAAGGCGGGCGCGATGCCGCCATGGGTCGCGGCCTGGCTGCCCAACATGGTGATGGGCGCCTTGAGCCTGTTTCTCTACGTGGGGTCGGAGTAGAGCGGATCAGCGCTTGGAGAACTGTGGCCGCTTGCGGGCCTTGTGCCTGCCGTACTTCTTCCGCTCCACGGCGCGGGGATCACGCGTCACGTAACCGGCCTTTTTCAGCGGAACGCGGTAGGCCTCATCCACCTGCATCAATGCCCGGGTAATGCCGTGCCGGAGCGCCCCGGCCTGACCCGAGCTTCCGCCGCCCTTGACGTTGGCGACGATGTCGAAGTCTCCCAGCGTCCGGGTGACGTGAAAGGGCTGGTGCACGATCATCCGCGCGGTCTCACGCCCGAAATAATCTTCGAGCAAACGATCATTGATGCGAATGGCGCCCTGGCCCCGCTTCAGGTAAACCCGTGCCACCGACGTCTTGCGCCGGCCTGTCGCGTAAATGAGATCTTCCGCCATGAGTGCTGAAACCTGTTAGACGGTCAACGGCATGGGCAACTGCGCCTGATGCGGATGCTCCGGACCCGCGTAGATTTTCAACTTCCCGAGCTGCCCTCTTCCAAGCCGGTTCTTCGGAAGCATCCCCTTCACGGCCAACCGCACCACCGCTTCGGGTTTCTTCTCCCGCATCTCGGACAGCGTTGCCACCCGCAACCCGCCGGGATAGCCGCTATGCCGGTAATAGCGCTTACCCGTTTCCTTGGAACCGGTAAGCTTGACACGCTTCGCGTTCACCACGATGACGAAGTCACCACCGTCCACATGTGGACTGAAGGATGGCTTGTGCTTGCCACGGAGAACCCTGGCAATCTCGGAGGCCATCCTTCCGAGCACCTGGCCCTCCGCGTCGATGACATACCACCGACGCTGGGCCAGAGATTCGGCTTTCGTCATCTGAACCGTGCGCATGCTTGAAACCAATCTGGCGGGGCCGACGAGACTCGAACTCGCGACCTCCGGCGTGACAGGCCGGCGTTCTAACCAGCTGAACTACGGCCCCGCATCGAACTTTGCAGTATAACCCCTGACCGGCTGGATTGCAACCCGTACGGGGGCCAGTGGGCGGTACAGGACTTGAACCTGTGACCCCCGGCTTGTAAGGCCGATGCTCTCCCAACTGAGCTAACCGCCCACAGGCCCCCGTGACATGGAACGCGCCGTGCCCCCCGAAGAGCGTCACGCGGGTTGCCGGGATGTCCCTCCGATCACTGCGGAAGGCTGGGCCTCGGCTCTACGTCCTTTTTCTGGAACCCCGCGGCGGGGGCTTCGCCCGCGTCGTCGTCCAGTTCGGCCCGCGCGAAAAGCGCATCCGGATCGCTCACCACGAGGGCGCGCTTGAGAACGTCATCCATGTGTGAAACCAGGATCAACTCCACGCCCTTCAGGATGGTCGAGGGGATGTCGTTGATGTCCTTCTTGTTCTCCTCCGGGATGAGGACCGTCTTGATCCCGCCGCGATGAGCCGCCAGCACCTTCTCCTTCAGACCGCCGATGGGCAGCACATTGCCCCGCAGGGTGATCTCGCCGGTCATCGCCACGTCGTGATAGACGGGGATACGGGTGAGGGCCGAAACGAGCGACGTGGCCATGGTGATCCCCGCCGACGGTCCGTCCTTGGGGATCGCTCCCTCGGGCACATGGATGTGGATGTCGTTCTTTTGGTAGAAGTCCTTCTCCAACCCCAGATCCCGCGCTCGTGAACGCACGTAGCTCATGGCCGCCTGCGCCGACTCCTGCATGACGTCGCCCAGCTTCCCCGTGATCGTGAGCTGGCCCTTGCCCGGCATGATGGACACCTCGGTGGACAGCAACTCGCCACCCAGTTCCGTCCAGGCCAGACCGGTGGTCGTACCGACCCTGTGGCTGTCCTCGGCCATTCCGTACCGGAACTTCGCCGGTCCCAGGTACTTCTGGAGGTTGCGAGCCCCCACCGCCGTCCTGGACGCGCGGTCGTTCTTCACCACGTCGACGGCAACCTTCCGGCAAATGGACGCGACCTCGCGTTCGAGGTTACGGACGCCGGCTTCCTTGGTGTAGTGGCGCACGAGCCCCAGAATCGCGCTGTCGGAGAGAACGATGTTGTCCTCCGTCAGCCCGTTGGCCTCGCGCTGCTTCACCACCAGGTACTTCTTCGCAATGTTGAGCTTCTCCAGCTCGGTATAGCCCGCGATGCGGATGATCTCCATCCTGTCCTGCAAGGGCCGCGGGATCCCGTCGAGCGTATTGGCCGTGGTGATGAACATCACCTTGGAGAGGTCGTAGTCGAGGTCCAGGTAGTGATCGTTGAAGGCCTGGTTCTGTTCGGGATCGAGCACTTCCAGGAGGGCCGAGGACGGATCGCCACGGAAGTCCATGGACATCTTGTCCACCTCGTCCATGAGAAACACCGGGTTGCTCGACCCGGCCTTCTTGAGGGACTGGATGATCTTCCCCGGCAGGGCGCCGATGTAGGTGCGCCGATGTCCGCGTATCTCGGCCTCGTCGCGCACCCCGCCCAACGATACGCGGACGAACTTCCTTCCGGTAGCGCGTGCGATGGAACGCCCCAGGGAGGTCTTGCCGACGCCGGGAGGTCCCACCAGACAGAGGATGGGGCCCTTGATCTTGCCTACGAGGCTCTGCACCGCCAGATATTCGAGAATCCTCTCCTTGACCTTGTCCAGTCCATAGTGGTCCTCTTCCAGGACCGTCTCGGCATCGGTGATGTCCAGCTTGTCCTCGGTGTAGTCGTTCCACGGAAGGCCGAGGATCCAGTCGATGTAGTTCCGCACCACGGTCGCCTCGGCGGACATGGGGGACATCATCTTGAGCTTCTTGAGCTCTTTCTCCACCTTCTCCTTGGCCTCGGCGGAGAGCTTCTTCTGTTTGATCTTCTCTTCGATCTCCTGCATCTCGTTCTTGAACTCGTCCTTCTCGCCAAGCTCCTTCTGGATCGCCCGCATCTGCTCGTTCAGGTAGTATTCCTTCTGCGAACGCTCCATCTGCTTCTTGACGCGTGAACGAATCCTCCGCTCCACCTCCAGGATTTCGATTTCCGCCCGCATGTGCCCCAGCACCTTCTCGAGGCGCTCGCCGGCGTTGATGGTCTCAAGCAGGACCTGCCGTTCCTCCAGCTTGATTCCGAGATGCCCGATGATCGTGTCCGCGAGCTTGCCGGGCTCCTCGATGGCGGAAACGGTCATCACCATCTCGGGCGGTATCTTCTTCTTCACCTTGACGTAGTTCTCGAAGGCACCGTGGACCTCGCGCACCACGGCCCCCGCCTCCGCGCCCTGATCCGCCACGTCCTCGAGCTCCTCCACCTCCACCAGGAAGTATTCCGGATGCGTCAGGTAGCGCGCGATCTTGCCCCGGCGCTTGCCCTCCACCAGGACCTTGACCGTCCCGTCGGGCAACTTCAGCATCTGCACGACGTTGCCGAGCGTGCCGATGAGGTAGATGTCGTCCTCTCCCGGTTCGTTGGTCCTGGCGTCCTTCTGCGACGCCAGAAAGATCGGCGTCTGTTTCCGGGATGCCTCCTCGAGGGCACGGATCGACTTCTGCCGGCCGACGAACAGGGGCACCACCATGTGGGGAAAGACGATGATGTCCCGGAGGGGCAGCAACGGAGCCTGCACCGTGTTTTCCGTTCCCTGCTCGCTGTCATCCTTCTTGTCGCTGCGAAATAGCATCGGTACTCCCCTTACGCGCTCTCCGCCGCCTTCGAGTATACCACCATCGGAGGTTCGTTGCGGGTCATGACCTCCTCCGTGATGACCACCTCCTTGAGGTTGGGCTGAGACGGCATCTCGTACATCACGTCGAGCATGGTGTTCTCCATGATGGCCCTCAGCCCGCGCGCCCCGGACTTCCGCTTCATGGCCTCCCGTGCAATAGCCCAAAGCGCCTCGTCTGTAAAGTTAAGATGCACTCCCTCCATTTCGAACAGCTTGCAGTACTGCTTGGTAAGGGCGTTCTTCGGCTCCTTCAGGATCTGCACCAGCGCTTCTTCGTTGAGTTCGTCCAGCGTGGCGATCACCGGCAGCCGCCCGACGAACTCCGGGATCAGGCCGAATTTGAGGAGATCCTCGGGTTGCACGTCGTGCAGGGAGCGCACCTCGGGGCGGATTTCCACCTCCGTCCCGTTGCCGCCGAAACCCAGGCGCCGGCGCCCCGTGCGCCGCCGGATGATGTCCTCGATGCCCACGAACGCGCCCCCGCAGATGAAGAGGATGTTGGTCGTATCGACCTGGAGGAACTCCTGCTGCGGGTGCTTCCTACCGCCCTTGGGGGGCACGCTCGCCGTCGTGCCCTCGATGATCTTCAGCAACGCCTGCTGCACGCCTTCGCCCGAGACGTCGCGGGTGATCGACGGGTTCTCCGACTTGCGCGAGATCTTGTCGATCTCGTCGATGTAGACGATGCCCCGCTGCGCCTTCTCCACGTCGTACTCCGCGGACTGCAGCAGGTTGAGGATGATGTTCTCGACGTCTTCACCGACGTAGCCTGCCTCCGTGAGGCTGGTGGCGTCCGCGATGGTGAAGGGCACCTGCAGAAGGCGCGCCAGCGTCTGCGCCAGCAGGGTCTTGCCGGAGCCGGTGGGGCCCAGCAGCAGGATGTTGCTCTTCTGCAGCTCCACGTCTCCGGCGAGAGCCTGGTTGTCGATGCGCTTGTAATGGTTGTGGACCGCCACCGAGAGAATCTTCTTGGCCGGTTCCTGCCCGACCACGTACTGGTCCAGCACGCGCTTGATCTCCACCGGTTTCGGGACCCCGGACGAAGCCGTGATCGCCTCGTCGTGCTCGCACTCCTCCGCGATGATGTCGTTGCACAAGTCGATGCACTCGTCGCAGATGTAGACGGTGGGACCCGCGATCAGCTTGCGGACCTCGTCCTGGCTCTTGCCGCAGAAGGAACAGACGAGATTGCCGGAACGATCATCCCCGTGCTTCGGCATTGAAATACCCCCTCACCCCTTTGCGGTTACGTCAAGGCGGCTGGTGATCACTTCATCCACCAATCCATACTCCAAAGCCTGCTGTCCCGTCATGAACATGTCCCGGTCCGTATCCTTCTCGATTCGCTTGAGCGACTGCCCCGTATGCTTGACGAGAATCGCGCCAAGCTCCTCCCGCATTCTCAGGATCTCCCGCGCCTGGATGTCCACGTCGGCGGCGGTCCCCTGAAAACCGCCGAGGGGCTGGTGGATCATGATGCGCGAGTGCGGCAGCGCGTAGCGTTTGCCCTTCTCGCCAGACGCAAGCAACACGGCCCCCATGCTGGCGGCCTGACCCAGGCAAACGGTGGAAACCTGGGGCCGGATGTACTGGATGGTATCGTAGATGGCCAGACCGGCGGTCACCGAGCCGCCCGGGGAATTGATGTAGAAATAGATGTCGCGTTCTGCGTCCTCGGACTCGAGGAACAGCAACTGAGCGGTGATGAGATTCGCCACCTCGTCCACCACGGGGCTGCCCAGGAAGACGATCCGGTCCTTGAGGAGCCGGGAGTAAATGTCGTAAGCCCGTTCCCCGCGTCCGGTCTGCTCGACGACGAAAGGAATGAAGTTCATGCTGCGTTAACCTTAGCCCCTTTTGGGACGACCATCAACCTTTTTCCACCGGCTCCACCAGCGTCACCTCGGCTTGCTCCAACAGGAATTCCAGGGTCTTCTCGGATACGATCTGCGAACGCAGACTGGCCCGCGCCCAATCCTGGCGGTACTGTTCGCGCACCAACGCGGCCCGGTCGCCGCTGGCCCTGGCTATCGCATCGATGCGTGCGTCCACCTCGTCCTCGGAAGCCGTGATCGCCTCGGCGTCGGCGATCTTTCCAACCAGCAGCGACGCCTTCACCCGGCGTTGGGCCTGGGGGGTGAGTTCCTCCCGCAACTCGTCCGTGGTGGGCTCGGGCGCATCCGGCGGCGCCGCTTCCCGTTGGCTGGCGGCGCGGTTCATCAGGTACGACAACTCGCGCTCCACCATCGACGGAGGCGCCTCCACGTCGTGCTCCTCCAGGAGGTGCTCGACGATCCGGTCATGCAACCGGGTGTTCTGAAATGCCTCGACCTCGCGTTGCAACTCCGAGCGCGCCTTCTCCCGCAACTCGTCCAGCGAGTCGCACTCGCCGTAATCCCGCGCGAAGTCGTCGTCCAGGGGTGGCAGGGCCTTGCGCCGTATGTCCCGCACCGTCACCGTGAAGTCCGCCTGCCTGCCCGCCAGGCGCGGCTCTTGGGAATCCTCGGGAAAGGGCACCACGATACTGCCGGGAACGTCCCGTTCCATGCCTACGAGGCCGCGCTCGAACTCGGGCAGCGCGGTACCCGCGCCGATTTCCACCGGGAAGCTCTCGGCCGTGCCGCCGGCAAAGGACTCGCCATCCACCGTGCCCTCGAAGTCGATGAACACGTAGTCCCCGTCCTCTACCCGATCACGTCCCTCCACGGGCTCCAGTTGCGCGCTGCGGTCCCGGAGGGTCTCCAGCGCCCGCTGCACCTCCTCGTCGCCCACGTCCACGCGCGGGCGCTCCAGCCCGATGGCGCGATAGTCCTTGAGCACGATGTCCGGCTTCACCTCGAGCACGGCGGAGAACGCGAACGGCTGCCCGTCGTTCAACTCACCGGTCTCGAGGCGCGGCTCCGACACGGGTTCGATCCCCTGCTCCCGCACGGCCTCGGCGAGGGTCGCTTCCACGATCCCGGACAGCGCCTGAGCCTGGATCTCGGCGCCGTACAGCCCGCGCAACACGTGCCGTGGGACCTTGCCCGCGCGAAAACCGCGCACTCGTGCGCTCCGCCCGAACTCGCGATAGATCTGGGTGAAGGCCTTCGTCACCCGCTCCGCGGGGACCTCGACGCGAAGTCTTCGCTGGGTGGGCGTCACGACATCGACTTGCGTCTGCGTTTCCGTACCGGCCTCTGCCATGTGGTCTCCATCCCTGAAGGTTCCGTCCACCCTCCCCGACATCGGCGCCGGTAGAAGGCGGACGCCGTGCCACGGACGTCCTGCACGACGTTGCCACGATGGTGCGAGAGGGGGGACTCGAACCCCCACGGTTGCCCGCTAGATCCTAAATCTAGTGCGTCTACCAGTTCCGCCACTCTCGCACCGCGCGCCCCGTGCCGTCCGGTGTCGCGGGGCGCAAAACGGCCGGAAGAACCCCGGCAAAACCGGTCTCCTCTCTAACAATCCCGCGAACCGCAAGTCAAGATCACCGCCGGGCTCGGCGGATCGAACCGACAGACGGCAAGGCATTGGAGGGAAGGAGTGGAGTGGGCCGCCAGGGATTCGAACCCCGGACCAACTGATTAAGAGTCAGCTGCTCTACCAACTGAGCTAGCGGCCCGCACGTGATTGGTCGAGTGAAAACTGGGGTGAGTGAAGGGACTTGAACCCTCAACCCCTGGAGCCACAGTCCAGTGCTCTAACCAATTGAGCTACACTCACCAGAACACGTCCATGAACACAAACATCTGGCGCGCCAGAAGGGATTCGAACCCCTGACCCACGGCTTAGAAGGCCGTTGCTCTATCCACCTGAGCTACTGGCGCGTCGAACCGTGCCTTCAAGATCCTCCCGGCGGGGCCCTCTTCCCGGCTCCGGCGGCCCTCCGTGGACGACCACGGCCTTGCCCGCATGGTCGGGGCGAGCCGATTTGAACGGCCGACCCCCTGCTCCCAAGGCAGGTGCGCTACCTGGCTGCGCCACGCCCCGTCACGGACTCTTGATTGTACCTCATGCGGCGTCGATATCAACCCCGGAGGCCTGTGGCACGCTCATGGGCGGCGCCGTTTCACGAAGCCGGGCGCCAATCCCGCAGCACCGCGTCCTGGATTTCCAGTATGCGTCGGATGCCGGTCTGTGCCAGACCGATCAAGCGGCTGAGCTGCTCCACGCTGAAGGGCTGCTTCTCGGCCGTTCCCTGGACCTCCACGAACCTCCCCGACCCGGTCATCACGAAGTTCATGTCCACCTCGGCACCGTTGTCTTCCGCCGCGTTCAGATCCAGCGCCGCCTCCCCGTCCACCACCCCGACACTGACCGCGGCCACGCTGTCCTTGAGCAGGCGCTCGGGCACGGTCCTACGGGCCGCCCACCCCGCGAGGGCGCAGGCCAGGGCCACGTAGGCGCCGGTGATGGAGGCGGTGCGCGTGCCGCCGTCGGCCTGGATGACGTCGCAGTCGAGCCACACCGTTCTCTCGCCCAGACAGTCCATGTCCGCCACGGAGCGCAGGCTGCGGCCGATCAGGCGCTGGATCTCGTGGGTGCGGCCGCCCACGCGCGACGCCTCCCGCGGAATCCGCACCGGCGACGACGACGGCAGCATGCCGTACTCCGCCGTGATCCAGCCCTTGCCGGTCTTGCGCAGGAAGGGCGGCACGCGGTCTTCCAGCGCGGCGGTGCAGATGACCCGGGTATCGCCCATCTCGATCAACGCCGAGCCGTCGGCGTGCTTGATGAAACCCGGCGTGATGTTGATCGCGCGGAGCTCCTCCAGTCCGCGTCCGTCCACTCGCATGTCCACGGCAGCCTCCCCTCGGCCCGTTACCCGTCCTACAGGTGGAACACCACCGTCTTGAGCTCGGTCATCTCCTCGACGGCGTAACGCGGCCCCTCCTTGCCGAAGCCCGACTCCTTGAGCCCGCCGTAGGGCATCACGTCGGCGCGCCACTGCGGTCCCCAGTTGATGTGCAGGTTGCCCGACTCCACCTCGCGGGCGAAGCGCATGGCCCAGTCGACGTTCTGAGTGAATATCCCCGCCGAAAGCCCGAAGACCGTATCGTTGGCCAACTCGATGGCTTCGTCGATGGACTCGAAGGGCGTCACCGCGACCGCCGGTCCGAAGAGCTCGTCGCGGGAGAGGCGCATGTCGCGGGAAACGTCCGCCACCACGGTGGGCGCGTAGACGGCGCCGTTACGGTAGCCGCCCGCCAGCACCCGGGCGCCCTCGCCCACGGCCTCGTTGACCCATTCCTCCACCCGGACGGCTTCGGATTCCTTGATCATGGGACCGACTTGGGTAGCCGTATCGAGCTGGCTGCCCACGGCCAGCGCTTCGACCTTGGGCGCCAGCACGCCGAGGAAGTCGCCGTAGACGCGACGGTCGGTGAGCACGCGCTGGGTGGAGATGCACACCTGGCCGGCGTTGGCGTAACCCGTCGAGGCCACGGCCGCGGCCACCTTGTCCAGGTCCGCGTCCGGCATCACGATGAGCGGGCAGTTGGAGCCCAACTCCATGGTGACCTTCTTGATGCCCGCCATGCGGCAAATGTTCTCGCCCACCTCGCGGCTGCCGGTGAACGTGATCTTGCGCACACGCGGGTCCGCCACCAGCGGATCGCCGATCTCCCCACCGGAGCCGGTGAGACACTGGACGCCCTCGGGCGGCAATCCCGCCTCGATCAGGATCTCCGTCAGCTTGAGCCCCGACAGCGGCGTGTCCGAGGCCGGCTTGATGATGACCGCATTGCCCCCGGCGATGGCCGGACCCACCTTGTGGCACAAGAGGTTGAGCGGAAAGTTGAAGGGGCCGATGGCCACCACCACGCCGCACGGGACGCGCAGCGTGAACGCCAGCTTGCCCGCGCCCGCGGGGTCCGCGTCCAGCGGCACGGTCTCGCCGTGAATCCGCTTGGCCTCCTCGGCCGAGGCCGTCATGGTCTCCACCGCCCGGCGCACCTCTCCCTTGCCTTCCGCCAGGATCTTGCCCTCCTCCGCGGAAATGAGCGTGCCCAACTCGTCCACCCGCTCCGCCATCAGGGCCGCCGCCCGTGTGAGCACCTTCCAGCGCTCGTGCGCGGTCATGCGCGCCATGACGGCGGCGCCGCGCTCGGCGAAGGCCAGCGCGCGGTCCACGTCGTCGCGTCCGGCCTTGGGCACGCTGTCGAGAACGGAATCATCGTACGGGTTGCCGACCTCCTGCATCCTGGGGCGATCGACCCACTCTCCGGCCAGAAACATCTTCATCAGCGTGACTCCTTCAATCCTCTGAACCTGCGTCATACAAGACCGCGGATGGGCTCCAGGACCGTTTCGGACATTCCCTCCACCATGGCCGAGAGCCGCGGCCGCCCCAGCGGCGCCACCGCGGCCACGGCCGCTTGCTGCCGCGTGCGCATTTCCCGGATCGCGAAGGCCAACGAACCGAGGCGGTCGAACAACTCGGCGGCCCGGTCCACGTCGGCCGGGGAGGTCGCCTCCCGGTCCTTGTCGAGCGCCTCGCGCAGCCAACGGGCGTCGTCCGGTGTCGCGTTCTCCAGGGCATGGACCGCGAGGACGCTGCGCTTGCCCTCGGCGATGTCGCCGCCGCGCTCGCTCCGGCCCTTGTCGCCGTAGAGGTCCAGCACGTCGTCCTGCACCTGGAACAGGATGCCGAGCTGGCGTGCCGCCTCCGTCAGGCCCTTGACGACCCGGCCTTCCCGACCCAGCAACTCGGCGGCGCCGGCCATGGCCAGGACGAACAGGCGCGCGGTCTTCGCTTCGACCATGGCGAAGTACCGGTCCATGGACGGACGCGGATCGGCGCGCAACGCGAACTCCCGCTCCTGCCCGTCGATGACCTTCAGCGTCTCGATCAGCAGCCTGCGCGCCAAGGCCTCCCGCAACTCGCCGCTCACCGGCGCGCGCTGCGCCAGAAGCACCGCCAGATAGAACATGGCGTCGCCGAGGTCGATGGCGCGCGGCACGCCGAAGCGCCGCCACACCGTCTCCCGCCCCCTGCGCGTCTCGTCCCCGTCCTGAACGTCGTCATGCACCAGCGTCGCGTTGTGCACCATCTCGCAGGCCGCGCCCATGGCGAGCGCCTTGGCGGGATCCTCTTCCAGACAGTCGGCCACCAGCAGCGGCAGCAACGCGCGCAGCCGCTTCCCGCCCGTGTCGAAATGATAGCGGCACATCTCCTCCAGCCCCGAACCGGTCAGGCCGGCCTCGCGAACGACGTCCTCCAGAAGCACGAGCACCTCCGGAAGATAGCGCCGCCGCAAGCGCTCGAAGTGCTCCGCGAACGTCCGCTTCGCCGCCGCCCGGCCGGGGTTTGCCGCGTCCGCCTGCCGGTCATCCCGTGTCATGCCCGTCCTTCCTCCCGCCACGCACCGCAATCGACCCGCTCCCATGGCTCGCGGCGTATCCCGATGTTTCGGAAGAGTGCCGCCACCTTCCCCCGAACGAGGGCTTCGGGGATATGGAAACCCGGCCTCAGCGGAGCTTCATGCCGAAGGCCACCGGCCCCTTGTCGCCCGACCGGGTCTGGAACTGCACGCTGTCGCCTTCACTGAAATCCTCGAACTGGACCCGTGGAGCGCTGCTGCCACGATGAAAGAAGACATCGTCGCCGCCGTCGTCCGGTTCGATAAAACCGAATCCCTTGTCCCTGAGGATCTTCTTGATGGTTCCCGTCACTGCGCCTGCTCCGTTCCGGCCGAACCTGCTTTGCCTGGAAGCAGGGACAGGCTGGATTCAGACTGTGTCGAAACTCTGCTCAAACCGAGAAACAGCACCGCCACCCGAAACGTCATTCCCGCGGAAGCGGGAATCCAGGGGTAAGGGGTGTGGCGACCTCATTGCCAGGCCCCACCCCGCCTGGATTCCCGCTTCCGCGGGAATGACTCGTCGGGGCACAGCGGGATTCCGTGACGACCAGGAATCATTGAACAAGATTCTGTTTTCATATCGATGACGTTTCGGGCGGCGGTGCCACTTCGTAGTCGAGCGGAGTCTTGACACAGCCTCGATCCAGAGTCTTGACACAGCCTGGATTCATAATGCGGCGCCGGCCGTGAGTCAACAACGCGCGCCACGCCACGGCGGCGCGAAAACGTTCCCACGGCGTGTTCGATTCGGGAAGCGCTCCACCGCGTGTTCGATTCCGGAACCGATGTGCTATGGGTGAGGGAGCGGCGCGGGCGTAGAACGCGGCCCGCCGGCCGACCCCGGAAAATGGCCAAATCGCTCCATGTCGTAGACCTGCGGCGTCTCGAATACCAGGCGGCGCTGGCAGTTCAACACCAGATACTCGAACGCAGGATCCGCGCGGACGCGGACGACTGCCTGATCCTGGTGGAGCATCCGCATGTCTTCACCACCGGCAGGCGCGACGCGAGCGCGCACGTCCTGGATGCCGGCGAGGTGCCCGTGCTCGCCACGAGCCGCGGCGGCGACGTCACGTACCACGGGCCGGGACAGCTCGTCGTCTATCCCATCATCGATATCGAGTCCAAGCTGCGCCGCGCCGTGCATCGCTACCTGGCCGGACTCGAGCAGGCGATCATCGACACCCTGGCGTCCTGCGACCTCGACGCCACGCGGCGCCCGCCGTGGACCGGCGTGTGGATCGACACGCGCAAGATCTGCGCCATCGGCATCGCCGTCAGACGGGGCGTCACCTATCACGGCGCCGCCCTCAACGTGGCGCCGGACCTGGACTACTTCCGCAGGATCGTCCCTTGCGGGCTGGCATGGGCCGAGGCCACCTCCATCGAGCGGGAAACGCACGCGGCCGTCTCCATGGATGAAGTCAAGTCCCTGGTGGTGCGGAGCTTCTGCGGGGTCTTCGGGTATGACGAGGTCGTTCGGGACAGGATACCGGACGGGGACGGGCCGGACGGGGAGACCGGCCCGCACAAGGCGCCGGGCACGGATGCCGCGGCTACTTCTGAAACCAGTCGGCGTTGATCCGAGTGTACTCCTCCCACTTTTCCGGGAGCGCCGCCTCCTCGAAGATCGCCTCCACCGGGCACACCGGCTCGCAGGCGCCGCAGTCGATGCACTCCTCCGGATCGATGTAGAGCATGTTCTCTTTCTCGAATGTCTCGGGGTCGTTCTTGGTCGGGTGGATGCAATCGACAGGACAGACATCGACGCAAGCCGTGTCCTTGACGTCGACACAGGGCTCTGCAATCACGTAGGTCATTCAGTTCCTCCTGGGAATTTAGGCCCCGGCCTCATCCAACCCCCAGGACCGGTATGCGCGAGACAACGGCATTTCGCTATGGCGTTTCGCGACGGTCTTCCGGTCCCTTGCGGCGGCCGCAAAAACAGGCGGGCTCTACGATTTTCGGTAACAAATCGCCTTTTTCAAGTCAAGCGCGAGGCGCTGACGAGGCGGTCCGCGGGGCGGTTGTCCGGGCGTTTCGGGGGCGCTTGCGCGGCGCCGTGTGGGTGGCGGTGCCGTAGAACGCTTCGGCGCACTCGACCAGCGTCTCCGAAAGCGTGGGATGGGGGTGCACCGACTCCGCCAGGTCCTTGGCGGTGGCCCCCAACTCGACGGCGAGCACGCCTTCGCCGATCAGTTCGCCGGCAACGGCGCCGGTGATGCCCACGCCGAGGATGCGTTCCGTCTCGGGTTCGAGCACCAGCTTGGTGAGGCCCTCCGGACGGTCCAGGGTCAGCGCCCGCCCGGAAGCGCCCCAGGGGAACTTGACGACCTCCACGGGAACGTCGTTGGCCTTGGCCTCCTGTTCGGTCAGGCCGCACCAGGCCACCTCCGGTTCGGTGAAGACCACCGCCGGGATGACCACGTCCGCGATGGTGCTCGACTCGCCGGTGATGACCTCCACCGCCACCCGTGCCTCCTTGGTGGCGCGGTGCGCCAGCAACGCGCCACCGTTGGCGTCGCCGATGGCATAGATGGCCGGATCGCCGGTCTGCTGCTCGTCGTTGCACTCGATGAAGCCGTTGGCGCCGATCCTCACCCCGGTGTTCTCGAGGCCCAGGTCCTCGTAGCTCGGCGTGCGGCCGACGCTGACGAGCACCCGGTCGTAGGTCTCCTCGCGGGTGTTGCCGTTGATCTCCATGGCCACCTTGATCTTCCTGCCGCTGGTGGCCATGCGCAGCACCTTGGTCTTGAGACGGACCTCCTTGAACACCGACCCGGCCACCTTGGCCACGGGACGCACGAGGTCGGGGTCCACGCCGGACAGCAGGTGGTCCAGCGCCTCCACCATGACGATCTCGCTGCCCAGCCGAGCATACACCATGCCCAGCTCCATGCCGATGTAGCCTCCGCCCACCACCAGCAGGCGGCCGGGCACGTCCTCCAGCTCCAGCGCCTCGGTGGAGGTCATGATCCTGCGGTTGCCCAGGTCGAAGGCGGCCGGCATGGCGGGCTTGGAGCCCACCGCGATGACGGCCTTGTCGTAGTTGATGAACTGCTGTCCTTCGGCGGTCTCCACCCGCAGCGTGCGGGAGTCCTCGAAGTGGCCCCGGCCCTGGAGGCGCTCGACCCCGCGGTGGGCGCACAGGCTCTCCAGCCCCTGGGCCAGCTTGCCGATGATGGAATCTTTCCACTCGCGCAGCTTGTCGAGCTTGACCTTGGGCTTGCCGAAGGCCACGCCGCGCTCCGCCGACAGCGCCGCCTCGTCGATGACGTGCGTGGCGTGGAGCAGCGCCTTGGAGGGGATGCAGCCGCGATTGAGGCACACGCCGCCCAAGCGCTCGTCCCGTTCCACCAGGAGCACCTTCTTGCCCAGGTCCGCCGCATAGAACGCCGCGGCGTACCCTCCCGGGCCGGCGCCCACGACGACGATTTCCGTTTGGATGGGTTCCACGGGTCTCCTAGTCGGCCTTGACGTCCGCTTCCTCGTATTCTTCCAGGCAGCGCACGATCTCGCGCAGGAAGCGCGCGCCGTCCGCGCCGTCGATGACGCGGTGGTCGTAGGAGAGCGCCAGCGGCAGCACCAGCCGTGGCGTCACCTTCTTCTCCCGCACCACCGGACGAAGCACGCCCCGTCCCATGCCCAACACCGCCACCTGCGGGCTGTTGACGATGGGCGTGAAGTGGGAGCCGCCGATGCTCCCGAGATTCGAGATGGTGAAGGTCGCGCCCTGCATCTCGTCCGCCGACAGCTTGCGCTGCCGGGTCCGCTCGGCCAGCTCGTCGAGCTCCCGGGACAGCTCCAGCAGGTTCTTCTTGTCCACGTCGCGGATCACCGGCGCGATGAGTCCCGCCTCGGTGTCCACCGCCACGCCGACGTGGACGTAGTCGCGGGTGACGATCTCCAGCGCCGCGTAGTCGATGCTGGTCTTGAAGGCAGGATACTTCGCCAGCGCGGACACCGCCGCCTTGATGGCGAAGGAAGTCAGCGTCAGCCGGGCGCCCGCCTTCTCGTAGGCGCGCGCGTGGTGTTTCCGAAGAGCCATGAGGTCGGTGATGTCGGCGTCGTCGAACTGGGTGACGTGCGGGACCGTGGTCCAGGACTCGGTCATGCGTTGCGCGATGGTGCGCCGCAACGGCGACATGCGTTCGCGCTTGCTCGGCCCCCACTTGGAGAGGTCCAGGGTCTGCGCAACGTCGGCCAGGGGCGTGGCGGCCGGCGCCGCGGGCTTGCGCGCCAGTTCCTGAAGCCCCTGGATGTAGGCGCGGACGTCAGCCATGACGATGCGCCCGCCGCGCTGGCTGCCGCGCACGCGAGTGAGATCGATGCCCAGCTCCCGCGCGATCTTGCGTATCGTGGGCGAGGCCGGCGGCGGCGCCCCGCTGCTGGAAACATGGACGTATGCCCGCGGCTCGGCCGCCGCCGGAGCGTCCGCGTCGGCGGCGGGCGCCGGGGCCGGAGCTTCCGCG
>JAJEAI010000007.1 GCA_022824205.1 Candidatus Binatia bacterium
GCAAGATGTCGATCATCGACCTGAAAAAGGGCACCGTTCAGCAGGACGCCTTCGACATGGGATCCCGGGCCGGCCGCATCTACGCCACCAAGAGCGGGCGCTTCGCCTTCGCGGTCTCCAGCGACGCCAACACCGTGCACGTCTTCGACGGCGGAATCTACCTGGAAAGCCACGGCGACCATTATGACCGGGTGACCGGGCCGGTCAAGCAAATCGATGTGGACCTGGCCGGCGAACGCCCGGTGCACTTGTATGTCAGTGGCAAGTGGTCCGCCATATTCTACGACGGTTCAGGCGACGTGGTGCTGGTCAACGAGGACGAACTCGAGAAGAAGCGAGCCAACTACAAGCCGCCCAAGCTCAACGCGGGCGCCCACCACGGCGGGGCGGTGCCATTGGCACATGACCTGTTCGCAATGACCATCCCGCACCCGGACTTTGCCTCCAACCCCAAGGACTACCGTCTCCCCATCGGAGCCAAGCTCGTGGATCTGTCGGGGAAGGAACTGCATCGCCAGGAGGGCTGCAAGGACCTGCACGGCGACGCCGGAAACGGCCACGTGGCGGCCTTCGCGTGCAGGGGCGGGGTTATCACCCTGGAAGCGGACCACGGCAAGTACAAGGGGAGCTTCATCCCGTTTCCGGAGGGTGTATCCAAGGACCTCCGCGTGACCTCGATCTGGGGTTACTCCGGTCTGGACCACTTCTTCCCTCTCGGTTCCGCGGCTGGCGTATTCGCCGTGGACGCCAAGAAAGGCGTCATGACGCAGTTGGTCCCCGCTTCGGACGCACTGAAGCCCATCAACGCCGGGATGAGCCACGACGGCAAGGCGCTGCTGGTGGTGATGAGCGACGGCGAGTTGCGCAAGTACGACACTCGCAAGCTGGACCTGTTGGCCTCGGCGCGTGATTTCCTGGCTACACCGGTAGAGACCGGCTTCTGGGCGCGCCCCCACGTCACCACCATTCCCGGCGCGGTGTTCATCACCGATTCGGTGGGTGGCAAGGTGCTGCAACTGGACGACAAGAACCTGAAGGTCGTCAAGAGCTGGAAGATCGCCGGCAACCCCACCAAGGTGGCCTTCGTCGGCGTCATGGGGAAGACCAAGGGCCACTAGCGCCAGCGCCTCCCCTTGACCCCCGGTCCCGGCGCGGCGCGCGCTCTCCCTGTGCGTTGCCCGCGTCGGGGTCCGGTTCCCCCCTCCCGGCCTGCGCGCCGCGCATCGCCAGGACAGGGCATCCGGGCTTCTCTGCATGTTGACACCTGCCAGTTTGCGGTGAGATGATGCGCCGGACTCATCGGACACCGCGGGGTGGGTCGCAGACCCGCCGCGCAAGGTACTCACGCAAGGAAGGAGTCCTCAACATGAAGAGTGGAACCCGGAAGCCTATCGTGCGCTCGGCACTTGTCGTCGCCGCGCTGGTGCTGGCATCGTTTGCCGCGCCCCCTCCCGACGGCGGCATGCTGTCCTTGGGCTCCACGGCCGAGGCCGCGGACAAGCCCCGCATCGGCGGCACGCTGAAGTTCGGCAACGCCAAGGGCATCGGCACGCCCATTCCCTTCGTCTCGTTCATCTCCATTCCCGCGTACATCAAGGACAACATGTACGAACCCTTGGTGATGCGCGACCAGAAGGGAGACGGTCACCCGTGGCTGGCCGAGAGCTGGTCGCCGAACGCCGATTCCAGCGAGTGGACGTTCAAGATTCGCAAGGAGGTCAAGTTCCACAACGGCAAGGAGCTGACCGCGGAGGACGTGGTCTGGTCCGTCCAACACATCATGGATCCCGCCAACGGCGCCGCGGGCCAGGGCCAGTTGGCCGGCAACGTCTCCGAGGTCACGGCGGTGGACCAGTACACCGTGAAGTTCAAGTCGCCCGGCCCGCGCGGTCTGTTGCCGCAGGTACTGTCCGACATATCGGTGCTTCACATCGCCCCCGCCGGATCGCTCGCGAAAGGCCAGCAGAAGATGGAAGGCGGCGCGCCGCCACCGGGCACCGGACCTTTCAAGTTCAAGTCCTGGACCCCCGGTCAGGAGTTGCACGTGGTTCGTCACGACGACTACTGGGGCGGAGCCCCCTACCTGGACGGCGTGCGCTTCATCGTGATCCGGGAAAGGGCGGCCCGGGCCGCCGCGGTGCAGGCCGGCGACATCCACCTGACGGAACGCCTGGGACCGACCTTCGTGCAGCGCATCGACAGCAAGCGCATCAAGGGGCTGCACTATACGCCCATCGGCGCCTCCGGACTCAGGATACTTACGTTCAACACTGCGGCTGCGTCGGTATCCGACCCGCGCGTGCGCCGCGCCATCGTGCTGTCGCTCGACAAGAGCGCGATTCTCGCGGAGGCCACGTTCGGACTCGGGGATGCGGTCCTGACGTGGGGGCAACCGGACACCGACTGGGAGACGGCCCTCGGCTTCAAGTGGGAACGGAATGTCGAGGAGGCCAAGCGCCTGCTCAAGGAAGCCGGGTACAAGGGCCGGCCCATCAGTCTGGGGGCCACTCGCAACCAGGGCGACCCCTGGACCGAACCCATCCTTCGGCAGGCGGCCGAGGCGGGGATCAAGTTCTCGCTGCAGAACCTGGGCGGAGCCGAGCTCATCAAGAAGACCCTCGCCGGCGAGCTCGACGTGTCCGTTTACGGGGGCAGAGGCGGCGGCGAGCCGCTGGTGGCCAACATACAGTACCTCGGCTGCCCCGAAGGCAAGCCCTCCGTCGGCAACGTCTCCAAGTACTGCAACGCCGAGCTGTCGAAGCTCGTGACCCAGTACATGGAAGAGCCGGACCGGGCCAAACGCCTGGCCATCTGGAAGAAGTTTGCCCGGACGTACTTCGTCGACGACGTCGTCCAGTACATCATCGGGTGGGCCAACATACGGAACTTCGTCTGGCGCGACGAGGTGAAGAACTGGGAGCGCGGCCCGACGCAGGAATACTGGCACGCCAAGGGCGGGCTGTGGCGGACGTGGCTGGAGCCGAAAAAGTAGGCGGCTCGAAGTCTCCATGGCCGGCGGAAACCGTCCCATGGCGTACGACGGTTTCCGCCCGGTCCGTTCCCCGCAACGGCAGACCCAAGTGCGGGCCGTCCCACCCGGGATGGGCTGATTGACATCATTGCGCGTGCGGAAGTACAGTCGTCGTCGATCCGGGACGGAAGCGGCGGGAGTCGGTCACGCCGTCCGCGACGGAAGATTCCACGCTGATCACCGCGTCGCTCCATCAAGCGCGCCGGCCGGTTGGAGGTTCGAAGTTCATGGCAACGCTCAAGATGAAGTATGGCGTCGTCTCCGCGGATGACCATATACAGGAGGCTCCCGACGTCTGGACCAACCGCATGTCCAAGGCGAAGTTCGGCGACGACATCCCGCACATCGTCGAGCTGCCCGACGGTACGCAGACGTGGTCCCTGGGGGGCAACACCAAGGGATTCGGCGGGCTGGCCCGTGTTTCCGGCGTCAACCCCAACGTGAAGCGGTGGGAGGACGTGCCTCCTTCCACATACATGGTTTCGGAGCGCGTGAAGATCCTCGACCAGGAGGAGCTGGACGCCTCGGTGCTCTTCCCCAACATCATCGGCATCACCAATCAGAACTTCCAGAAGGAGGGCAGCGAAGCCTTCCGCCTGGCCTGCATCCAAGCCTACAACGACTGGCTCATCGACGAGTGGCAGGACGTCACACCCCGGTTCGTCGCTCAGTGCGTCGCCCCCATGTGGGACGTGGACCGGTGCGTGGCCGAGATCCGCCGCGCGGTTAAGCGCGGCCACCGGGCGCTGGTGTGGCACGGCGCTCCGCACATCCTGGGACTCAAGCACTTCAACGACCCCTACTGGGACCCGGTCTACGAGACCTGCTGCGACCTCGACGTGCCCATCTGCCTGCACTCCACCGCGTTGCCCGCGCTGCCGCCCTGGGACTCCCTGGAAGCGCGCGCCCGGCTGGCCCTGGGCGTGTCCATGACTTTCGTGAGCCACATGGAAATCGTCTCCAACATCCTCTACTCGGGCGTGTTCGAGAGGTTTCCCAAGCTCAAGACCATCAGCGTCGAGAGCGGCGTGGGCTGGCTCCCTTACCTGCTGGAGGAGCTGGACCACGAGTTCGAGGAGCGCGGCGTGGCCGAGAACACCACCCTGACGCGCAAGCCCAGCGACGTCTTCCGCACCAACATGTGGAGCACGTTCTGGCACGAGCGCCACGGCATCCGCAGCCGCGACGAGATCGGCGTGGACAAGATCATGTACTCGGTGGACTACCCCCACGGCACCACCACGTTCCCCGAGTCGGTGTGGTGCCGTACGTACTCCCTGCAGGACGTCACCTCCGCGGAGGAACGCAAGAAGATCCTGATGGACAACGCCGTCGATCTCTACAAGCTCGACGTGGACGAGTCCAGCGTCCACCAGCCCCTCTACGAGCCGGGCCCCATCAGCGTGGGGCCGCGCCCGGAAGCGGCCTGACCTACACTCCGGGAATCACTCCAGCACCCCGAACGCGTCCGTCCCGCGGAACAGGGTGTGTCAAAACTCCATCCTGGAGAGGCAACAACCCCCCGAAACGTCATTCCCGCGAAAGCGGGAATCCAGGGGTGGGGAGGGGCCAAACAGGGGAACTCCACGCCCCACCCCTGGATTCCCGCTTTCGCGGGAATGACGACTCGGGGCGGCCGTGCCGTTCCCTATTCACGTGGAGTTTTGACGCAGCCTGTTTTGCGGGAATGACGAGTCGGTGTCGGCGTTTTTTCCGTACCCGCCCGAGTTTTTCACAGCCCGTTTCGCGGGAGCGAGACAGCGCGGGGACTCCGACTACGCGTACGCGGGATCGCCGTAGGTCATCAGCTCGATCAGGTTGTCGTCGGGGTCGCGGACGTACAGGCTGGTGCCGACGCCTTCCGAACCGGTGCGCGCCACGGGACCCGAGATGACGGCGACGCCGGCCTGCTGCAGGAATGCCTGGGCTTCCTGCACGGTCCCTTCCCAGCGCAGGCAGAAGTCCGCGCCGCCGGTGGCGTAGTTGGGGGCGTGTGTGGGGCTTTCGGTCTCGTAGCGGTCCACCACGTACAGGTTGATCTTCTGCGTCTCGCTGATGCGGATGATCGGCCGCGTGCCGCGTCCGCCGGGACGCTCCTGCCAACCCGCGTCCAGGCCGAGCCTGCGATAGAACGCGAAGGTCTCTTCCAGGTCCTTGACGACAAGCACCCAATGGTCAATGGCTGCGATTCCCATGGTTTGTCCTCACTGAATCCGTTGCGGTAGGTTACACACGCTCACACGACTCAACCGAATCGTACGACCGTAGTGTAAACCGAAGCGGAATTACAAGGGAAGGAACCCATGTGGGAAGCGGCCCTCAGCGCGATGGAGAACATCTTCGGCTGTCCCTGTGTCGCCGGGATCGTGCCCAAGAGTCTCGCCTTCCTGGCCCTGGGTGTCGTCATGGGACTCTCCCTGGGCGCCATCCCCGGCCTGGGCGGGCTCGTGGGCCTCGCCATCCTGCTGCCGTTCACGCTCGATCTGGATACCTTGAGCGCGTTCGCGGTGATGATCGGGCTCATCTCGGTGACGAGCACGTCGGACACCATCCCGTCGGTGCTGTTCGGAGTCCCGGGCACCGCGGCTTCCCAGGCCACCATCCTGGACGGCCATCCCATGGCCAAGAAGGGCGAGGCGGGCCGGGCCTTCGGCGCCGCGTATATGGCGTCCATGATGGGGGGGCTTTTCGGCGCGCTGATCCTCGCCGTCTCCATCCCGGTGCTCCGTCCCATCGTGCTCGCCTTCAGCGCCCCCGAGTTCTTCATGATGGGCATGCTGGGCATCTCCATGGTGGCGGTGCTGAGCGGCGGCGCGCCCCTCAAGGGCCTCGTGGTGGGTGCCCTCGGGCTCATGGTGGGCATGGTGGGGATGGACTTCCAGGTCGGCGAGATGCGCTGGACCTTCGGCCAGCTCTACCTCTGGGAGGGGGTGCCGCTGGTGCCGGTGGCCCTGGGAATCTTCGCCATCCCGGAGATGGCCGACCTCGTAATCCGCGGCACGCGCATCGCCGACGTGCCCAAGGACGCGCTGCGCGGCGTCACCGCGGGCATCCGCGACGCCTTGCGCCACTGGTTCCTGGTGCTGCGCTCCAGCGCCGTGGGCGTGTGGGTGGGCGCCACGCCGGGCCTGGGCGGCGCGGTGGTGGACTGGTTCGCCTACGGCCACGCGGTGCAGACGGAGCGCGGCGCCCGCGAGACCTTCGGCCAGGGCGACGTGCGCGGGGTCATCGCGCCGGAGAGCGCCAACAACGCCAAGGAGGGCGGCTCGCTGATCCCGACCCTGGCCTTCGGCGTGCCCGGCAGCGCCGCCATGGCCATCCTGCTCGGGGTCTTCCTGATCCAGGGCATCAGCCCCGGCCCGGACATGCTCACGAAGCACCTGGACGTCACCTACACCATGGTGTGGAGCATCGCCATCGCCAACATCTTCGGCACCGGCCTGTGCCTGCTCCTCACCAACCACCTGGCCCGCCTTGCCAACGTCCGCGTGCACCTGCTGGCACCGCTGATCATCGTCGTCGTGTTCCTGGCCGCGTTCCAGGCCAAGCGCCACTTCGGCGACCTGGTCCTGCTGCTGTCGTTCGGCATCCTGGGATGGCTGATGAAGCGCTTCGGCTGGCCCCGGCCGCCGCTCATCCTGGGGCTGGTGCTGAGCAGCGTGCTGGAGAACTACTTCTTCATCGCCGCCAGCCACTTCGGCGTGACCTGGCTGTGGCGCCCCATCGTCCTCGTCATCGGCGCGCTCATCGTCGTGAGCCTGGTCTACGGCCAGAGGTGGACCCGGACGGGCATGGCGGCGGACGAGCCCGCGCCCGAGCCGTCGGCGCCGACGTTCCGCTTCCACCTGAGCGTGCCCGCCGTGTTCACCCTGGCCATCCTCCTGCTGGTGCTCACCGGAGTGGTCACCGCCCGCGGGTGGCCGCCCCAGGCGCGGCTGTTCCCGCTGGTGATCGGTCTGGCCGCGGCGGGCATGTGCGCCGCGCAACTGTTCCTGGACCTCTTCCGCGTCCCGGTCCCGGGCGCCGGCCGCATCATGGACCTCGAAGCGGAGCAGGGGGTCCCGGGCCGCGTCATCGCGCGCCGCGCCGCCGACATTTTCGGCTGGATACTGGGATTGCTGGCGTCCATCTGGCTGATAGGTTTCCTGCCGAGCGTGCCGCTGTTCATGTGGCTCTACCTGGCGTTGCGCGGCCGGGCGGGGTGGCGCCTCTCCCTCGGCTACACCGTGCTGGCGCTGGCGGTGCTCGTGGGAATATTCCACTACACGCTCCACATCCCCTGGCCCCAAGGGGTGGTGGACGCCCCGCAGGAGGCGCTGTTGCAGTGGCTCGGCGGGTAGCCGCGTGGCGTGGTTCGCGCTTCCGAACCTGTGCAAACGGCGTATTCCCCCGCCTCACCCCGCCTGGAAAGCGGGAATCCGGAGGTGGGGACGGGTGAAACGGGGGCGACGGCCTACCGTCCCTGGCTGGCGATGAATCCCCGCAGCACCTCGTTGAACTCGCACGGGTGCTCCCGGTAGGAGAAGTGACCCGCCCGGTTGATGATGTGCATCTGCGAGCGCCGCTCGCGCATGGTCAACAGCTCGAACAGCCGCAGTCCCTGGGCCAGGGTGGCGGTGGGGTCGTTGTAGCCCCACACCAGCAGCGTGGGCCGCTGAAGGCCGCGGTCGCGGATCCAGCCCAGGGTCTCCTCCTTCTGGAGCGAGTGTTTCGTCAGGAACAGGCTCTTGCGCAGGCCCCGGGTGACCATCCGGTCCACGGTCTCCTGGTACTTGGGCAGTTGTGCGATCCCGGTCATGGAGTCGAGCCAGTCTTCGGTGATGTGCGCGCCGCTGTGGGAGTAGCGTTCGATGACCCAGCGTTGGCTTTCCCGCGTGAGCCGCGGTTCCGGCGCGTCGGCGAAGACGATGTGGTTCCGTCCCATGCCCGGGGCCAGCGTGTTGGTGTCCACCGGGATGCACGATCGCACCAGGTCCGGACGCTCGAGGGTCATGCGGGCGGCCACGTAGGCGCCGCGGGAGTGCCCCACGACGTGCACGCCGCCCAGCTTCAGGGCCTCGACGAAGCCGATGGCGTGGTCCACCGTCGCGGCCATGGTGTAGGCGTCGTCGCTGGGAGGGTTGTCGGTGAGCCCCTGTCCGAGCTTGTCCAGGGCATAGACGTGGAACCACCGCGCCAGGGCGTCGAAGTTGAGCCCCCAGTCCAGGCTGCAGTCGGCGGCGTCGTTGGAGCCGAACACGCCGCCGTGGATCAGCACGAGGTTCTCGCCGCTGCCCTTCTCGAAGTAGCGCGTGCGGATGCCGTCGACGTTCACGAATTTCTCGTCCGCGGATTTCATCGGGTGTCACTCCTGTAGGCCAACAAAGGCATGAATGGTAACCGGACTCGAGCCATCCCATACTCATAAGCACATTTGTAACCCAGGATACCAGCGTCCACGTTCGGGGCGCGGGGAATTTGATGATCACGGCGCATTTGCCGGGACCGCGCACAGTCTCTTTCTTTCTCTGAGAAAACTGATATCATAAATGATATGAGTCAACCCGGATTCCAAGTTCCGTCCACCAGCGCCCTGGTGGCATTCGAAGCCACCGCCCGGCTCGGCGGGGTGATCCGCGCTTCCGAGGAGTTGCGCACGTCCCAGTCGGCGGTCAGCCGTCACATTCGCAATCTGGAGACGAGGATCGGCGAGAAGCTCTTTCGGCGCCAGGGCCGGGGAGTGGTCCTGACGCCCAGCGGCCAGGACTACTATGTCGCGGTCAAGGCCGCGCTGGAAAGCCTGCACGCGGCCAGCAAGGGGCTTGGCCTGCAGACGCCCAGGGTGACCATTGCGTGCACGAGAGAGTTCGCGCACTTTCTGTTGCGCCCCTTCTTTCCGCAGATCAAGGGCGCGATGGACGACAACACGCAGTTGAGCATCCTGACCTGTGACTATGATCTGCTGCGGTTCCTCTCGCCCACGGGGATCGACATCATCTTCGAGTATTCGGCCGCGCCGAGCGAACCCGGTGCGGTGAAGGTGCTGGACGAAGAGATCGTCCCGGTGGCCTCGCCGACCTTCGTGAGACGCTTCGAGCGGCTCCTTGGCCGCCATCCGCGCCACTGGGCGGAAGTTCCCCGGCTGGACGCCAAGCCCAACGACGAGACCTGGGCCGGGTGGAGGACGTGGTTCAGCGCGCACGATTGCGATCCGCCCAAGGCTCCGACGGAATCGTTCGACGACTATCGGGATCTGTTGGACGCCGCCGCCGGCGGCGCCGGCATGGGCATCGGCTGGAACGGTTTCGTCAATCCCTACCTGGAGTCCGGGCGGCTCGTCCGAATCCAGGACAACTGGTTGCGGACCCACAACGGTCTGTATGCGATCCTGACCCAGGCCGGTTCCGGCAATCGGAACGCGACGCGTTGTCTGGCCAAGCTCGCCTCCGTCGCGGACGTGCTTCCGCGTGCAAGGCGGTTGTCGCCGCAGCGGCAGCCCACCCGCAGAGACAACTCTTTTCCCGAGCAGATCTGAGAGCCCGAACGCCAGCCCGGGCCATGTGTCCTTGAAGCGTAGCGTGGGCAGCGCCCCTCACAGCGCGGCGGTGTCGAAGAAACGCCGCAGGACGCGGCTCAGGTTGAACGCGTCCGCCGCGCCCGCCAGCTCCCGCACGGAGTGCATGGCCCATTGGGGCACGCCCACGTCCACCGTGCGGACGCCGGTCTCGGCGGCGGCCAGCGGCCCGATGGTGCTGCCGCAGGCCATGTCGCTGCGCACAACGAAACTCTGGACCGCCACGCCCTCATCCGCCGCCAGCCGCCGGAAGATCGCGGCGGTCTCGCTGTTGCTGGCGTAACGCTGATTGGCGTTCATTTTGATGACCGGGCCGTGGTTCAACAACGGCCAGTGCTGGTCGTCGTGCCGGTCGGCGAAGTTCGGGTGCACCCCGTGGGCATTGTCCGCGGAGATGAGCATGGAGCGGGACAGGGTACGGTTGCGCTCCTCCGGGCCGGGCAGGAGGCGTTCCAGCATCTGGGTCAACATGGGGCCGCGCGCCCCCGAGGCCGTGGTGCTCCCCACTTCCTCGTGATCGTTGCACACGAGGAGCGCGCCGTGGTCGCCGCTTGCCTCCAGCATCGCCCGCAAGCCGACGAAGCAGCTCAGCAGGTTGTCGAGCCGCGCCGAGGCGATGAACTCCCGTTCCAACCCCACGAGGGCCGGCCGCTGGGTGTCGTAGAGCACGAGTTCATGGTCCAGGATCTCGCCCACTCCGGCGCCTGCCGCCTCAAGCCGTTGCCGCAGCAGGGTCTTCAGGTCGAAGTCGTCGCCCTGCCGTCCGAGGACGGGCGGCAGGTAGGTCTGCTTGTTGATGGCGCGGTTCTCATTGGCGTCGCGGTCCAGGTGGATGGCCAGGCTGGGGATCACCGCCACCGGGTCCTTGAAATCGACGAGGCCGTGGGCGATGGCCCCGCCGCGGTCGAGATAGCTCACGCGCCCGGCAATGGACAGGTCCCGATCGAACCACGGGTTCAGCAGCGCGCCGCCATACACCTCGACCCCGAGTTGCAGATAGCCTTTCCGGTGGTTCTCCGGTTGCGGCTTGACCTTGAGACAGGGTGAATCCGTGTGCGCGCCCACCATGCGCAGCCCGGTCTCGGGAAGCGCAGGCCCGCCGGGCAGGGTCCAGGCGATGATGGAAGAGTCGTTGCGCGTGGTGAAGTAACGCCCTCCGGGTTCCAGCTTCCAGGGTTCCGCCTCGGCCCGGTCCACGAAACCGGCAGCCGAGAGCCGTCGCGCCATCTCGCGCACCGCGTGGAAGGGAGTGGGCGACGCGGCCAGGAAGTCCATGAGCTCCCGGTTGAAGGTTGCTTGATCCATCGGCGATCGGCGTGGGCGGATGTGTGCGGCCCGACTAGTGTCCTGTCCCGTATAAAACGTCGTGAAGATGCGCAGGACTTTTTGTCATCGGCAAGGAGCGACGACTGTAGGGGCGACCCGCGGTCGCCCCAGTGGCCCCTACCACGTGAGGAGGACCCCGGGTCAAGCCCGGGGTGACGTAACGCAGCCGACGGGGAAAAGGACAAGCAGATTCATGACGTCTTATACGGGACAGGACACTAGATCCGCATCGGCATGACCACGTACAGCAGGCTGTCGTCTCCGCCGCGGCGGACGACCGTCGGGCTTTCGTCGTCCATCAGCCCCATCTCGACGTGGTCTTCGCGCTCCATCACGTTCAAAATATCCAGCAAATACTGGGCATTGTAGCCGATGACGATACGGTTCCCCTGGTATTCCGCGTCCACCTCCTCGGCCGCCTCCCCGAGATCCGGATTGTTGGCCGAAATCCCGATGGTGCCGCCGCTGAACTCGACGCGAACCCCTCGGAAACGGTCGCTGGAGAGCAGCGAGACCCGGCGCAAGGCGCGAAACAGGGCAGCCTGAACCACATTCGCCTGGTTCGTGTTGTTCTCCGGTATGACCTTGTCGTAGTCGGGAAACTCACCGTCGATGAGCCGGATCGACATCTCGACGTCACCCTTCCACACGAACACCATGTTGTCGGAAAAGCCCAGGGACACCGTTTCCTCGCCCGAGTCCTCCAGGAGCCTGCGCAACTCCGCCAGCCCCTTGCGCGGAACGATCACCCCCTTGTTCACGCCCAGCGGACCGATTTCCCGCTGCACCAGGGACAACCGGTGGCCGTCGGTGGTGACCATGCGCACGTGGTTGTTGTCCATTTCGTGCAGCAACGCGCCGTTGAGGTTGGAGCGGGTCTCGTCCAGCGATATGGAGAAGATCGTCTTGTCGATCATCTCCTTCAGGGCCTGGGCCGGGCACTCCTTCCGCTCCGTCTCCGCGCTCGACACGAAGGCGGGGAACTCGCGCGCGTCGAGACCCACCATCTTGAACACCGACTTGCCGCTCTGGAGCTCCACCCGGTCGTTGTCCAGCCGCTTCAGGTCGACGAACTCCTCGGACAACTCGCGCACGATTTCGTAGAGCTTGCGGGCGTCCACCGTGACACTGCCCGAAGTGAGGATCTCCCCGTTCAGGGCGGCGCGCACCCCGACTTCGAGGTCGGTGGCGGTGAGACGTATCCGATTGCCATGGGTTTCTACCAGCACGTTGGCCAGTATCGGCATGGTGTTGCGCCGTTCCACCGTGCTCTGGGTCCAGTACAACGCGTCCAGAAACTCTTCGCGCTTGGCTCGGATCTGCATTTATCCTCCGGAACGACCGGCCTCTCTATTTCTTCTTTCTCATTGATAGGATCAGAAGTAGTAGTAGGGCCTGTGGATTTCGGGATATGCCTTCAAACCTGCTGCTATTAAAGCACTTTCGCGGTGGAAAAAAAATCGCGGCCATGCCCGTTGTGGGTGGGGGCAGGCCGCGGCAACCGTGGATGGGGCGGTATTTCAACAGGCTGTGTCAGGTTTTCCACAGCGTGTCCACTCAACTCTTGAGTTGGCGCTCCAGGCGTTCGACCACCGCCTTGATCTGGGGGTCGGTGGCGGCCTTCCTTTCGATGGTCTTGGAGGCGTGGATGACCGTGGAGTGGTCGCGCCCGCCGAATTCCGCGCCGATGGCGGGATAGGATGTGGCCGTGTATTTGCGGCAGAGATACATGGCCACCTGCCGCGCGACGGCGATGTTCTTCGTGCGCCGCTTGGACTTGAGGTCGCTGATCTTGACCTCGAAGTGTTCGCAGATGGCTCGCTGGATGTTGCGCACGGTGACCTGCTTCTCGTTGTCCTTCAGTGTGTGCTTCAAGGCCTCCTTGGCGAGATCGATGGTGATGTCGACCTTGGTCAGCGAAGCAAAGGCGCCCAGGCGGGTGAGGGAGCCTTCCAGCTCGCGTACGTTGGACCAGATGTGGGTGGCGAGAAAGTCCGCGACCTCCTGGGGCAGTTCGATCTCTTCCTCCTCGGCCTTCTTGATGAGGATCGCGATACGGGTCTCGATGTCCGGCGGCTGAATGTCGGCGGTCAGCCCCCACTCGAAGCGGTTCCGCAGGCGGTCCTCCAGGTCCGGGATTTCCTTGGGAAAACGGTCCGACGTGATGATGATCTGCTTGTGGTTCTCGTAGAGCGAGTTGAATGTGTGGAAGAACTCTTCCTGGGTGCGCTCCTTGCCGGCGATGAACTGGATGTCGTCGAGTATGAGCACGTCGATGCCGCGGAAGTAGGTCTTGAACTCGTTCATGCGGTCGCGCCGGAGTGACGTGATGAGGCGGTTCATGAACGACTCGAAGGTCGTGTAGACGACTTTCTGACCGGGTGCCTGTTGCAGCAGCCGGTGGCCCACGGCATTGACGAGATGGGTTTTCCCGAGGCCCACGCCGCCGTAGATGAACAGCGGATTGTAGTGGTCCGCGGGGCGGCCGGCGACGGCCAGACACGCGGCATGGGCGAACTGGTTGCTGGTGCCCACCACGAAGTTCTCGAACGTGTAACGCGAGATCAGCGTGGAGGAATCAGGCGGCTTCGGTGCCGGTCTGGCGGGAGGCGGTTCGTCTTGGGCGGCCTCCTGCGGTTTGATGGACAGGCCGACGCGGACGGGCTTGCCGTAGTGAGCGGTGAACTCGTCCTTGATGGCGTCGATGTAGTGCTCGTTGAGCCAGTCGCGGTAAAGCGTACTGGGGACCTGGATGGTGATCTCGCCGCCCGCGCCCTCGACCAGCGTCAAGGGTTTGATCCATGTCTCGAAATTGTGTAAGCCGAGCCTTTCCTTCAATCGTGTTTGTATCTCACGCGGAAGCTTTTCCATTGTATTCATGCAGAGTTAGAGTGCTTGCGTGACCGCGGTTATCAACAAAGTTATCCACAACTGTGGACAAGTCTCGGGAACCAGACCCTCGCTTCAGGCCATAACGAGCCAACGAACCCCGCGTAGAGTCCCTGCGGACGGCGGTGAGTGTTGAACGCTTCCGGAGATGTCCGAAGAAAAGCCGTCTTATTAGTGTTTTCGGAGGCGTTTTGCAACAGAAAAAATGCGCGGGTTTCGTTTCTATAGCGATATCGCTGGATTTCCCGTTTTCTTCGCCGGCGTGGAAGCCGATGACGCCGAAGGGGCCGGTTCGGGAAGGCGGGGAAAAGCCACGCCCGCGCGCTGACGAGGTGCATTTTGGATAGTTTCAGGCCGGCTTCCGCGAACCTGTTCGAGCGCTCGCGCAGGGTCGTCCCCGGCGGGGTCAACAGCCCGGTGCGGGCATGGAACGCCGTGGGCGGGAACCCCCTCTACATCGCACGTGCGGAGGGATCGAGGATAATCGACCAGGAAGGGCGGGCGTACATCGACTATGTCTGCGCCTGGGGGCCGTTGATCCTGGGACATGCGGCGGCGGCGGTGGTGGATGCGCTGGTGAAGGCCGTGCCGGAGGGGACCGGTTTCGGCGCTCCCACCGCGAAGGAAGTGGAACTGGCGGAACTCGTCGGCGAGCGCATGGGCGGGGTCGAGCAGGTGCGCTTGGTGAACTCCGGGACCGAGGCGACCATGAGCGCCATCCGCCTGGCGCGGGGCTACACCGGGCGGAGCAAGGTGCTGAAGTTCGACGGCTGCTACCACGGCCACGTTGACGCCCTGCTGGCCAAGGCCGGCTCCGGGGTGGAGAGCTTCTCTCTGCCGGACAGCGCGGGGGTGCCGGAAGGCTTCACGGCCGACACCCTGCTGGCGCGGTTCAACGACGCCGGCTCGGTGTGCGGTCTCGTGGACCGGCGGTGCGAGGAGCTGGCCGCGGTCATTGTCGAGCCGGTGTGCGGCAACATGGGGGTGATCCCGCCGGAACCGGGATTTCTCGAGGCATTGCGGGAGGTTACGGCGCGGCACGGCATCGTCCTCATCTTCGACGAGGTGATCACGGGCTTCCGGGTGGCGCGCGGCGGCGCCCAGGAGCGCTATGGCGTGACGCCGGACCTCACCTGCCTGGGCAAGGTGCTGGGCGGCGGGCTTCCGGTGGGGGCGTTCGGCGGCCGGCGGGACATCATGGCGCGGCTGGCGCCGGACGGCCCGGTGTACCAGGCCGGGACGCTCTCGGGGAACCCGGTGACGGTGACGGCCGGGCTCGCCACCCTCAGGGCGCTGGAGGGGCCGGAGGTTTACCGGGAGCTGGAGGAAAAGGGGTGCATGCTCGAGGCGGGGCTCCGCGAAGTGCTCTCCCGCGGCGTTGCGGGAACGGTCAACCGCGTGGGCTCGATGCTGACGTTGTTCCTGGGGCCGGAGCGGGTGGCGTCGCCGGACGACGCTCGCGCCTGCGACCGGGAACGTTTCGCGCGCCTGTTCCACGGCATGCTGGCGCGGGGCGTCTACCTGCCGCCTTCCCAGTTCGAGGCCTGGTTCGTATCGCTCGCGCACAGCGAGGAGGACGTCGCCGCCACGGTGGCGGCCTTCGCGGACTGGGCCGAAGAGGAAGGCGCGCGCGCACGGTGACTCGTTCCCGCGGAGACCCGTCCGCCGGGCGTCATTGCCGCCGACCCGGACCCCGGAATGCAAGGAGAGGGGCGCCGCGGCGTTGACCGGTCCCGGTGCGCATGTTAGTAAACCGGTTTCAGTGAGCGAAGCACAGGACGGCCGGGACGGGCCACCCGCAAAAAGCCCCGTTCTTTTCCGGGCCGCCAAATACACCGCCATCGGATTCGAGTTTCCCACCACGGTGGGAGCCGGTTTGCTGCTGGGGCACTACGCGGATTCGTACCTCGGCAGCTCACCCTGGATGGTGCTGGTGTTGGGGCTTCTGGGGCTCGTGGTGGCCTTCTGGCGGCTCGTGATGCTCCTGCGGCATTTCTCCAGGGAGCGCCGATGAGTTGGGAAGCGAGCGGCCTCCCGGTCTGGCGCGTGGAGTTGTGGCACGGGCTCCTGGTGGCCGGTTTCCTGGCGCTCGTTCCGCTGGAGTGGCTGGAGCCCGGCGGGCTCTTGCTGGGCGGCCTGTTCATGGGAGTGAACTTCCTGCTCCTGGCCGTGGGCATCCGGTGGGTGATCACGCCGTTCGCGAGCAAGGGGCGGGTCCGGGCAGGGATATTCCTGCTGGTCTTCAAGTTCTGCTTCCTGCTGGGCGCCTCCTGGTTGTTGCTGACCCGCATCTCGCCCGACGCGGTGTCGTTCGCGGTGGGGGTCAACTGCCTGATCCTGGCGATCTTGTGGGATCGGCTCTACGATACGAAAATCGGCAGGTAAGTCATCGATGGGACATCATCCATTCACATGGTACGACCTGGTACCCGCCTTCCTGCAGGGGCTGGTGCCGTTGCAGATATTCTTCTCCGTGGTGAGCATGGTGCTGCTGGTGGGTCTGGCGCTGGCGGCGCGACGCCGGCTGCTGGACGCCCATGACGCGGTCATTCCCAGCGACCGCATCACCCTGGTGAACGTTTTCGAGCTCCTGATCGAGTTCGTCACGAACCTGAGCGACAGCATCATCGGACACCACGGGCGGCGCTACCTGTCGCTCTACGGCACGTTCTTCATCTTCATCCTGCTGTCCAACTTCATCGGCCTCGTACCCGGGTTCTCGCCGCCCACGAGCAATCTCAACATCACCCTCGGCCTGGGGCTCGTTTCCTTCGGCGCGTACCACTACTTCGGCGTCCGCGAGCACGGCGGCGCCTACCTCAAGCAGTTCATGGGGCCGTTCCTGGTGATCGCGCCGCTGTTCTTCCTGATCGAGGTGTTCTCGCACATGTTCCGGCCGCTGACCCTGGGGCTGCGGCTCGCCTTCAACATGTTCGCCGACCACCTGGTGGTGGAGATCTTCACCGGTCTGACCTACGTGGCGATCCCGGTGCTGTTCTACCTGCTGGGGGCCCTGGTGTCGGTCATCCAGGCCTTCGTTTTCACGCTGTTGAGCATGATCTATGCGTCTCTGGCTTTGAGCCACGATCATTGACGCCGCGGTTTGCCGGCCGGAGAGGATGATGAGGAGAGGCTGGCGGCAACGGCCTCGGCGCCGGAAAGGAGAAAGAAGATGAAGCAACTCACAGCCTTCGTGCTGACGGGACTCTTCACGCTGCTGCTGTCGGGTGTGGCCGTTGCGGCGGATGCGCCGGGCGGCGGCTCGGCCGGCTTGGTCCCCGGCATCGTCGCACTGGGCGCCGGCCTCGGCATCGCCATCGCCGCGTTCGGTTGCGCGCTCGCGCAAGGCCGGGTGGGCGGCGCGGCCATGGAAAGCATCGGTCGCAACCCCAACTCCGCCGACAAGATCTTCACGCCGTTGATCCTGTCCCTGGCCCTCATCGAAGCGCTGGGCATCTACGCCCTGATCATCGCCTTCCTGCTCGCGGGCAAGGTCTAACCGTCTCCCCGCCGCCTCCTCCGGCGCGCGAGGACACTCGAAAGGCAGGGGCCGTCGCGGCTCCTGCCTTTTTTTGTCCGACGCCGTCATTCCCGCGGAACGTATCCAATGAATTCCGATAGTTACAGACGTCCGTCTTCATCATTCCCGGCCCTCCAATACGTCATTCCCGCGCAAGCGGGAATCCAGGCGGGGTGGGGCCTGGGGCAATGGGGCCGCCACACCACCGCCCCTGGATTCCCGCTTCCGCGGGAATGACGTATTGGAGGGCCGAAGTCTCCTTTTCATCCCCCTTGTGTCGGCCGAAAGCCGACATGGGTGATTCCCGCGGCACAGGGTATGTCAAGAGTCACGGGGCAGAGACCCCCGAGACGTCATTCCCGCGGCACGGGGTGTGTCAAGACTCATGGGGCAGAGACCCCCCGAGACGTCATTCCCGCGGCACGGGGTGTGTCAAGACTCATGGGGCAGAGACCCCCCGAATCGTCATTCCCGCGAAAGCGGGAATCCAGGGGTGGGGAGGGGCAGTCTTACGGCATGATCACCGGGTGCAGCCGGACGCCGGTTTGCTCCAGGATCTCCGCCACCGTATCGAGCTTGTACGGCTTCTCGTAGTAGATGTCGCTGATGCCCGTGTTCACCAGCACCTTGAGGCAGTGGATGCACGGCGTGTGGGTGATGTAGATGGAGGCGTCCTTGATGCTGGCGCCGTTCTTGGCGGCCTGGGCGATGGCGTTGATCTCGGCGTGGATGGTGCGGAAGCAGTTCTTCTCCAGCTCCCCGTCGGGATTCCTGGTTTCATAGACAAGGCAGCCCACCTCCGTGCAGTGGGGCATGCCCGCGGGCGAGCCGTTGTAGCCCGTGGCCAGGATGCTCCGGTCCCGCACGATCACCGCTCCCACCTTGGCGCGGGTACAGGTGGAGCGCTCCGCCACCTGCCGCGTGATGGTCATGAAATACTGATCCCAGGTCAGCCGTTCGTCTGTCATCGCCACCTCCGCGACCGTGTCCGGTCCCCTTGCGGTTCCACCGGGGCGCGCATGGAACACGGATACTGATACTACATCAAGCGCCTGCCAGCAGCACCCGGGTGCCGGCCCGGGCTCCGAGACCGGTCCGGGCATCGCCCTCGCAACGGGCGATCTCCAGGTGCCCCCAGCTATTGACCAGGGCCGCGTAGTTGCCGGCGCCGGCCGTGGCGTAGTTGGCGGAGAGGCCCCGGATCACGCTGCCGCCGATGCGCACGGATACCTTCGCGGGGTCGAAGGGCTCCAGGTCCTCGTGCCGGATGTTGGTGGTGAGGTTGCCGAACCCGTCGATGTAGATGACCTCGCCGGCGAGGCCGCCGCCGTCTTGTCTTTGCGGTTCCGGGATCGCCAGGGACTCGAAGCCGTTCACGCGGTCGCCCAGTCCTTCGGGCGGCACCCCGGCGGACAGGTGGGCGGCGGCGGGGGCGAAGACGTCACGGCCGTGGAACGTGGCGCTCGTGGGGTGCAGGTGGTACTCCGGATCGGACAGGTGGACCACCCGGACCAGCCGTTGCCGGCCGGCCGCGACGCTCAAGAGCCCGTTGTCCGGGCCGATGTAGCAGGCGCGGTCGGTCTCCACGAGAATGGGGCGCCGCGGGCTCCCCACCCCGGGATCCACCACCGCCACGTGAATGGTAGCTTCAGGAAAGAAATCCACCGCGGCGGCCAGTGCCAGTGCGCCGCCGGTCACGTCCTGCGCCGCCACCCCATGCGTCAGGTCCACGACAGCGGCCGCCGGGCTGATGCCGTGGATCACCCCCTTCATGATGCCCACGAAGGGGTCCCGGTAGCCGAAGTCGGTGGTCAGGGTGATGATTCGAGCGTGGGTCATGCCACGGGACCTGCCGCCCCGGCGTCTTCCTTGCGCGGCCGGTCGGATTGCCGGTAGTATCCTGACTCGCACCAAGTTGCAAGGAGACCGCCATGATCGAGCTGTACACCAGCGCCACGCCCAACGGGCAGAAGATCCACATCATGCTCGAGGAGACGGGCGTCGACTACCGGCTTCACTGGGTGGACCTGCGGAAGGGTGAGCAATTCGACCCGGATTTCCTCAGGATCAGCCCCAACAACAAGATTCCGGTCATTCTCGACCGCGACGGCCCCGGCGGCGCGCCCCTGTCGGTGTTCGAGTCCGGCGCCATTCTCATCTACCTGGCCGAGAAGACCGGGAAGTTCCTGCCGGCGGAACCCCGCGCCCGTATCCAGGTGCTGGAATGGCTGATGTTCCAGGTGGGAGGCGTCGGTCCCATGCTCGGCCAGGCGCACCACTTCCGCGCCTATGCGCGCGAGAAGATCCCCTACGCCGTCGAGCGCTACACCAGCGAAGGCGCGCGCATCTACCGGGTGCTGGACAAGCGGCTCTCCGAGCACGCGTATCTGGCCGGCGACTACTCCATCGCCGACATGGCGGTGTTCCCGTGGATACGGCTGCACGAGCGCCAGGGCCAGGACATGGCCGACCACCCGCACCTGAGCCGCTGGTTCGACACCATCGCCTCCCGGCCGGCCGTGGCCAGGGACATGGAGAAGACCCGCGACGTGGTGGGCACCATCACCAACGAGATGTGGGACAACCTCTGGGGCAAGAAGCAGTTCGAGAAGCGCTGACCGGGCGCGTTTGGCCGGGGAAATTCGCGAGGGTCGCGCTACGAGTCCCTCTCCATGGGGTAGCCTTTGTCGGTCCAGCCCGGCAGTCCCTCGTACAACACGCGCATGTTGCGGTAGCCCTGCTTGTGAAGAATCCCGTAGGCCAGACTGGCCAGGTGGCGGGGGCACTGTCAATAGAGCACGACAAGCCCCTCCTTGGGGACGGTGGCGCCTCGGTACAAGGCCCCCAGCGGTATCGAGACGGCCCCCTTGATGTGCCCGTCGGCATAGCTCCGAGGTTGCCGCACGTCCACGAGGGTGAGGGGTTTGCGGTCGAGGACGTGCTGGACCAGCTCTTCCACCCGGATAAACCGGATCGCGATCTTGTCCGACGGCTCCACCTTGGCATACTCCGGGTAGTTCCCGGGATCGCCCCACGCGGACGCCGCCACCGTGAGCAGCAGGGCCGTCAGGCCGATCGAGAGTCGCCGCATCAACCGCCCTCCTTTTGCGGGGTCTTCACCCCGGCGAAGCCGCTCCGATCGGCCAGCGTCGCCGGCGTCAGCACCCCGACGTGACGCTGGCCCTTGATGATCCACGTGGGATAGGAACGCACACCCGCCGCCAGACACTTGGTTGCCGTCGGCCCGCTGCGCCCCGCCGGACTGCACTCGACGTAAGGGATGCGCTTGGCGGACGCGCCGAACAGTTCCTTCTGACTCTCGCAGGCGGGGCACCAGAACGCCCCGTACATCTTGGCCTCGACGTCCTCGAGGTGGACGGCCAGCCCCCGCAACCACGGGTCTTCCTTGGCCGAAGCGTCCACCGTGGCGCCCGCGTAGAACACCAGGTGCAGCGCCAGCACCGCCACGGCGGCGGCGCCGAAGCTCGCCCCGAGCCAGGGTTTCCACGGCACCCGGTGGCTGATCGCGGGTACCTGGAACAGCGTGACCACGAAGATGGCGGACAAGAGTGCCAGGGAGGTCAGGCAGTACGGGCAGGCGGCCTCCAGCACGTACAGGGAGACGTACGTCAGGTACAGGCTGTAGGCCACGCCGAAGAGCGACGTCGCCGCCAGCACCTTCCAGCGCCGGCTGCGCCGCTTGATGAGGGCCGCGCCCGCCAGCACCGCGTACACGAGAAACCCCCAGAGCGAGGTGGGCAGGCCCAGCAACTCCGACCAGCGGCTGTGGAGCACGATGTCGCAGTCGGCCCCCGCCTCGCAGAACGCGGCCTCCCCGCCGGACCACGCGGTGCCGGTCAGATAGCCCGCCAGCACCAGCCCCACCCCGGCCAGCCCCAGCACCGGCCAGTTGGGGGTCGGCGGCGCGGGCGCCGCCGCGGGCTGCTGCTGCCGCTGTCCCCGCGCCCCTCTTTTCCTGGATGCCTTGGCCACTGGTTCCTCCCTCGGGCCGGCCGGCGGCTGATGCCCCGCCAGCGGATTGAACCCGTGTGAAATCTATCAACGCGGCGCGAGCAAGACAAGAAAACAGCCCGACAAATTCGTCATTCCCGGCCCTATCACGTCATCCCGGCCCCCTATTACGTCATCCCGGCCCTCCAGTACGTCATTCGCCGGCCCCCGATACGTCATTCCCGCGAAAGCGGGAATCCAGGCGGGGCGGGGCCTGGGGCAATGGGGCCGCCCCACCATCACCCCTGGATTCCCGCTTCCCAGGCTGTGGCAAGACTCATGAGGAAGAGATCCCTCGAATCGTCATTCCCGCGAAAGCGGGAATCCAGGGGCGGTGGCGGGGCGCTACAGCGGCGTTTCCCCACTCCACCTCTCCTGGATTCCCGCTTTCGCGGGAATGACGGTTCGGGGCGTTGGTGCCATTCCCGTGTCCGTGCAGTATGGACACAGCCGCTTCCGCGGGAATGACGTATTGGAGGGACCGAAGTCTCCATTTCATCCCCTGTGTCTCGGCCGAAAGCCGACAAGCGGGAACGACCGCCCTTACGCTTTGCCGGACAGCAGGCCGCGGGCGTTGT
The DNA here is from genome assembly GCA_022824205.1 of Candidatus Binatia bacterium. Taxonomy (GTDB): domain Bacteria; phylum Desulfobacterota; class Binatia; order UBA9968; family JAJDTQ01; genus JAJDTQ01. The sequence continues at coordinate 21,909 of JAJEAI010000007.1, forward strand.
CGCGCAGGCGCCGCAACGCCCGTGGGTCGTTGCTGTCGTAGTAGCCGCGGATCTGGCCGTCGCGGTCCACCAGGACGAAGCGGGAGCTGTGGAACACCACCGGGTCGGGGGTGGCGCCGTCCACGGGGGCGGCGCTCAGGCGGAAGCCGTCCTGGACGATGCGGCGGATCTGCTCCACGTCGCCGGTGAGAAACAGCCAGCGGTCCGGGTCGGCCCCGTACCGCTCCGCGTAAGCGGACAGCCGGGCCGTGGAATCGGTCAGCGGATCCACGGTGATGGAAACGGAGCGGAGTTCGCCGTAGCTCTTGAGGTCGGCCTGTAGCGCGGCCATGGAGCGGCTCTGCAGCGGACAGGTGTCCTGGCACGTGGTGTAGATGAAGTCGGCGATCCACACCCGGCCACGCAGGTCGCCGGCCGATACGGGCCTCCCGCTGCGCTCCACCAAGGAGAAGTCCGGCGCCGGGCCGTAGCGCGCCAGCTCCTCCAGGACGGGTTGCCGGGGCATCGCCGGAGACGTGCGTAGCTGTTGGATGACCAAGCCCAGGAGGACGACGAACAGCACGGTGCCGACGGTCACCTGGATGGCGAAGCGCCGTTGCGTCATGCCGTGCACCTCGCGTTTCCCGCCTGCCCGCCCCTGGACACCCGCCCCCGATGGGGGTCGAGGGCAAGCTTCCGTTGGAATGACGTGTTGAGGTGGCAGTGGGAATGACGCATTGGGTGACACTCGACCGCGCGGCTACGCGGGCGGGATCCTCCGCAGCAGCCGGCCATCTTCGTAAAGCTCGTAACCCTTGATGAGCAGTTCGTAACCGCGCCCAGGATGATCGCTCAAGTCGAGCAGCTCCAGGTCCAGCACCACCACCGTGGTGGCGCCCGGTTTGACCTCGAAGCCGAGGCGGATGGGTTTCACGGCGTTCTTGATTGGACCGGGCGCGCCGGTCTTCGCGAGAATACCGCGGATTTCCGCCAACTGGAGGTCCACGGCCGCGAACCCCCCGGGCGCGAGCGCGCCCCGGTACACCGTGGCGGCGGCCTTGCCGTCCTTGTAGCGGGTCAGGTCCATGCTCTCCATTTGGGGCGCCAGTTCGAGCCACCCCGGATCGGAGGAGCGCAGGCGGGCATGGGGCGCCAACCGCAGCTTCCCCAGGAGCAGGTCCACGCTGCGGAAATCGTCGATGGCGTCGCGGTGGTCCTTGACCCGGACTTCCAGGGTGCCCCGTGCCTGCGCCATGACCTGTGCCGGCGCCGCTGCCGCGCCGTTCCCGCCGGGGAACTTGTCGCGCGGATAGAACTGGTAGGTCACGTGGAACTCACCATGCTCGCGCGGCGTGTCCCAATCCACCCGGAACACGAGCGGAAGCTCCTTTTCCTGGCCGGGTTCGAGGACCTGCCGCAGAAAACAGAAGCACTGGATGATGTCCAGGTACTTGGCCGCCGCCTCCTTCGGCGTGTCCACGTGGCGTGCCTTGGCGGTGACGGTCCGGTCCGACAGGTTGCGCGCCCGATAGGCGGCGTGCAGGGTTTCCCCCGGCTGCGCCAGCACCATCCCCTGGACGGGCTCGAAGGCCCACGGGAGGCCTTCCTTGACCTCGGCGTGGAAGAAAACCCGCACCGCCTCGCTCCAGTTCTGGAAAACCGTCCAGCGGCCGTCCTCCTTCAGGAGCTCCAGCGATTCTTCCCCGGCGACCACCGGCAGGCTGCCGGCGCGCGCCATCTCGGCGAACGCGTCGAGGATTCGCCGGCGCTGCTCCGGCGTCAACCGGTTCAGTTCGTCGGGATCGAACCCGGCGAAGAGCTTTTCCAACTCCGGGGAATTGGCGTCCGGGAGGCGTAGGTCGAAACGGACCGTGGCGCTGTCGCCCCGGTTCGTGAAAGAGAGGGGTCCCACCTCGATCCGCTCCGCCAACCCGCGCGCCAGCTCCCCGGACGCGCCGGTGAAGGAAGGGTTCTCGCGCAGGTAGTCCGCCTCGCTCTTGGCCTCCCGGTCTCGTTTCGAAACGTACCGGTAAGCCTCGGCGTAGTCCTGGGCGTAGACCGCCTTGAGGTAGCGCGACACCAGGTCGCGCGCCGCGCCGGCGTCCGCCTGAGCCGCCGCCGAACCTGCCCACAGCAACAGCGCCACCGCGGCCACGGCCAGCCGGCGCACGGTGGACGAGGGGCACATCTTGTCATTGCGGAAGTTCATAGTCGTCCTGTTCGACCGGTTTCCATAATTCAAGCTTGCGCGGCGGTTCCTGGAACTACGTACCGAGGATCCTCCGGTCGGCCAATCGCATCAGGCTCTCCCCCGGCCATGGGTTCAATTTAAGCATGAACCGGCGCCGAGTTCTGCCCCGATACGCCGTGTATGCGGAAGAGGTTGTGTAAAAACTCCACTCGAACAGGGAATGGCACAGCCGTCCGATACCGTCATTCCCGGCCCGCAATACGTCATTGCCGCTCCCTCCAATACGTCATTGCCGCTCCCTCCAATACATCATTGCCGCTCCCTCCAATACGTCATTCCCGGCCCCTCCAATACGTCATTCCCGCGGAAGCGGGAATCCAGGGGTGGTGGTGTGGTGGCCCCATAGCCCCAGGCCCCACCCCGCCTGGATTCCCGCTTTCGCGGGAATGACGTATTGGGGGCCGGGAATGACGTATTGGGGGCCGGGAATGACGTATTGGGGGCCGGGAATGAGGTATTGGAGGCCGGGAATGACGAAGACGGACGTCTGGGCGATTACGGGGCGTTGGTGCCTCGGGAGGGGGGGCGTGGCTGGTCAGTCGTTGGCCCTCCCTACCTCTTGATTCCCGGCCCCCGATCGGGGTCGAGGGCAAAGTTTCGCGGGAAAGACGATCTCACCGGCTCCCGCGCAGCCAGCGCCGCCCGCCGACCACGAAGAAGACCAGCGCGAAGGTGAGCACGATCATGGCTCCCGAGGAGATGTCGATGAAGTAGCTGAGGTACATGCCCGTCGCGGCGCACACCGCGCCGATGACCGGGGTGATGACGAGCAGGGTCTGGAAGCGCTGTGTCAGGTACCGGCCGATGACGGGCGGGATCACCACCGCGGCCGACACCAGGGTGACGCCCAGGATGCGCGTGGACGCCACGACGGTCACCGCCAGCAACAGGATGAAGATCAGCTCGGTGCGGTTGGTGGAAATGCCGTAGACCGGCGCCACCTCCGGGTCGAAGGTCGAGAACAGGAGTTGGTGCCGGATGACGATCATGACGAACGCCACCGCCGTGGAGGTGAGGGCGATGACCCAAAGGTCCGTGGCGGTGATGCCCAGCAGGTTGCCGAACAGCGCCGCCTCGAAGTCCAGGGTGAAGCGCCGGTAGGTGGACACCACCGCCACGCCCAGGGCGAAGCTCGACGTCGTCACCACGCCGATGGCGGCGTCGGCGCCCACCAGCCGGCGGTGGCTGATGAGGTGGATGAGCACCGCGTTCACCAGCGCCCACACGCCCGCGCCGATGAAGAAGTTGACCCCGACGATGGTGCTCAGCACCGCGCCGCCGAAGAGCGCGTGGGCCAGCCCGTGGCCGATGTAGCTCATGCGCCGGAGCACCACGTAGACCCCGACGTAGCCGCATATCGCCCCGACGATCACCGAGGCGATCATGCCGTTGCGGAAGAACTCGTAGGCGAAAGGCTCCAGAAGCACGTTCACGACCGCCCCTGGTGCCCGCGGCGGAAGCCCGACGGCGCGCGCTTGGGGAACGCCCGGCGCTTCAGTGAAGGACCCATGGAGGTGTCAGCGCCCGTTGGGCGAGTGGGGCCGCTCGCCCACCATGATCATGTCGCCGTGCTGGAGCACCACCATCTCGCCCTTGTAGGTCTCCCCAAGCACCGCGGGGGTGAAGACCTCCTGGGGATCGCCTTCGGCGATGACGTGGCGGTTGAGACACACCACCCAGGGCAGATGCGCCGCCACCCAGTTGAGGTCGTGGCTGGTGATGAGGATGGCCACGCCCGAGTGGTTGATCTCGTGGAGGAAGTGGACCACCTCGTCGCGCGAGCGGATGTCCAGGCCCGAGGTGGGCTCGTCCAGCAGGATCAGCTCCGGCTCGCCCAGCAGCGCCCGGGCGATGAACGCCGCCTGCTGCTGCCCGCCGGAAAGCTCCCGGATCTGCCGCTGCCGCAGCTCCAGGATGTTCAGCCGCTCCAGGATCTCGTGCGCCCGGTCCCGTTCCCCGGCACTGGTGCCGCGGAACCAGCGCCGCTGCCGGGACAGCCCCAGCAGCACCACCTCCTCCACGGTGATGGGAAAGCTCAGGTCGATCTGCTCCAGTTGCGGCACGTAGCCCACGGCGCCGAGGGCCGAGCCCCCGGCCGCCGTCCCGTGGACCATCACCCGCCCTTGCCGGGGCCGGATGTGCCCCAGGATGGTGCGCAAGAGCGTCGTCTTGCCGCCGCCGTTGGGTCCCACCACCGCCAGGAACTGCGCCGGCCACAGCTTCAGGTTCACGTCGGCGATGCCCAGCGTCTGCCGGTAGCCGCTGGACACGTCCACCAGCTCCACGATGGGCCGCCCCCGCTCGCTCCACTCACGCCCCTCCGCATGCCGGTGCCCATGCAGCCGGCCGTGCACGTGATGGACCCTGTCGGTGTGCTTTTGGGTGGTCACTGGTTCGTTCCGAGGCGCGTCGAGCTGGACACGGTCGCTTAGCACCGCGCGTAGCCTTCGCACTTCGTGTGTTTGTCTGGGGAACCTGGATTCCCGTGTACCATTTGACCTGGGCGTGGACAATCCCGCGCATCAGGCCGTGTCAAAACTCCGCACGGAAAAGAAATGCTACCCACCCCCCGAACTGTCATTCCCGCGGAAGCGGGAATCCAGGGGTGGGGGTGTGGCGGCCTCATTGCCCGGCCCCACCCCGCCTGGATTCCCGCTTCCGCGGGAATGACTCGTTGGGGGGTCGCGGGATTCCGTAACTACCAGAAATCATTGAACAAGTTTATTTTTATATCAATGACGTATTCGTAACGTTTCTGCCTGGAGTGTTTTGACACACCCTGGCATGCGCGTTGCCTTGACAACTGTTTCATATGCTGCATATATTGCATTTGACAGAGAGTCCTCATAGAGAGATACGACAGATCACGAGAGATATATGAACGCGACAACCCACCGGCAGCTCTCACCCACGCCACGTGACGCCGCGATCGCACGTAATTCCGGCCAGGTTCTCGCCTCCTACGCCCGGACGCATCGTCCGTTAACGCTTCGACTCAAAGACCAGAAGCAGGATAAGCCGATTGAGCTTCCAGCCGGTGCAGTCGAGGTGCTCATGCGCGTGCTGGAAGCCATGGCCAACGGACGCGGCGTTACGGTCATCGCTGACGGTGCGGAGTTGACCACTGTTCAAGCCGCTGACGTTCTGAATGTCTCGCGTCCTTTCTTGATCAAGCTTCTGGATGAAAACGCCATTCCACACAGGAAGGTCGGCAAGCACCGCCGCGTTCGGATGGAGGACGTGCTGGCGTACAAGGAGACGATTGATCGCGAACGCGAACAGGTTCTCGACCAGTTGACGCGCGAGGCCCAAGAGCAGGACTTGGGGTACCGTGTTCCGTGACGCGCTACACGGCTCTGCTTGACGCCAACATTTTCTACGCGGCGGCCAAGGCCGTATGACGCACCACGGTCAAAGACCCCACGATTCTCGCTTAGATCCTGTACAGCCGCTTGGGATTCTCCGACAGGATCCTGCGCTTCGACTCCGCCGACACGTCCTCGCGGGCGAAGAAGGCGGGGAGGTCGCCGAAGAACTCGGCGCGCGGGCGCTCGTGGGGGTAGTCGGAGGGCCACACGAGCTTTTCGTCGCCGAGGAGCTGGATGAAGAACGGCAGGGTCCGTTCCTCGATCTCGAAGGAGAAGTAGACGTTGGGGTCCATCAGGTACTCGCTGGGCTTGCGCTTGAGGTCGCCGGCGCCCTTGCGCTCGAACTGTTCGTCGAGCACGTCCATGAGATAGGGCACCCAGCCGCAGCCGGCCTCCAGGTAGGCCACCCGCAGGTTCGGGTAGCGGTCGAACACGCCCTGGGAGATCATGCTGGTGGCGTGGCTCATGAGCGGCACCACGTGCTTGAGGGAGCGGACCTCGCGGTAGGTGCGCAGCGGGTCGGCGAAGTTGTGCGCGCCCACGAAGCCGCCGTGGACCGCCACCATGGTGTCCAGTTCGTTGGCGGTGGCGAAGATGGGGTCGAACTCCGGGTTGCCGTAGGCCATGAGCGGCGACGAGATGGACGGCAGGATGGCGCCGACGAAGCCCAGCTCGCCCACGCAGCGGCGCAGCTCGGTCACGCAGGCGCCGACGTCGTGCACCGGCAGCAGCGCGACCCCGAGCAGCCGCTCGCTCTGGCGCAGGAACTTGTCGTGCAGCCAGTCGTTGTACGCCCGCGCCAGGTCCACCGACCACTCCACCCGCCGCACCATCCCCACCGCGGCGGCATTGCTCGGGTAGAGCACGGTGGCGCTGATGCCCGCCTCGTCCAGGAAGCTCAGCCACATGGCCGCGTCCGGCACGTCCTGCTTGTGCGGGTCCACCACCCCGAAGGCCCAGGCGTCCTGGGGAAACAGCGAGTAATCGCGGTTCCCCGGAATGCGCCGGAACCGCTCCGGCAGGTACTGGGCCATCTCGTTGTCCGGCTCCACCACATGGCCGTCGCCGTCGATAATGGGGTAGTCCACGTTGATCATGGTTTCAGACATCCCGAACTTTGTTGAGGGTCCAATCGGAAAGCGTGTTTGTGCAGAGCGTACGACCCTACCTTCGTTCCGTAGAGAATCGATCCATCAGTTCATCGCGTACCCGTGTGCTTGAGAGCAGTCGGTGATTCCAGAGGTGGAAGGCTGCGGTTTGTGCGCCTACTCCGTACGTCTTCAAGACCTCCTCGAACCTGTCCGGTCGCGCATATGAATCCAGATTCCGGCCATCTTTTTTCAAAGCTTCACTTGGCAGCAGAAACTCCGCCGCGAACGTTCCAGCTCGGCGGCGCGACCAGGGCTGGGCGAAGGCTGTCGACGCGGCACCGAGGGTCCCTTGTCGGTAAGTGTCCATCAGAAGGTGCCCCAATGCCCGAACTGATTCAAATCTGCGACCCCATGGCGTCGCGGTGCGCGGAGTGCGATTAATGACAAATGCAGCCCCAATACCGCGTCTGGAGCCAGCCAGCATTCGCTCTTGCGTGCACTCTACTTCTGATTCAACGAGGCTCACTCCGAAATCCTTCAGTAGCGTATCGACATCGTCAACCGGCTGGCTGTCGAGATCGAGATGATCCCGGAGAGCCTGGGCGGCGAGATAGCCGGACGTCTCGGCATCCGAGGCGGGCCGCATGGCCTCAAGTGCCAACTTCCTTAGTTCCTCCGGAAAGCTATGGTCAGATTTCGTTGCCTGATCCAGTCGCAATATTTGCTTCCAGATAGCCTCCGAAATACCAGGGGGAAGGTCCCGCAGCACCTGCGTGACCACGCTGCCACCGGGGTCACTCCCATCGTCCTCCAGGCCGAGGATCTTTCGCAAGTCGGCGTCATCTTTGGAACGGGTCAACTGACGTAGTGCCTCTACCGCAATTCCGGTGTAGGCCTGCAATGTCTCGGAGAATGTTCCACAGGCTTCATGTAGCGGGTTCTCCAGGCTTGTCCATGGGAACACGTGATCGTGTTGACTGTCTCGGAACCATTCAGCCACGCATGATACGAATTCGGAGAGAACCTCCTTACCCTCGGTCCAGTCGACGATTTTGCGACCGTGCTCAGAGAGGAATCGGGGAGCGGGCGTGCCTGCGAACTTTGCCGGCGACCATTCAATGAAGAGCCGGTCATCACCTCGGACTAACGAGACGTTCGGTAAATGAGCCCCGTCCGCCCCCGCAACGAGGAAGTGTCGGGACCACCAAAGTTCACGGGCATCGAGCCAATCGTCTTCGCTGAGTCCATTGGGAGGCGGGGCATCACCCCAGCGCGTAACGGTATCGCGCAATGATTCATGAAGAGGAAAACGGCCAGGGCGTTCCTCGAACGACAGAAAGGTCCAGGATCGCACAAGCCAGTCCGCTATCGGGGCAAGCGGAACATTAACACCGTCGCGAACGGAGTTAGAACCATCCAAGAGATTGCGACAAATGTTTTCGCCATCTACCCAGACAGATAGTTGCGCCCACGCAGTGTGTTCGGGGAGGTACCGACGCTCCCAAGAGGGAAGGCGCGGCTCAATACCGACCGCGAAGCTGTTGCGGTTTCCGATCAGCATTGTCAATTAACCGAGTCTCTTCACCAGACTACGATACTCCGACTGCGAAATCTTGCCTTGATCTCTGAATCGTCTCAGGATTTTCCCGGGAACGCAATGAGTAGGGTAGCCATGATACTCGATCTGGCCGTTCACAACTTGTGTCATCTGGGCGGCGAAAAACTCCAGGCCAGACTCTACGCGGCGAACTGCAAAACGCCTGGTCGTCGGTGAATTGGGGTCTTCGGCCACTGAGCCTCGCAGGAGTTCGCTCCGCTCCCGGAGAGTCATTCCCTTCGGACAAGGTTCCTTGTCCGGATGCCACGCCGGCGGTCCTGCCTCAGTGGTTTCAACTTTGTGCGCAGGATTAGCAAAGTAACGCATTGGAGTTTCGATGAAAGGTTCCGTGGCGTGCGCCGACGTCGTTGTGCCCTCTCGACCCTGCTGGGCCGTAACCCTTCAACAATACATGAAAATATGCCTCAAAACGTGTCCATGTCAATCAAGCTGGAGTTGCGCCGGGGGACACCTGTACTGCGCTCAGGGGTGAAGTCCTGAACTCGTCGGAAACTGGTAGCGGGTGCATCTGGTTGAGGATTCACCAATCGGCCCCGGTAGACTACGAGGCCTGCATTGACGCTCTACCGGTACTCTGCGTGATGCCCCGCCACCGGCGCGGGGTCCACCGCGTCCAGTGCCTCGGCCGAGCCGCCCAGGGCCGTGACGATGGTGCGGATGTTGGACAGCATCATGCCGGTGTACGAGTGGACGGCTTCGCCGGACTCGCCGGGGAGGTCGTCGTCCCGCAGGCTGTCGATGAACCGGGTCTCAGCCTCTCGCGCGATCTGCCGCAGCACCGGGCTGGGGAAGACCTCGGAGCCGAACACCGCGGGCACGCGCTCGGTGTTCAACTGGTCGATGAGGCGGGCCACCTCCCGCGGGCTCGGCTCGGCGAAGCTCGAGGGTTGCACCGCGCCGATGACGGTGAAGCCGTAGCGCTTGGCGAAGTAGGGCCACGAGTCGTGGTAGGTGAGGAGGCGGCGGTTGCGCTCCGGCACGGTGGCCACGGCCGCCGCGATGGCCTTGTCCAGGGCGTCGAGCTGCGCCAGGTAGCGCTCGGCGTTGGCCTCGTAGACCGCGCGGCCCGCCGGGTCGGCCGCGATCAGGGCGTCGCGCACCAGCCGCGTGTAGTTCATCACGTGCGCCGGGTCGGGCCACAGGTGCGGGTTGGGATGGCCCTGGTCCCTGGGGAAGCTGAAGTCGAAGACGTAGTCCTTCTCGGCCAGGGTACGGTCGGCCAGCAGCAGGATGGGGGTCTCCGCCCGCTTGTTGGCGCGCGCCAGCTTGAGCGTGGGGATCTCCAGGTAGAGGCCGTTGAGGATGATGAGGTCCGCCCGCGCCATGATGCGAGCGTCGGACGGCACCGGCCGGAACGTGTGGGAGTTCACGCCCTCCGGGACGATGCCGGTGACCTCGGCGCGGTCGCCGGCGACGTTCTCCACGATGCTGGTGATCGGCGCCACGGTGGTGACCACGCGCGGGGACGCGGCGAAGAGGGCGGTGGGGAACGCCAGGAGGATGGCGATGAGCAACGCGAGGAACGCCCCCCTCTCCGTCAATGGCGGCCCCCCTTCTGTCATTCCCGGCCCCCCTTCCGTCATTCCCGGCCCCCTCTCCGTCATTCCCGCGGAAGCGGGAATCCAGGCGGCGTGGGGTGGGGACGACCCGGCGAAGCGACCCCTCCCCACCCATGGATTCCCGCCCCCGATCGGGGTCGAGGGCAAGCTTTCGCGGGAATGACGGAAAGGGGGCCGGGAATGACGGAAAGGGGGCCGCCATTGACGGAGAGGGGGCCGGGAATGACGGAAGGCCGGCTGGCATTGACGCATGAGGTCGCGCCAATGACCCAGGACGCGGCTCCAATGACCCAGGACGCGGCCGAAATGACGAAGGAACGACGTTATGGAACAACGCAAGGACAACATCATTTTATCCTCCTTCCATCCGCGCCGGCTCGGCGGCGCTGACGAGTTGGGTCATGACGAGGTTGGCGTAGAGGCCGTTGGCGCGGAGCAGGTCGTCATGGGTGCCCTGCTCGGCGATGGCGCCGGAGTCCATCACCACGATGCGGTCGGCGTCGCGGATGGTGGACAGGCGATGGGCGATGACCAGGGTGGTGCGGCCCTGCACCAGCTCGGCCAGCGCCTGCTGGATCAGCTCTTCGTTGATGGCGTCGAGGTGGGAGGTGGCCTCGTCCAGGACCAGCACCGGGGCGTCCTTGAGGAGCGCCCGGGCGATGGCGATGCGCTGCCGCTGGCCGCCGGAGAGTTGCACGCCGCGTTCCCCCACCACGGTGTCGTAGCCCTCGGGCAGGCGCGCGATGAAGTTGTGGATGTGGGCCAGGCGCGCGGCCTCCTCCACCTGCTCCTGGGAGGCCTCCGGCGCCCCCAGCCGCAGGTTGTCGCGTAGCGAAATGTTGAAGAGATAGGTGTCCTGGGAAACCAGGGAGACCTGCGCCCGCAGGTGGTCCAGGGTGAAGTCCCGCAGGTCCCGGTCGGCCAGCGTCACGGCGCCGCCGGCCGGGTCCCAGAAGCGCAGCAGCAGGTGCGCGCAGGTGCTCTTGCCCGCGCCCGACGGCCCCACCAACGCCACGGTCTGGCCCGGCTCCACGTCCAGGCAAACGTCCCGCAGCGCCAGGCCGTTGCCGGCGTCGTAGCCGAAACTCACATGGTCGAAACGGATGGCCGGCGGCGCGTGGCCACCGGCCGCGAGCGCAGGCACGCCGGCGCCGTCCCGCACCGGCAGGGGCCGGTCATTGACCACGGGCGTTCCGGCGCCGTCCCGCGCCGGCACCCGCCGGTCCGCGAGCACGGGCACGCCGGCGCCGTCCCGCACCGGCACCGGCTCGTCCTTCACTGCGAACACGCGCCGCCCGGACTCCAGCGTCTCCATCAGCTCCTTGAACGTGCGCGCGATGTCGGTGATGGGGCCGAAGGCCAGGAGCGCCAGCACGCTGGCCAGCGGCAGCAGCGCCCGCTCCATCTGGAGCTGGCCCACCAGGTACACGCCGGTGCCCAGCACCGCCAGGGCGCCGATGCCGGTCACCGCCTCGTTCAGGCTGGCCTGGACCGCCTGGTCCCGGTGGAACGCGAGCTGCGCCCGGGCGAGCTTCAGGCTGTTGGCCAGCACCGACGCAAGCTGGCGCTTCTCGTGGCCGAAGGCGACGATCTCGCGCATGCCCTGGATGCTGTCCACCAGGTGGGCATTGAGCTGTCCCAGTTCCCGGCGCACGGCGCCCCCCAGGCGGTCCGAGCGCTTCTGCGCCATGAACGGCGACAGCGCCATCATCACCAGGAAGGGCGCCAGCGCCAGCATCAGCGGCCAGCCCACGAACCCGAGCACGGTGAGGATGCCCACCGGCACCACCACCGCGATGAACGCAGGGGAGATGGTGTGGGCGAAGAACAGCTCCACGGTCTCCACGTCGCCCCCGGCGATGCTCACCAGGTCGCCGGAGCGGCGCCGGGAGAGATAGGCGGGCGCCAGCGGGTCCAGGGTGTCGTAGAAGTCGATGCGCATCTCGGCCAGGAGCTGGTAGGCGAGGTCGTGGGGCAGCCAGCAGTCGGCCCAGGCCAGCACCGAGGCGAAGGTCACCACCGCGCCCAGCAGGAACAGGTGGAACGTGATGCTCTCGCCCTGGATGAGCTGCCCCACCAGCAGCGCGCTGGCCGCGCCCGCGCCCACCACCGACGCCTGGAACAACACGCCGGCGGAGAACGACACCGCCACCTTGCGCAGGAGCGGGCGCACCAGCGCCCCCAGCCGGCGCAGCACGGTGAAGGCGGAGAGCGGCGCCGCGGCGCGCGCGCGCCGGCCCGCC
>JAJEAI010000012.1 GCA_022824205.1 Candidatus Binatia bacterium
GCGATCGACGTCGACCGGCTGATGGCGGTGGCCCGGTAAATCGATGATCCCTGTACCTCCGTCTACACCCCTGGATTCCCGCCCCCGATCGGGGTCGAGGGCAAGCTTTCGAGGGAATCACCGATGTCGGCTTACAGCCGATACAAAGGGGGATGAAAATGGGGCGCCGGCCCCCAATGAGTCATTCCCGCGGAAGCGGGAATCCAGGGGTGGGGGGTGTGGCGGCCTCATTGCCCGGCCCCACCCCGCCTGGATTCCCGCTTCCGCGGGAATGACTCGTCGGGGTGTAGCGGGATTCCATAACTACCAAAAATCATTGAACAAGATTTTATTTTCATATCAATGACGTTTCTGGGGGTTGTTGCCTCTCCAAGATGGTGTTTTGAGACAGCCTGTTTCGCGGGAATGACGACTCGTGGGGTCCTGCCTCGGGAGTTCTGACTCGGGAACGACATCAAGGGCGCCAGTCCCTTGTCGAGACGCAACGCATTGCCGGATCAACCCTCCATGCCCCCGAGCCATGGCACCCCGACCAACACCGCCAGCAGCAAGCAAGCGCCGATGTAGACCCGGAGACCTCGGCGGATGTCATCCGCGGTAGCCTCCGAAGTGCCCTCCCCCAGCCACGGGTCCGCCGTGACGATCCCCTTGTAACGGCGCGGTCCGGCCAACCGCAGATCCAATGCCCCGGCCATGGCGCCTTCCGGGTAGCCGGCGTTGACGGAACGGTGTCTGGCGCCGTCACGCCACATGATCCTCAGGGCATCCGCGACGCGCCCGACACCCCGTTGTGCGCCGGATGCGGCCAGCAGGATTCCGGCGACGCGCGCGGGCACCCAGTTGGCCGCGTCGTCCAGCCTGGCGGCCGCCAGGCCGAAGTCGCGGTAGCGGGAATCGAGATGACCGATCATGCTGTCCGCGGTGTTCAACGCCTTGTAGGCCACGATGCCCGGGAAACCGAAGAGCAGACCCCACAGGACCGGCGCCACCACGCCGTCGTTGAAGTTCTCGGCCAGCGATTCCACGGCGCTCCGGGCGACGCCGTGGACGTCGAGGGATTCGGGGTCACGCCCGACGACATGGGCCACGGCATCGCGGCCGGCCTCGACACCACCCCGTTCCAGCGCGGTCCCCACGTCGGCCACATGCCGGTAGAGGCTGTTCTGGGCGATCAGCACCGATGCCAGGAGCGCCTCCAGCCAGAACCCGCCCCACCCGCGGCTCAGCGCGGCGCTGACGAGGACGCCCAGCGCGCCGAACGACACCACCACGGCCAGCGTCGACACCGCGCCCGCCTCGCGGCGCGTCGTGGCGCTCGATTCGGGCCGGTTGAGCAGGCGGTCGCAGAACGACAGCGCCCGGCCCATGACCACCGTGGGGTGCGGGACGATCCGGTAGAGCCAACGCGGATCCCCGATGACCGCGTCCAGCGCCATCGCCGCCAGCAAGAGCGCCGCGGTGTCGGACAGGTTCATCCTCGTTCTCGAACGCCAACGTCCGGCAACGCCTTCTTCAACGCGGCCGAGAGCCGTTGGAGCGCTTCCGCGGAGGATGGGAGGCCCACCCTGAGCCAGCACGAATGGCGCTCGAAGGAACGAACGAGGACCCCAACCCGGCCGAGGCTGCGATGGAGATCGCGGGCGGCCGGGGTCTCCACGAGGCGAAACAGGTCCGTGCCGCCGGCAACGGTCAGGCCGCCCTCCGCGAGAACGGCATCGAGCTTCCGTCGCATGGCTCCCAACCGTAGGCGGGTGCCGGCCGCCCACTCCGCATCCGCCAAGGCGCGCCTGCCGATGTCCAGGGCGGGACCCGAGACCGCCCAGGGCCCCAGGCGGCGCGCGATGGAGTCCGTCAGCGCCCGCGGCCCGGCAATGAAGCCGAGGCGCAGGCCGGGCAAGCCGAAGAACTTGCCGAACGAGCGGATGATGAGCGTATTGGCCTGAGCGGGGTTCGATGCCAGGCTCGCCCGCGGCGCCACGTCCGCGAAGGATTCGTCGACGACGAGCCAGCCGCCGCGTGCCGCCAATCGTTCAGCGACGCCGACAAGTGTGACTGCGTCGATCACGCGACCGTCGGGATTGTTCGGGTTGACCACGACCACCACGTCGGCGTCGCCGCAGTCCGCGAGGGTGGCCGCCTCGTCGACCGCGTGCCCCCGCCCGCGCCATGCCACGGCGTGTTCCTCGTAGGTGGGACCCAGGACGGCGACGCGGCACCGGCGCCGCATTCCGGGCAGCACCTGGATCAGGGCCTGGCTTCCGGGCGCGGCGATCAACCCCTGGTCCGGAGGGACTCCGTAGGCACGGCGCGCCGCCGCCAGCAGCGCCTCCAGGGCGTCATTCTGTGGCAGGCGGGTCAGTGTTTCCGGATCGATGTCGCCGCAGGGATAGGGCCAGGGGTTGACGCCGGTGGAGAGATCGAGCCACCCGCCCTCGGGTGTGCCGAAGGCCCGCCGGGCGGCCGAGAGGTCTCCGCCATGCCGTACCGGGAGCGGCATCAATTCCATGATCCCCCATGACCCGGATCGAACCGGGCCACGTCAGGCTCGGGCAGAGTCTTCACCTCCACCATGGCGCCGAAGTCCACCCGTTCCGTCCAGGCGCCCGCATCGCCCGCGCAGACCCGCGCCACCTTGATGATGCCGCCGTGGGTCACCAGCGCGTGCGACACACCGCTGCGCCCGATGTCCGCCAGGGCGGCGCCGACCCGTTCGACGACCATCCGCACGCTCTCGCCTCCGTGGGGCCGGGCGTCAAGGAAATCCGCCGCCCAGGCATCCAGCTCGGCCCGTTCGACGGCCTCCCACGACAATCCTTCCCAGCGTCCGAAATCCATTTCCCGAAGCCTTTCGTCCACCGCCGGAACGAGATCGCGCGCCGCGCCGATCCGTTCCGCCAACCGCGTGCAGCGCCGCAACGGGCTCGTCACCAGCCGCTCCACCGCCGGCAGCGCCGCCACCACGCGCGCCGCCTCCTGCTCGAACGTGGGCGCCACGTCCACGTCCGTGACCCCTTAACACAAGTCGTCCGCGACTGCCGGCCGCGTATGGCGAATGAGGATCAGACGCATCCTGTCACGACCTCTCCCTACCTGGATTCCAACCCCCCGAAACGTGATTCCCGCGGAAGCGGCTGTGTCAAACACCATTCAAGAGAGGCAACAATCCCCTGAATCGTGATTCCCGCGAAAGCTTGCCCTCGACCCCGATCGGGGAGGGAATCCAGGCGGGGTGGAGAGGAGAAACGCCGCTGCAACGCCCCGCCCCCACCCCTGGATTCCCGCCCCCGATCGGGGTCGAGGGCATGCTTTCGCGGGAATCACTCGTTGGGGGGTAGCGGGATTCCGTAACTACCGGAAATCATTGAACAAGATTTTATTTTCATATCAATGACGGACTGGCGCTTAGTCGCCAGGAAGCAGCGTTTTGACACAGCCTTGTTCAGCGGGAATGACGTTCCGGGCCTCCGGGAACGACGGCCCGGTCGTGCGCTTACAGGACCGCCACAGCGCCGAGATAGAGCCCTACCTCGCTGGTCTGTTGCAGGGCCCCGAGGCAATCCCCCGTATAACCGCCGAGTTTTCGTTCGTACAAACCGCGCATGACGACGTGGCCGATCGCCAGCCCCGTGAAGCCGGCCAACATCGCGGCCGGCGACGCCAGATGCCACAACGCCGCCACCGTCGCGGTGCCGGTGGCGAGTGCCAGCACCAGACCCGCCGGCGCGACGCCGTCAGCCACCGGCTTGGCCGTGCCGGCCTCTCTCACGTAGCGGCTCGCGGCAATGGCGAGCACGGCCGAGGCGCGGCTCGCGGCGTGGGCCGCCACCAGGAGCCACGGGACCACCACCGCCGGTGCCGCGGCCAGAGCCAGGACCTTGGCGGCCAGCATCAGACCGAGGCCGGCCGCGCCGTAGGTGCCGAGGCGGCTGTCACGCATGATCTCCAGCGCCCGCTCGCGCGTGGCACCGCCGCCAAGCCCATCGCAGGCGTCGGCGAACCCGTCTTCGTGGAAAGCGCCCGTGACCCAGAGCGACGCCGCTGTGGCGAGCACGACTGCGAGGGTTGCCGGGAACACCAGGTGCGCGAGCCAGAAGACCGTGCCCGCGACGGCACCCACCAAGCCGCCCACCAAGGGATAGTATCGCACCGCGGCGGCGAGGCGAGTCTCGGTAAAGAGATCGGCCGACGACACCGGAAGTCGCGTGAGAAACTGGACCGCCAAAAGGAACACCGCCAATTCTTCACGCACCACGCGCATCAGTCCGAGGAAACGTGACACCCCGCGCATCACACCGGACCGCTCACGCCGGCGCTCTCGAAGCTCGCCATCTCCGAGAGCATGGCCGCCGCACACTTGAGCACCGGCCAGGCGAGCAGCGCGCCGGTGCCTTCACCGAGGCGCATGTCGAAGGCCAGCAAAGGGCGCGCCTCCAGGGCCAGCAGCACCGCGCCGTGGCCGTGCTCGGCGGACCTGTGGGCGAAGACGAGGTAGTCCCGCAACGCGGGCGCCAACCGCACCGCGGCCAGCGCCACCGCGCCGGCGATGAAACCGTCCACCAGCACCACCGCCCCAGCGCGGGCCGCCCCCACCATGGCTCCGGCCATCATGACCATTTCGAAGCCGCCGTACTCCCGCAACGCGTCCTCGCCGTCGAGGCGCGCGGCGGTACGCCGGGCCGCGCGTGCCAGTATCTCACGCTTGCGTTCCAGGCCGGCGTCGTCGAGGCCCGCGCCCCGCCCCACGAGCGAGTCCAGTCCGGCGCCCGTGAGCTTGTGGGCCACCAGCGTGGCCGAGGAGGTGTTGCCGATGCCCATCTCGCCAAAGGCCGCGGCGTCCGCCGCCACGGCGGCGCCGAGCGCCTCGCCGGCGCTCAGCGCTTCTTCGCATTGCTCCGGGGACATGGCCGGCTCCACCGCGCAGTTGCGCGTGCCCGCGGCAATGCGCCGCGACAAGAGCCCCGGCGCCTCCATGGGGAGGCCTGCGACCCCGGCGTCCACCACCTGCAGGTCCACGCCGTTGGCGCGGGCGAACACGTTGGCGGCGGCGCCGCCGGCGAGGAAATTGGTCACCATCTGACGGGTCACGGCCTGCGGATAGGGAGACACACCCTCCGCGGCGATTCCGTGGTCGCCGGCGAAGATGGTGAGGCGGCAGTGGCGCAGCCTGGGAGTCAGCGTGTTCTGAATGCGCGCGACCTGCGCGCCGACGGTCTCCAGGACTCCCAGGGCGCCCAAGGGCTTGGTCTTGCCGTCGATGGCGCGCCGGATCGCATCGTCGAGCGCATGGGAGACAGGCGGGACATGGAACACGAGTCACCTTCCGGCCGGAACGAGAACGAGGCAAGGCAGAGGTTCTGGCAACCTACGAGCCTATCCCATGGGCTACAGTTAGGCAACTTGGAGGGCCGCTTGACCGCTACCACCCTCCGGCGTACGTTTCACCACTACACACTCATCATCTCGGCATCACCCAAGAACACTGAAGGGAAACAGGGAGAGAAAGGCTTGACACCGAGTCCCGCCCGGCGGCCGGGGAGCCGGTTGACGGCAACCGCGATGATCGTCGCGGTGACGCTCACGGCCTTCGTCCTTCTCGCCGCCTGCCAGCCCCCACCGCCTGCCAAGTCGCCGGGGCGCCGCATCGTGAGCCTGGACTATTGCGCGGACCAGTTCGTGCTTGGCCTCGCGGACCGCGCGGACATCCTGGCGGTTTCGCCGGACGCGGGCGCGGCGTTCTCCTACATGCGCACCGCGGCCCAAGGGTTGCCGAGGGTTCGCCTGCGGGCCGAAGACGTGCTGGCGCTGGAGCCGGACCTGGTAGTGCGTTCATACGGTGGCGGCCCCAACGCGCGGGCATTCTTCGAGCGGGCCGGCGTGCCGGTGTTGCAGATCCCGTTCGCGGACAACATCGCGGGCGCGCGGGCGGTGATCCGCCACGCGGCCCGGGGGCTCGGGGTGCCGGCACGCGGAGAGACCCTGATCGCCGAGATGGATGCGCGGCTGCGGGCGGCGCGGGTCCAGGGGCCCAGCGCGCGCGCGTTGTACATGACGCCCGCCGGCTATTCGGCCGGGCCCGGCACTCTCGTGCACGACGTGTTGACGGCCGCCGGCCTCGACAATTTCCAACCGCGGCGAGGCTGGCAACCGATCCCCCTGGAAGCCTTGGCCTACGATACCCCGGCTCTCGTGGCCCGGGCCGACTTCGGCGAAGGCACCAGCCACGACGACGCCTGGACCTCTTTCCGCCATCCCGTGGTCCGGCGTACCTTGCACGCCGTTCCCGTGGCTACGCTGGACGGCGCCACCACTTCCTGCGGCGGCTGGTTCGTGGCCGACGCCGTCGCGACTCTGGCAGCCCTCCGCCGCGGGTCGTCGACGCGGGCCGAGCCGTGACCGACCGGGGCGTGCTCCTGGCGCTGGCAGCGGCGGTCCTCACGGCTCTGGCGGCGGCATGCCTGGTGGGGTCCACTCCACTGGGCGGCGAACGCGTTCTTGCCGCCCTGGCGGGAGGGGGATCGGCCGGCGACCGCGTGGTGGTGTGGGAGATCCGCCTGCCCCGGGCGGTGGCGGCGCTGGTGGTGGGCGCCGCGCTGGGTGCGTCGGGCGCGGCGCTGCAAGGACTCCTGCGCAATCCCCTGGCCGAGCCGGGTGTCCTGGGCGTCTCCGCCGCCGCGGCCCTCGGCGCCACTTCAGTGATCTACTACGGGATCGCCAGCGCCGGCGCGCTGGCATTGCCCATGGCCGCCGTCGCGGGTGCCCTGGCCGCCACCGCCCTTCTGACTGCGGCGGCCCGGAGAGTGGGCTCCGTGGTGACGCTCATCCTGGTGGGGGTCGGGCTGTCGAGCTTCGCCGGCTCGCTGACCGCATTGTTGATGAACCTCGCACCGCACCCGTTCTCCCTGTCGGACATGCTGAACTGGATGCTCGGCACCGTGGCCAACCGGAGCTTCGACGACCTGCTGCCCGCGGCCCCGTTCCTGGCGGCGGGACTGGCGATCCTCTTCGCGGGCCGGCGCGCGCTCTCCGCCCTGACCCTGGGCGAGGAGGGCGCGGCGGGCGTGGGTGTCGACCTTCCCCGCACCCGCCGTCTGGTGGTGCTGGGGGCGGGCCTGGCCACCGGCGCGGCGGTGGCCATCGCCGGGGCTATCGGCTTCGTCGGCATCGTCGCGCCGCACCTCGTGCGGCCCCTGGTGAACCACGATCCGGCGCGCACCCTGGCGCCGTCGGCCCTGCTGGCGGGACTGATCCTGGTATTGGCGGACATCGGCGTTCGGGTGGCGCCGACGGACGCGGAACTGAAGCTCGGGGTGGTGGCGGCGCTCCTGGGCGCGCCGGTCTTCATTTGGATCGCCGCGAAGAGGCGCGGGACCAGTGGCTGAGCTGTGCATACGTGACATGGACGTGACCCTGGGCCAGCGTGACGTGCTGCGCGGCGCATCGCTGCGGGTGAGGCCGGGGGAGCTGGTGGTGCTGCTCGGTCCCAACGGGGCCGGCAAGACCATGCTGCTCAGAGCCGTGCTCGGCCTCGTGAACCGCCGCCGGGGCCGCGTCCGACTGGACAACGACGACCCGGCCCTTCTCTCCGCCGCCGAGCGCGCCCGCCGCCTCTCCTATCTGCCGCAATCCCGGCCGCTGGCCTGGCCCCTGCGGGTGCGCGACATGGTGGCCCTGGGGCGCTTCGCCCACGGCGCCTCTCCCGGACGGCTCGGGAACGAAGACGCCGGCGCCGTGGAGCGCGCGCTGGCCGCCTGTGATCTCCAACGGCTGGCCGACCGCCCGTGCGATACCCTTTCGGGCGGCGAGCTGTGCCGCGCCCACATGGCCCGGGCCATGGCGGGAGAAGCGCCGGTTCTGCTCGCCGACGAGCCCACCGAGGCCCTGGACCCGCTGCACCAGTATCAGGTCCTGAGCCTGATCCGCGCCTACGCGGACGCCGGCAACGGCGCCCTCGTGGTGCTGCACGAGGCCGCGCTCGCCGCGCGTTTTGCCGACCGCCTGGCGTGGATGCGCGACGGACGCATCGTCGCGGACGGCACGCCGGAGCAGACCCTGACGCCGGAGCGCATGACCGAGGTCTACGACGTGCGCGCCACGGTCCGGCGCATCGCGGACGACTGGGTGGTGGCGGTGAGCGGGCCGGCATGATGGACGCGGAGGGCGCCATGCTCGACGGACAATCGCCCGCTTGTCCCTTCGAACCCGGCGGCCGTCCAGCGGTCGCCTTGACAGCCCGGCGGGCTTGATGCACGTACTTGGACAACAACACCCAACGAGAAGGGAGCCTTGATGAGCACTCTGATTACCGGCATCGGCCTGGTGGGCACCGCCTTCGCGCAGCGCGCGCTGCAGCGGGGCGAGAAAATCGTCTTCTACGACATGGCGCCGCGGATGGACTTCCTGGAACGCAAGCTGGGCAAGGTGGACGTGACCGTGCTGAAGCGCGACATCCGGGACCTGCCGGCGCTGATCGACGCCATGCAAAGCCACAAGGTGGAAACGGTGCTGCACACCGCCGGCCTCATCGGCGGCGCGGTTGCCAACCCCGTCTACAGCGGTCTCCAGATCAACGTCATGGGCACCGTGAACGTGGCCGAGGCCGTGCGCCTCACCGGCGTCAAGCGGCTGATCCAGATCAGCACCATGGGCGTGTACAACCGTCGCATGGAGGGTGACGAGGCCATCGGCGAAGGGTTCAACCGGGGCGACGGCAACGCCTACGGCAACTCCAAGGTGGCCAAGGAGCTCATGGTGGAGGCCTACCAGCAACTCTACGGCTTCGAGCTCATCGTGCTGCGGCTGGCCAACGTGTTCGGCTTCGGGCACTTCGCGGGCGGCTCCGCCGGCGGCGAGATGCTGCAAAACCTCGTGGAATCCGGCCTGACCGGCCGCGTCGCCCACATCCCGCGGGAATCCACGCGCGACTTCGAGTACGTCTACTTCAAGGACGTGGGCCGGGCCATCGAGCTCGCCGCCACCATCCCGGCCCCGGCGGCAACCACCTTCAACATCGGCACCGGCGTCGTGGTCACCTTCGACGACCTGGTCTCGCTGGTGCAAGGGCTTCTGCCGAAGCTGGACGTGGAGATCATCCCCGGCAAGCCGCCGCGCTCCTCGAAGCAGCCCATGGTCATCACCCGCGCCAAGGAAGTGCTCGGCTGGGAGCCCGAGTACACCGTGGAGGAAGGGTTCAAGGCCTACATCGAGGACATGAAGGCGGCCGGCGTCGGGTGACGCTCCGTCACCGGGCGCGGTGGCATTTCAAGCGGCGGGGAGACCTCCCGTCTTGACAAGGTCTCCCCGCGCGACTACAAACCCGAAGGTCCTGGCCCGTTCTTTCGAATGAACCGGACAGAGCGACAGGCCAGAGGCGGCCTTCCCGGCCGCCCGGTCCTCAGGTCCCCCAGGGGATAACAGGGAAACCGGTTGAAAGCCGGTGCGGTCCCGCCACTGTAAATGGGAACCCTTGCCAGGGTGCCACTGTTCCCCACGCGGAACGGGAAGGCGGCAAGGCGGTCCTCGCGACCAGCCCATGAGCCAGGAGACCTACCTGAGGACACGACGCAACCGTGCTCTCCGAGGAGAGAGAGGAGGTCTCGCCATCCACACTCGTTCCATAGACGCGTTCGTTACCGCTTCCATCCGGTCAGGTCCTTGCTGACCGGGCGCGAATCGACGACGTGCGCCGCCTTCTGTACTGCCTGTTGGGTTCCGCGCTGTGCCACGTTGCGCTGTTGTGGGTGCCGTTGCCCATGACCGCCGGGGGCGCGGGCGATGAGCACCTGCTGCGGGTGCGGCTCGTGGAGGCGCCGAGGAGCGATACCCGGAGGCGAACTTCGCGACGAGACCAACGAGGTGAGCGACACGAAACAGCGCCACAGGCAACGACCGAGCCTCGGCGCGTCGCCCCGGAGCGGCGCCGCGCCGAGCCAGTGCCGGCGGCACCGGTGTCGAAGGCCGCGCCCGTGACTTCGAAACCAGTGGCCGCCGCGTCAGCACGGACCAAGCCCGCCACGGACGCAAGTCGGACGAAACCCTTCGCGGTCGCGCCTGCCCTGGTCGAACCGGCGCTGGAACCGCGGCGGACGCTGGCGGTCGAGAGAGCGACGCCCGCCGAACCGATCGTGGAGACCAGCGCCGCCGCCGTGACGAAGCCGGCCGTGTCCGGCGACTCGGGGAGCAAGCCCTCCCACGCGGACGGCGCCGCACGGAAGCCGCCGAACACGGCGGACGGCGCCAGAGGACTGCCGGAGAACCCGTCGTACGCCGGCACCGTCCGCTCCAACCGGGAAGGCGATGGCGCCCGCGGCACCGCTCGCGGCACGCCCGCGGAGCAGGTCACGGCGGGCGCGGCGCTCAGTCCGGTCCGCTACGCACGGACCGTAAGACCCCGCTATCCGCGCAAGGCGCGCCGCGCCGGATGGGAAGGCACGACGCTGCTCAAGGTGCTCGTCAACCCGGACGGCGCACCGGACCGCGTCGCAGTGGAACGCACGTCGGGCTTCGACATCCTCGACGAAGCGGCCGTGAAGGCGGTCCGGCGCTGGCGGTTTCACCCGGCGCGTCGCGGCGTCGCGCCCTTGTCGACCTGGGTGCGGATCCCGGTGGCGTTCAGATTGGAGGAGGTTCGTCCATGAGAACATGACGAGTGAATCCCGATCCACCACGAACAAAGGCCTGTAAACGGATGCCAGGGAAAGGGGTGCGAATCCCCTGCTGCCCCGCAACTGTAACGGCTACGAAAGCCGCGGATCGAGCCACTGCCCGCACGGCGGGTGGGAAGGCGCGGCGAGTAGGACGGCAGCCGCCACGGACTGCCAGGAAGCCCAAGCCAGGAGACCTGTCCGTTTCCATCCACAATCCGCCTTCGCGGGAAAGGAAGATTGCCATGAAATTCCTGACCACGGGTGTCCTCGCCCTCTCTCTCGTTCTGACCGTTCAACCGGTCCGGGCTCAGTCAGCGCCGGGAGCTGCCTCGGAGACGCCGGCCGAACCGGCGAACGCCGGGCAAGCCGTCGCTCAGCTTCCCGAGATCGTGGTCTCGGCGAGCCGCATACCACTGCGAGCCAAGGCCGTGGGCAGCGCGGTCACGGTCATCACCGCCGAGGAGATCGAGCGCAAGCAGGTACGCGTCTTGTCCGACCTGCTGCGGGAGGTGCCCGGTATCGCGGTGCACCGTTCGGGCACCGTGGGCACCTTGACCGCGGTGCGGATCCGCGGCTCGGAGCACGGGCACACCCTCGTGCTCATCGACGGCGTGAAGGTCAACGATCCGAGCAGCAGCGGGGCCATCTACAACTTCGCCGACCTGCTGGCCGGGGACATCGAGCGCGTCGAGATTCTCCGGGGTCCGCAGAGCGGTCTCTACGGCAGTGACGCCATCGGCGGCGTGATCCACATCACAACCAGGAAGGGACAAGGGCCGGTCACGGCAAACGCAAGCGTGGAGGGCGGTTCGTTCGGAACGGGCAGCGTGTCCGCCGGCATCCGGGGCGGAGGCCGGGACCATCACTTCTCCCTGGGCGCCGCGGGCCTCCGCGCCTCCGGGATATCCATCGCCGCGGGAGACGAGAAGGACGGATACCGGAACCAGACCTACAGCGCCAAGCTCGGCCTGCGACCCGCCGACGGCCTGGAGTTCGAGCTCAACGGCCGCTACGTCAAGGCGCGGGTGGAAACGGACAACGTGCCGGCGGACAACGACGACCGCACCGACTCGGACCAGGCCATGGGCCGCGGGCTTTTGAAGTACAGCCTGTTCGACGGGGATTGGCGGCATGCCTTGGGCGCCGCCGTGCAGCGCAAGAGAAGGACCGTCGTCAGCTCGTGGGGAACGACTGAATACGACGGCAGGAAGACACGGTTCGACTACGAAACGAACCTCTTCTTCGAGACAACCGCGGTGGCCGACGCGAGCCACGCCGTGACCTTCGTCGCGGAGCAGGAGAAGGATTCGCAGAAGTCCGGCGCCACCGCCTCCGACGTCGCCAACTACGGCTATTCCGGCGAGTATCAACTCGGTGTGTGGGACCAACTCCATCTCTCCGGCAGCGTCCGGCATGACGACAACGAACGCTTCAAGGATACGACGACGTTCCGGGTCACGGCCGCCTACGTCGTCGAGCGAAGCGGGACGCGGTTCCACGGCGGCTACGGCACGGGAGTGAAGAACCCTACCCTGTCACACCTCTTTCAGCAGTTCGGCCGCGTCGGGCCGAACCCCGACGTCGAGCCGGAGGAGAGCCGGGGTTGGGACATCGGCGTGGAGCAGAGCCTGATGGAAGACCGGCTCTCCCTGGACGTGACGTATTTCAACAACCGGCCGACGAGCCTGATCTACTGGAACGACGCCGGCACGCCTTACGACTGGCAAGACCCCGAGACCGGTGATGATGATTTCTACGACAACCTGGAAGGGACATCGAGGATTCGCGGCCTGGAGCTCACCTTGAGGGCGACTCCCGCGGAGGGATGGAACCTCTCCGCCCAGTACACCTACACGGACGCGAAGGATCCGGACGGCCAACCGTTGCCGCGCCGCGCCGAGCACGTAGCCAGCTTGAACCTCGGCTACAGCTTCGCCGGCGGCAAGGCCGGCGTCGACCTCGGCATCGACTACAACGGCAAGCAACTCAACCTTGCCACCGATCCCGTGATGATCGACGACTTCGTCCTGGTCAACGTCGCCGCCGGTTACAAGCTGGGCCGACAGGTAGAGCTGTTCGGGCGGATCGACAACCTCTTCGACGAGGACTACGAGGAAATCCCCGGCTACCGGACCACCGGCATCGGCTTCCACGCCGGCGTGCGCGGTACGTTTGAACTGTTCCGGTGAGGTGGAGGGAGACGGCGAACCATGCCGGAAGTCTCCTATGGTCGTTCTATTGTGACTTGGCGTTCGACTTGTTGAGCGATTCCTCGACGGCGCGTCGAACAAATTTCTGGTACGAGATACCCTCCTGCTTGGCTTGTTCCCGAACCGCGTCGAGGAGCGCCGTGGAGAACCGAAGGTTCACCTGCTTTGTCTTGGGCAGCAGCTCAAAGGTTACGGGCACGAAGTTCTTTGGGTCCAGGTAGTCCGTGAGTTCCTGCTCCAGAAACCGCGCGGCTTCCTCGTCGGTCCTGAACCTAGGGATTTTCTTGCTCATATTTTTGGGCCTCCCTTGCATGCATGTACCTCGCGCTTATGGGACGAAGCAGCACGGACTGGTCGACGATCCTCATCGTGAAGACCGCCAGCATAGACCTTCCTGTTCGAGCACGACCCATGGCCAAATAGCGTTCCTCCTGTTTCCCGTGTCGCAGATCAGGGCTTACGAGCAAGTTGTCTTGCTGGAAGAAACTCTCGATCTCCTTCTGACCGAGCCCATGCTTGCTACAATGTTCCCGATTCCCCGCATCCCAATCAAAGCCCGAAAACGCAATCTTCATCCCGTTACGAGCCAAGCATGCGTATATACAAATGTCAACACCAGCCAACCGTCACTCAAAGCGACGCCCGACGTCACTCCGCCAACAGCGGCACGATGCGCCGTTCCTTGGCGCGCACCAGACCGCGGCCCGTGATGCGCAGTTCCGGGAGGGTGACGAAGGTGAGGAAGCAGAGGGCGTAGAGGGGCTTGGGAAACGCGCTCCCGCGTTCCTTCAGGATCTGCTGGACGGCGGCGAGTCTCTCGCCGACGTCGCGCCAGGGTTCCAGAGAGAACAGACCTCCTATGGGGAACGGAATCTCTTCGAGGATCCGACCCTTGTCGACGACAGCGATGCCGCCGCCGTTCTCCAGCAACAGGTTGGCGCAATACGCCATGTCGTAGTCGCTGGAGCCGGCCACCAGGAGCGTGTACTCGTCGAGGTTCACGGTGGTGCCCACCGCGCCGATGTCGGCCCCAAGGCCGCGCACGAAGCCGAAAACGGGGCTGAAGCCTTCCCGGCGGTCGAAGACCGCCACCTTGAGGAGGTCGGCCTCGACGTCCGCCGAGACGACCCCGCCGGCGCACGGGACCTCGACGACGCGTTCCCGCGTGATGGTCTGGTTGATGAGGTCCATGACACGGACGCGCGCGCGGGATTCCTCGCAACGAACGCGCATATCCTCGGCGGTCACGGGCAGGCGGAACGCGATGTCGAGGCCCATGCCGCCGGGAAAGCTCGGCGGAACGACGGCGACGTGCGTTTCCCCGGCCTGGGCCACCGGCTCCCCGCCGATGTAGGTGGCGCCCACGCGCACGCTGTCCAGGTCGTCCAGCAGCACGAAGTCCGCGAACCGGCCGGGAGCAAGGCCGCCGATGTCCTGTTCCAGGCCGGAGTAGGTGGCCGGGTGCAGCGTGGCGGCCTGGATGGCGCGCACGGGGCTCAGGCCGAACGCCACGGCGCGGCGGATCACGTGGTCCATGTGGCCGTGGGCCGCGACGTCGTCGGGGGCCATGCCGTCGGTGACCAGGATCAGCCGGCCGGTGTCCACGCCGGCGGCCAGCAGCGGCTTGAGGGTGGCTTCGAGGTCCTGCCGGAAGGAGCCCTCGCGCAGCATGGTCCAATAACCGAGGCGCAGGCGCGCCAAGGCGTCCTCGCCGCTGATGGGCTCGTGGCACGACGACACCGAGGCCGCGGCGATGGCGTTGAGGCGGCGGTCGCGCGCCCCGGCGGTATGGCCGTGAACGATCTTGCCCCGGTTGAGCGTCATGCCGATGCGCGCCAGCAAATCCGGGTCGCCCTGGACCAGGCGCAGCCATGAGACCACCTCGCCCAGGCCCAGCACCCTGGGGTCGCGCAAAACCTCCTCGACCTGCTCGTCCGAGAGGGACTCGGTCTCGCACAGCAGCGGATCCTGGGGCGCGGCCATGGAGACCAGGGTGTAGACTCGGAGCGGGTGGGACGCGACCTCGTCCAGGAACAGCCGCATGCCTGTGAGGCCGAAGGCCACGGTGTGCTCGTCGCACGAGGCCATTAGCGCGGTGGTGCCGTGAGGCAGGTACGCCTGCAGCAGCTCGAACGGGCGGCAGAAGTGGCCGATGTGCGTGTGCGCGTCGATGAAGCCGGGCGCGATCCAGCGGCCCCGGGCATCGACGACACGCGTTTGGTCGCCGCGGGTGTGGTCCGCGCTGGGGCCGACGTAGCAGGTCCGCCCCTGGCTCACGGCCATCTCGACGCCCTCCAGCACCTCGCCGCTGTAGACGTTGATCAGCCGCCCTCCGGTCACCACGACGTCGGCCTTCACTTCGCCCAGGCTGGCGCGTATCAGGCGTTGTATCGTTTCCCTGGATTTGTGCATGGATCCTGCTTCGACTCGTCTCCCGCGGCCCCTCTCCTCCCATGGATTCCCGCATCCGATCGGGGTCGGGACAAGCTTTCACGGGAATGACGATTCGGCGCGCCAGTGTCACTTCCGTTGTCGAACGGAGTCTTGACGCAGCCTGTTTCGCGGGAATCACTCATGTCGCCTTTCGGCCGACACACAGGGGGATGAAAAGGAGACTTCGGCCCCCCAATACGTCATTCCCGCTTTCGCGGGAATGACGTATTGGAGGGCCGGGAATGACGAAGACGGACGTCTGTAACTGACTGAATTCACTGGACACGATCTTATTTTCATATCAATGACGATCCGTAAGGTCCCTGTCTCCTCAACGGTGCTGACAGTTCAGAGGATTGTATTGCTCCGGTGGTTGCCTTACCATGGCCGCGTGAAGAATCTCGTGCTGCGCAACATCACCAAGCGCTTCGGCCCGATAACCGCGGTGGACGGGTTCGACCTCGAGGTGGACCAAGGGGAGTTCCTGGTCATCATCGGGGAGAGCGGCTGCGGCAAGACCACCCTGCTGCGCGTCATCGCCGGGCTGGAGACGCCGGACGCGGGCGAGGTGCTTATCGGCGGGGTGCCGGTGAACGACGTGCCCGCCGGGCGCCGGGACGTGCAGCTCATCTTCCAGAGCTACGCGTTGTGGCCGCACATGCGCGTCTTCGAGGATCGCAAGTACGCCAACCTGACGTTGCCGCTACGCATCCGCAAGTGGTCCACCGACGCCATCCGCGAACTGATCCGGCCCCTGGCCAAGGCATTGAACATCGAGGAGCGGCTCTTCGAACGCAAGCCCCAGGAACTGTCCGCGGGGCAGCAACAGCGCGTGGCCCTGGCCCGGGCAATGACCACGTTCCCGCGAATCATGCTCATGGACGAGCCCCTGAGCAACCTGGACCCGCCCAACCGCCGCCGGGTGCGGGAAGAGATTCGCGCCTTCCACCGGGACCAGCGCCTCACCACCCTCTTCGTGACCCACAGTCTGGAGGACGCGCTGGAGTTGGCCGACCGCATCGCGCTCATGCACGAGGGACGCCTGGAGCAGGTGGGCACCGCCGAGCGGTTGATGCGCCACCCCGCCAACGAATACGTCAGCGACTACTTCCGCGTACGCCCGTCCTACGGCGTGCCGTTCCAGTGATCGCACGGGAATGCCAACGCGCAACCGTTCTCGATCCGGCCGTCAGATCTTGAAGGCTTCCCGCGTGTTGGACGCGTACAAACTCTCCAGGTCCACGGGACTCTTGATCACGCCCTGCTCCAGCAGATAGGAGTGGAAGGTTTCCAGGGTCTTGCGATTGTTCTCGAACCCGTAGGGCCAGTAGTCCTCGCCCATGAGGTCCACCGTCTCCTCGTACTCGAACAGGTACCAGAGCTGGTGCGTGCGCAGCACGTTGGTGTCGTAGATCTGCGACGCGCACAGGTCCTTGGCCTGGCAGAAGGCCTTGTAGAGGTTCTGCGTCACCCACGGGTGGGCATCGTAGATCTCCCGGCGCACCACGATGCAGTGCATGATGGGGAACAGACCGGTGCGGCGGAAGTAGTCCATCTCCGCGGCGCGGCAGTCCTTGAAGAGCCGGGTGATACCGGGGGCGCGCCGCACGAAGCACGACGGCATGCGCGCCGAAACCAGCGCGTCGATGTCGCTCTTCTCCAGCATGTCGTCGAGGGTCCGCTCCTCCTCGGTCTCGATCTCCACTCCGGCCGGAGCGTCGAAGGGTACCCGGTCCTTGCGTCCCGGCTGCTCCACCCCACCCTGCACCCAATGAACGTCCCTGGCCTCCACCCCGTAGTCGTGCTGCAACATGCCGCGAACCCACACGGACGCGGTCATGGTGTACTCCGGCACGCCCACGCGCCGGCCCTTCAAGTCCTCCGGCTTCTCGATGCCGGAAGCCGCATTCACGAAGATGCATCGGTGCCGGAACATGCGCGACGGGAACACCGGGATGGCGATGAACGGCTGGTGTCCGCGGGAGGCATCCACGTGGTACGCGCCCATGGACATCTCCGCCGCGTCGAACTCGTGGAAGTGGAGCATGCGCCAGAAGATCTCCTCCACGGGCAGCGCCACGTAGTTGAGGTCGATGCCCTCGGGTTTCACCAGTCCGTCCCTGAGGGCCCGGGTGCGGTCGTAGTCTTCACAAGCCAGCGTCAGTTCGATGTTTGCCATAGGTCTCCTCGGTATGTGGTGTTCATGGCATCCGCCATCAACGGGCGTGACGCACCCGCGGCGAGTGCCCGGCGATCCGTCAATGCTCTCCGGGGCCGCCCGGGCTGGTCAGGATTCGGTGCACGTCGGCTTGCGTGTAGACATCGCGGGCAAATTCGAAGGTGCCCGGTCCGCGCAACTCATCGGCGTCCCGCCGCAGCCGCGACATCGCCGCCTTGGCAAGGTTGCTGCCGACGGTCACCCGCCTGACGCCCAGATCGCGAAGCCTTGGGACCGGCGGGGTGTTCGCGCCGGCCAGCACGTTCATCGGTCCGTCGATGGCGGCGGCCAGCCGACCGATCAGCGCGCCGTCGCTCACGAACGGCACGAACGCACAGCGGGCGCCGGCCCGCAGGTAGGCGTTGGCGCGACGGACCGTCTCGGAGAACACGTCCTCGGCGTCACCATGACGAAATCCGTCGGTGCGGGCATTGATGACCATCGGGATGCCCGCCGAATCGGCGACCGCGCGGGCCGCGCGGACCCGTTCCACCGCCACCGCGAACTCGACGAGATGTCCCGGGTTCCGCTTGTCGCTGTCCTCGATGTTCATTCCGACCGCGCCGGCCGCGAGGGTTCGGCGCGTCGTCTCCGCCACGTTCTCCGGCGCGGGACCGTAGCCCGCTTCCATGTCCGCCGACACCGGAACCGGCACGGCATTGGCAATGCGGCGCACCGCGCCGGCCATCTCCCGCAAGGAGATGTTCTCGCCGTCGCGATATCCGAGCGCGAACGCACAGCCGCCGCTGGTGGTCGCGACGGCGGCGAAACCCGCTTCCACCAGGACGCACGCACTGATCGCATCCCACGCATTGGGCAGGACGAGAAGTTCATCGCCCTCGTGCATCGCCGCGAAGATCTCGGCACGCTTCTTCTGTTCGGACTTCCTCATCGTCTCTCCCTGGACGAATTCCCGGCAAAATGATGCCGATTGCACTCACCTTCACGAACTCGAAGACCTCCCCGGAACCGCCCCGGTCCCCCGCGGAGCTTGTCATCGGCCGCGTTGCCTCTCCCGCATGGAGTCCATCAGTGCTACCGGATGACGGGAGGGTTGAAACCCGCCGCTACAGCCTCGCGAGGCTCGTCTCCATGCGGTCCATGGCTTCCTCGATGTTCTCGTAGGAGTTGGAGTAGGCGAGCCGGATGTGTCCCGTGCCGTACGTTCCGAAGGCGCTGCCCGGCACCGTGGCGATGTAGGCGTCCTCCAGCAGGTGCTCGGCCACCTCCTGGCAAGACCGTCCGAGCCGCCGCACGGACGGAAAGACGTAGAAGGCGCCCTCGGGCACGGGGCAGTCGATGCCTTCCATGGCCTGGAGCCGCCGCAGGATCAGTTCCCGGCGGCGGGCGAACTCTTGCCGCATGTCGTTCACGCAGTCTTGGGGCCCCTCGTAGGCCGCCACCGCGCCGTACTGGGCAAAGGAGGTGGGGCACATCACCGTGTACTGGTGCACGCGAATCATGACGTCGATGAGTTCCCGCGGCGCGGCCACGTAGCCCAGGCGCCACCCGGTCATGGAGTAGCTCTTGGAGAAACCGTTCACCAGCAGCGTGCGCTCGCGCATGCCCGGCAGGCCGCCGATGCTGTGGTGCACGGCGCCGTCGTACACCATCTTCTCGTAGATCTCGTCGGCCAGCACCAGCAGGTCGCGCTCCTTCGCCAGGGCCGCCAGCGCCTCCAGGCGATCCCGGTCGAGCACGGCGCCGGTGGGGTTGTGCGGGCTCATGACCACCATCATGCGCGTGCGCGGCGTCAGCAGCCGGGCCACGTCCTCGGGGTCCATGCGGAAGTCCTTTTCCGCCCGTAGCGGCACGCTCACGGGCACGCCGCCGGCCAAGGTGATGCAGTGGAAGTAGTTGAGCCAGGAAGGGTCCGGCACCAGCACCTCGTCGCCCTCGTCGAGGAACGCCATCATGGCCAGGAACACCGCCTCGTTGGCGCCGATGGTGGCCGCGATCTCCCCGTTCTCATCGAACTCCAGGCCGTTCTCACTGCGCAGTTTGCCGGCGATGGCGCGACGGAGCTCCGGTACACCATAGTTGGAGGTGTAGTGGACCTTGCCCTCGTCCAGCGCCCGCCGGGCGGCGGCCTTGATGTGTTCCGGCGTGTCGAAATCAGGCCGGCCGATCTCCATGTGGATCACCGGCTTGCCTTGCCGCCCCAGTTCGTCGGCCCGCATCATCATCTTGCGGAGGCCCGAGTAGGGCACCGCCTTCATTCGTTGTGCTTCCCGGTTCGTCATCAAGTGCGGTCCGTCACGTCAGGTGGGTTCGTAGAAAATTGCCGCGGATCGAACTGGCGCCCTTCGACTTCGCTACGCTCAGGGCGAACGGAATGACTCAAGATCCCTTACCTGACCGTTCGCCCTGAGCGTAGCGCGGCGCTGGCTCGAAGCGGGCCGGACGGGGTGCAACAACCTGCGACTAAGCGGCAGCGGCGCCCAGGGCGTCGTCCACCAACTCCACGAACTCCCGTGCCTTGGCCACGAGCCCGGCGTGGCCCTCACGTGCCAGCACGTCCGCCAGGAACGCGCTGCCCAGCACGATGCCCGTCACCCCCAGGGTGGCGTACTCGGCGACGTTCTCCTGGTTGACGCCGCCCGAGACCATGAAGCGGGCATCGGGGAACGGACCCAGCATCTGCCGGATGAAATGCGGTCCGCCCACGCAGTCCGCGGGAAAGACCTTCACCAGGTCGGCGCCGCTGCGCAGCGCCCGGACGATCTCCGTGGGGGTCGCGCCGGCGGGGATGGAGGCCACGCCGGCCTCGCGGCAGAGCGGAACCAGGTCCAGTTCGAGGCTCGGCGAAACGATGAAACGCGCGCCCGCCTCGATGCCGGCGCGCGCCTGCTCTTCGGAGAGCACGGTGCCGGCGCCGACGTGCACATCCCCTTCCCGGGCCAGAGTGCGCATCACCTCCGCGGCGTCGGGAACGGTGAAGGTCACCTCGACGAACCGGACGCCGGCCTCGCCCACGGCCCGGGCGATGGCCAGCGCCTCTTCGGCGGTCCTGGAACGAATCACCGCCACCAGCCGGTGGGCCTGCATGGCGGTCATCAACTCCGTCTTGGTCATGGCAAGTCTCTCTCGTATCCGCGAAAAGAGCGGACGGGATCAGCTCAGGCTCAGGCCGCCGTCCACGAGCAGGGTCTGGCCGGTGACGAAGTCGCCGCCGGTGATGAGGCCCAGGACGGCTCCGGCCACCTCTTCCGGTTTGGCCACCCGCTTCAGCGGGTAGTTGGCGGAGGCGCGTTCGATCACGTCGTCGTAGTCGGCGCCGTAGTGGTCGCGCATCCACTGCGTGTCGGTGAAAGCCGGCGCCACGGCGTTGACCCGGATCTCGGGCCCCAGCGCCACGGCAAGGCCGCGGGTCAGGTAGATGAGCCCGGCCTTGGCGGTGCCGTAGGCAAGGGACGACATGGTGGAAGGCGCAATGACGCCGGAGATGGACGACACGTTGACGATCATGCCGCCGGCGGCCTTGAGGTGCGGGGCCGCCGCCCGCGCGCAACGGTACGCGCCTTTCACGTTGACGTCCAGGGTCATGTCCCAGATGTCGTCCGTCAACGCGTCCATGTCCGTGATCGGAACCCACCGTGTGATGCCCGCGTTGTTCACCAGGATGTCCAGGCGCCCGAACCGCTCCACCGTGCGGTCGACCATGGCGCGGACGTGGCCGTCGTCGCGCACGTCCCCGTGTACGCACAGGGCTTCGGCGCCCAGCGCCTTCACCTCCTCGGCCAGGCTCTCCGCCTGGTCCTTGGCCGACCGGTAGTTGATGGCCACACCGGCGGCGCCGGCCCGCGCCAACTCCACGGCGGTCGCCCGGCCGATGCCGGTGGCGGCGCCGGTGACGAGCGCAATGCGTTCAGACAAGATCATGATCCGACGTCCTCGGTATTAGACAACGGCACCCGCTTCACAGAACGTCCTTCCCGCGAAACAGGCGGTGTCAAGACTTCGCTCGGCCACGAAACGGCGCCAAAACCCGAGTCGTCATTCCCGCGGAAGCGGGGATCCAGGCGGGGTGAGGCGGGGAAACACGCCGTTTGGCCCCTCTCCACCCCTGGATTCCCGCTTTCGCGGGAATGACGTTTCTGGGGGTTGTTGCCTTTCCAGGATGGTGACTTGACACAGCCTGTTCCGCCGGAATGACGTTCTGTGAAGTGGGCGCCATTCCGTGTCCGAGCAGGGTCTCGACAGCCTTTTCCGCGGGAATGACGATTCGGGGCATGGTGCCGTTCTCATATCTCAGCAGAGTCTTGACACAGCCTGTTCCGCAGAATGACGATCCCGGGATTTCCGGTAACGAACGTAATCAAGACGCCGCGGTCCCCCGCAACTCCCGCGTCGCCGTCTGGTCGATGACCCACTGCTGTGGCAGCCGCACCTTCTCGTCGTCGCCGCCGGTGAAACGCACCACCACGCCGTAGTCCCGGGCGGCGGTTTCCGGGGTGATGTAGCCGTAGACCACGTCCGCGCGCACGCGTTCGGGGTCGCGTTTCATGGGGTCGCCGTAGCCGCCTCCGCCGGGGTGGTTCAGTTGCACGCTGCGGTCCCCGCCCAGATGGGTCTGCGCCTTGGGGTTGGGGCGCTCGCCGCCGTCGAGTATGAACTCGCCAGGGAGGCCGGGGCCGCCGCCCATGATGCCGGGGGCGGCGTAGCGCGTGCGGTCGAGGATGCCGTTGACGCTCCACTGGCCGTGGGCGCGGTTGGCGAACTCGGTGAACTGGCCCAGGCCGCCGCGCCAGGTGCCGGCGCCGCCGGAGTCCACCCGCAGCTCGCGCCGGCGCATGACCAGCGGCGACAGGCTCTCGATGACCTCGGCGGGGACGCCGGCCACGCCGCTCGGGAAGCCCACCGCGCTCAGCCCGTCCTTGGTGGGACGGGCGCCGGTGCCGCCCACCTGGAACACCGTCAGGTTGAACGCGGGGTCCTGGCCGCGCCACACGCTGAGCCAGATGGGGTCGGCGCTCGGCGCCATGAGCTTGCCGGGGAGCGCCTTGGCCAGCGCGGTGAACACCGCGGTGGGCACGAAGTGGCCCACGGTCTGCCGCGCCGCCACCGGCGCCGGGTCGTTGGCGTTGAGGATGGAGCCCGCCGGCGCGGTCACGTGCACCGGCCGGAAGCTGCCCTCGTTGTGGGGCACGTCGGGATAGATGGCCGCCTTGGCCGCGAAGCTGGCGTAGGCGTGGGTGTAGTTCATCACTACGTTGATGCCGCGGTGGCTCTGGGGCGAGGAGCCGGCGAAGTCGATGAAGATCTCGTCGCCCCGCACCTCCAGCTTCGTCTTGATGTAGATCGGCTCCTCGAAGCCGTCGCTCCAGGTCTCGCCTTCCCACGCGCCGTCCTCAAGCTCCGCGATGGCCGCGCGCACCGCCTTCTCCGAGCGGCTGATGATCTCCTCGGCCACCGGGTCGAAGCTGTCCAGTCCGAACTCGTCCATGGTCTCGATGAGCGCCCGGCCGCCGGCGTCGTTGCACGCGGACTGGGCGTAGAAGTCGCTCACCACCTCGTGGGGCAACCGCACGTTGGCGCGGATCACCTTGAGCAGGATGGGATCGGGCTCGCCCGCGTGGAAGAGCTTCATGATGGGAATGCGCAGCCCTTCCTCGTAGACCTCGCGCGCCTCGGCGGAAAGGATGCGCCCGCCGATGTCCGCCGCGTGACAGGTGTTGGCGAAGAACGCCACGAGCTGCCCGCGCCGGAAGATGGGCGTGGTGATGGTAATGTCGTTCACGTGCCCGGCGGTCTGCCACGGGTCGTTGGTGATGAGCACGTCCCCGGGCGTCAGGGTGTCGGCGGGGAACTCCCGCAGGAAGTGCCCCATGGACGTGGCCATGGCGTTGATGTGGCCGGGGGTGCCGCTGACCGACTGGGCCACCATGCGGCCCTGGGTGTCGAACAGGCCGCAGGCCAGGTCCTGGCTCTCCCGCACGATGGTGCTGAAGGCCGTGCGCATGAGCGCGTCCTGCTGCTCGTTGGCCACGGACAGGAGCCGGTTCCAGATGACCTCCAGGGTGACGGGATCGATGGCGGCCTTGCTCATGAGAGAACTCCGTGCGGATCTTGTCGCCTTCTACTTCGGTGCGCGACGCCTGTCCTGAGCCAGTCGAAGGGCGCCGTCCCCACGATCATCCCTTCTCGTAGTCGAACTCTACGACCACGTTCAGATAATCGTCAACCCGGGCGCGGCTGCGGGCGGTGACAACCAGGGTGGACTCGCGCTCCTCCACGATCGCGGGTCCCGGGAAGGTCATGCCCGGCGTCAGTGCATAGCGGTCATAGACCGCGGTCTCGACGAACTTCCCCCGACCGGCCGAGTACACCGGGCGGGTCCCCTTCTGCGCCTTCCCGCCGCCCGCCTCGGTGTCCCGGGTCGAGAAGTCGAGCGACTGTTCCGGCCCGCGCGCCACCACGCGCCAGTTGATCACCTCCACCACCACGTCCGGCACGGTGCGGCCATACATCTGCTCGTAGGTGCGCTCGAAGGCCCCGTTGATGGCCTCGAGGTGGCTCGCGTCGAGAACCCCGTCGGGGATGGGCACGGACACCTCGTGGCCCTGGCCGGTGTAGCGCATGTCCGCGGTGCGCTCGTAGACGATCTCGTCCGGGGCCAGACCCGACTGCTCCAGGATGCCGCGGCCCTCGGCGCACATGTCGTCGAACATGCCGTTGACGAAGGACCAGTCCAACTCGTCCAGCAGGCTGTAGGCGCTGCGCACGAAGTCGAAGGCCAGGGGCGCCGCCAGCAGGCCGAAGGTGGAGCCCACCCCCGCGCCCATGGGCGAGATCAGCGTGGGCAGGCGCAGCAGCTCGGCCACGTGGCAGCCGTGCACCGGCCCGGCGCCTCCGAAGGCGTACATGGGCAGCTCCCGCGGGTCCTTGCCGCGCTCCCCCAGGTGCGCCCGGGCGGCGTTGGCCATGTTCTCGTTGACGATCTGGTGGATGCCCCAGGCCACCTCCTCGACACGCATGCCGAGCCGGGAGGCAAGCTCGCCCAGGGCATTGCGCGCGGCCTCCACGTCGAGCTTCATCTCGCCGCCGAGGAAGTAGTCGGGATCGAAATAGCCCAGGATCAGGTTGGCGTCGGTAACGGTGGCGCCGGTACCGCCGCGGCCGTAGCAGGCGGGGCCGGGCTCCGCCCCGGCGCTGTCGGGTCCGACCTTCAGAAGCCCGAGCGCGTCCACCCGGGCGATGCTGCCGCCGCCGGCGCCGATCTCGATCATGTCGATGACCGGGATCTTGATGGGCAGGCCGCTGCCCTTGCGGAAGCGGTACACGCGGTCCACCTCGAACTCACGCGCCTTCAGCGGGTAGCCGTTCTCCACGGCGCACAGCTTGGCGGTGGTGCCGCCCATGTCGAAGGAGAGGAGGTCGGGATAGCCCGCGCGGTTTCCCAGGGCGGCCGCCGCCAGCGCACCGGCCGCCGGCCCCGACTCGAGCATGCGCACGGGGAAGCGCGCGGCGGTTTCGGGTGTGCCGATGCCGCCGCTGGAGAGCATGACGAAGAAGCTGCCGCTGAACCCGAGGCCGTCCAGCCGCTGTTGCAACTCCTGGAGATAGGCGGCCACGCGTTCCTGCACGTAGACGTTGGCGGCGGTGGTGCTGGTGCGCTGGAACTCGCGGATCTCCGGCACCACGTCGGCGCTGACGGACACGCGGATGTCCGGCGCCACCTCGGCGATGATTTCCCGGGTGCGGCGCTCGTGGGCCGGGTCGCGGAAGCTGTTGAGGTAGCACACCGCGACGGCGCGCACCCCCTTGTCCCGGAGCTCGGCCACCAGGCCGCGCACGTACTCCTCGTCCAACGGCTCCAGCACGGCGCCATCCGCGGCCACGCGCTCCGGCACGTCGAAGCGCAGGTAGCGCGGCACCAGCGGCCTGGGAAACTCGAGGTCGAGGTCGTAAAGCTCGTAGCGGTGCTCGCGGCCGATCTCCAGGGCGTCGCGAAAGCCCGCGGTGGTGAGCAAGGCGGTGAGCGCGCCCTTGCGCTCGATCAGGGCGTTGGTGACCAGGGTGGTGCCGTGCACCACGGTGCCCTGCTGGGCGCGGTCCACGATCCCGGTCTCCAATCCCTCGCGCAGCGCCGTCTCCACCGCCACGCTCGGGTCCCCATGGGTGGTGAGGGTCTTGCCGATGAAGGACGTGCCGTCATCCGCCACCAGGAGCAGATCGGTGAAGGTTCCGCCGATGTCGACGCCGACTCGATACATGCCGGCCCGGCCTCTACTGGGCGAACAGGTCCATCAGGGCATCGGTCTGGTCGGCCGCGGCGGGCCGCAGCAGCGGGATCTTGACGCCCGCGTCGCGGTACTGCTGGACGCGCGCCTTGACCTCGTCCGGGGTGCCGCTGGCGGTCATGCCCTCCACGTAGGAGTCCGGGATGGCCTTGATGAGCGCCTCCATGCCGCCCTCGGCATGGGCCTTCTCGAAGGTCGGGATGTCTTCCTCGTGAATGTAGGGCTCGCCCACCTTCATCTTGGGACGGGCGATGAACGGGAGCTGGACGGGATCGAGCTTGGTGGCCACCTCCCAGCGGATGGCGTCGAGGGCCTTCTGGTGGTCGTCGGCGATGGAGCAGTTGATCAACTGGGCCACCTCGAAGTTGGAGAAGTCGCGCCCCGCCTCCTCGGCCGCATCCTTGATGATCTTGAGGGCGTTGGCGGTATACTCGGGCGAGCACACGGCGTTCAGCACCACGCCGTCGCCGATCTGGCCGGCGAGCCTCAGCCCCGGGCGCGCCGTGGCCGGGATGTAGAGCGGGATGTGGGTGCGCAGAGGCTTCCAGCCGATGCCGACGTTCTTGAACTTGACGAACTGGCCTTCGTAGTCGACTTTCTCGCCGGTGAAGAGCAGGCGCATGGACTCGATGTATTCCTTGAGCACCTGAGGGGGATCCTGGTGCTCCATGGCGTGGACGCGGGCGTGGCTTCGGGTACAGGCGCCCGGCGCCAGCGTGATGCGTCCGCCGGTCATCTCGTCCAGCGTCATCAACGACTGCGCCATGCAGATGGGCGTGCGCAGGCGGACGATCTGAGTGGCTCCCAGGGTCACCTTGGAAGTGGCCAGGCCCATGGCGCTCAGGGCCGAGACGGAGTCGCGCATCAACTCGATGGTCTCGGAGAAGAAGCCCATCTCGAAGCCCTTCTCCTCGGCGCGCCGCATGAGATCGGCGATTTCCCGAACGTTGGTGAACTTCCCGTAACCAAGTGCGAAACCGACTCTGGCCATGACTTCTCCTGACTGGTTAAACGCAACCGCTCACGATGTTCGGGGCCGGTGAGCGCGCCCGCGCGGCAGAGGCGATACGCCGCCACCGACGACCCGATGGTCCTTCGCTTCGAGCTCCGGTCGATTCAGAGGAAAGCGGGCGGGTGTTGCGGTGTGCCTGAAGAAAAGGGTTTTGTATCCGACCGGTTGCGGTTCGTCAAGGATTGGCGCGGCGCCACGGCCGGCGGCCATTTGCGGCGCACGGTCCGATTGCGTAAGCTCTGGTCACGATGGTGGGGCTGGACATCGACGGCGTGGTGGCCGACTTCCTCTCTCCCTTTCTTCTCCGTCTGGAAAAGCGCGTGGGCAAGGGACCGATCCCGGCGGAATCGCTCCGCAGCGTGCGCCTGTCGGCCCATCCGGTCCTGACCGAGGAAGCCGTGAGGGACTGCTCCGACGCCGTGCGCCGGGACCCGGGTTTCTGGGACGGGTTGGATTCGCTCCTGAGCGAGGACCAGTGGTCGCGGCTGGAGCGGTTGAACCAGCGCGGGTTGCTTTCGTTCATCACGCACCGGACCGGCCACGAAAGCTGGGACATCCACGCGGTCACGTCGGAATGGTTCCGGCGCCACGGCATCACCAACCCCGACGTGCACCTGGTGGAGAAGGAGAAGTCGGCGGTGGTGGACAAGCTCGGGGTGGTGCTGTTCGTGGATGACAACTACGAGAACTGCCAGGACGTGGCCGAGCATACGAACGCCCGGGTGTTGATGCCGCACCACGCCTACAACCGGTCGTTCTCGCATCCCGGCGTGATGCGGATCATGCACTTCAACCAGGTCTTCACCGAGATCGAGCGCTGCCTGGACCTGGGCGCGCCCACCTCGGCCTGAGGACGGACAGCAGCGGAGGCTCTTCATGTACGGTTGGCGCGCACGAGTAGGCCATGTGGCTCCGTCCCGCGGAGACACCCTGGTGTACGAATTCTATCGAATGCTGCCCGCGGGGTTCCAGTTGCTCAACAGCACCGGCACCATC
Organism: Candidatus Binatia bacterium; assembly: GCA_022824205.1. Classification (GTDB taxonomy): domain Bacteria; phylum Desulfobacterota; class Binatia; order UBA9968; family JAJDTQ01; genus JAJDTQ01. The sequence goes on from JAJEAI010000012.1 coordinate 27,756, forward strand.
CGGCAACTGGTGGACGCCGACTTCGAGCGTCAGCTCGAACGCATCGAGGAAGCGGCCCTGGACCTGGCAGACAACGGCTGCGACGTGGTGATCCTGGGTGGCTCGCCGCTCTTCACCAAGCTGGGTCACGGCAGCGACGTCGAGATGGGACGGAAGCTCACGGAGAAGACCGGCGTCCCCGTCACCGCTGGCATCACCGGCGAGGTGGAGGCCCTCAAGGCCATGGGGCTCCACAGCCTCGTGGTGGCCACGCCGCACGAAGACGACCTGAACGCGCGCATGAAGGCGTTCCTCGAGGCCTCCGGCTTCGACGTGCTGCGGATCGAGGGCTACGGGGTGCGCAAGAACTCCGCCATCTCGGACCTGCCCGTGCACGCCTCCTACAAGATCGCCAAGCGCCTCTACGAGAAGGCGCCGGAGGCCGACGGCATCTTCATCCCGTGCCCGCGCTGGCCCACCATCGAGGACGTGGAGATCCTGGAGCACGAGATCGGCAAGCCCGTGGTGACAAGCTGCCAGGCCTACATCTGGTACGCGCTGAAGCTGATCCGCATCAGGGAAAGCGTGGCGGGTTACGGGCGGTTGATGGGCAGCCTGGCTGCGTGAGGGCGGCCCTGAGGCTCAAGGGGTCGAGACAAAACTCCCCTCCCGAGCCATCTCCATGGCCATCCTGTATGGCAAGACGGTGACCCTCCCGAATTTCTGAACCGTGTCGCCGCGGTACACGCCGAAGCCTTGCTCAATGTCGCCGGCCCGCAGCAGGACATTCAATCCTTTGTTGAACTTCTCTTGCCAAGCAGTGAACGACTTGATTTCAAACCCCGTCGCACGCTCTCCCCTCTTCCAGATCAGGTCCACCTCGGTGCCTGCTTCCGTGCGCCAGTAGAAGAACTGGGCACCGTGAGCCCGCCACGAATTCAGGGCCCTGAATTCATTCAACACAAAAGACTCGAACAGAGCCCCGGTTTCGACCGGCGACGGTTCGTCCCGATGCCGGCCCACAAGGGCGCGCTGCACGCCGCAATCGAACAGATAGAACTTTGCGTGAGCCACCTCCTTGACCTTGGCCTTGTTTCGGTAGGCAGGCAGGTACCAGCCAAGCAACGTATCTTCCAGGATGCTGAAGTAACCTTGGACCGTGCTCCGGGCGACCCCCACGTCCCGCGCGATGTTCGCGATGTTCAGCAACTGCCCGTTCATCATGCCGGCCACGGACAGAAACCGGAAAAAACTGTCGAGACTCCTGACGAGCGCTTCCTGCTGTATCTCCTCCTTCAAATAGGTTTCCAGGTAGGCGTCCAGAAACTCGACCTTGTCCGTTCGGGCGGGTGACGTCACGCTCAAAGGCAACCGACCGTAACGCAAAGCGTCCTGCAAACTGTAGTCTTCGCCAACTTCGAGGAGGCTCAGCGGAAACATCCTCTTCAGGAGAGCACGTCCTGCCAGCATGTTCGCATGGGAACGGTTGAGCTTTCTGGCACTCGACCCGGAGAGAGCAAACCGATAACGGTGCCCGCTCTCGAATAACAGGGAATGGACTTCATCAAGCAACTCCGGCAGTTTCTGTACCTCGTCGATGATGATCCAGGGTTGGTCCTCCCGCAACGCCGCCACCTCGCGAGCGAGAATGGACGGGTCCCGCTTGTATCGAAGGTACTCGCTGGACTTGAGAAGATTGATGATGAGCGCGGCGTGCCCGAGACGCTGCTCCAGCCAAACAGATTTCCCCGTCCCCCGTGGACCGAACAGAAAGAAGCTTTTTTCAGGCAAGTCGAGAATGCGGGCGTACATGTCGCTGCTCCCGTTATTTTTACCGTAGAAATGACGAAACCACCGGCATATGTCAACTGATCCGGATCGTCTTCTGCCTTCGCAGTCTCGACTCCCTCCGAGCTTGTCAAAATCGCTTGAGCCATGCTATGCGCGCGTGGATCAGGGGCGCGGGTTCTCCGCACACCGTTTTTCCCAAGGCCGCGCCTATGCGAGACATCGCAATGGATCTGCTCGATCAGAACCCCTCGGTGGACATCCACGCCCACCCGGGCCGTTTTCACCGGGACAACACGGGCCTGAACCAGCGCATCCTGGAAATGGTCAAGGGCGGCATCAGCGCCGCCTTTTTCTGCGTGAGCACGGACCGGGCCGTCATCCGCCGGGACCGGGAGACCGGCAGGATCCGGGCGAGGCGACCGTTCGAACCGGGAGAATCCTATCGCGACACGTACGCCCGCTTCGCCGTGCTCGACCCGTGGTTCGACGCAGGCCACCTCCTACGGGTCCTGCGTCCCGCCGACGTGCCGCGCGCCAAACGAATACGCCGGCCCGGCGCCATCCTCGCCGTGGAAGGCGCCGACTTCCTGGAGGAACGCATCGAACGTGTCCAGGAGGCCCACGAACGGGGTATCCGCTCCATCCAGCTCGTGCACTACAACATCAACGCCGTCGCGGACATCCAAACCGAGGAGCCGCGCCACCACGGCCTGACCCCGTTCGGGGCACAGGTCATCCGGGAGATGAACCGCCTGGGCATGATCGTGGACGTGGCCCATGCCACGGAAAAGGTGACACGCGACGTGGTGGACATCACCACGCGGCCCATCATGCTGAGCCACACCGCGCTGCGCCGCACGCCGCGCAAGTACACGCGATTCATCTACGCCGACCACGCGCGGCTCATCGCCTCCACCGGCGGCGTCATCGGCGTCTGGCCGGCCGGCAGCGACGGCCTGGAACGCTGGATCCGGCGCTACAAGGACCTCGCCGACCTCGTCAGCCCGGAGCACCTCGCCCTGGGCACGGACATGGACGGCCTGCGCAACACGGCCTTCGACAACTACGGTGAGTTGCCGGATCTCGCCGCCGCGCTGCTCGCGGCGGGGTTCTCGAAAAGCGAGGCCGCGGGGATTCTGGGCGGCAACTTCATGCGGGTTTTTTCCAAGGTCGCCGACGCAAGCGATGCCGGCTCACGCCCACAGAGCAGGACGGAGCCGGATCCCAGGAAGGCAGCAGTTCCCGCGTACATCGGTCTCCGCAGCCAGAGGATAGGAAATGATTCGAAGCGTGACTAGAAGTCGGCCCCGCAGGGGACCAGATGCTGAGTGTCGCCGAAATCAATCGCTTCTTTCGGATCGTCGCAGGAGGCATGGCGTACAAGGCATATGTTGATTCACTCGAGCTCGATGACGGCCGACGAAGCCTTCCTCCCTCCGAACCGCCGGAGAATACGAGTTGTTGGCTGTAGTGCACGGATCGGGAAAAGCTGGCCGTGCTCTGCGCGGAAGTGCCACAATCCCCGCTCTGCGGCGATTCAAAAGAAGAAGGGGTCCCGACCAAGCCTCCATCGAAAAAGGCCCACACGGAACAGCAGAAATGGCTGGCTGCGTTCTGCGCGGAGGTGCCGCAGTCTGCACTCTGCCGCGATCTATAAGAACATCCGCGCGCTTGAAAGGTTCAGCACGACTCAGTTCAGGTCATAGTATCGACCAACTCGGCAACGACGATTCTCCGGTCCTGGGTCAAGAGCGTCGCACCAAAGACACGGGCAGTAGCTACGAGAATCCGGTCTGCCGGGTCTCGGTGAAACGAATCGGGCAGCGCCGCGACTTCTGCCGCTATCGCCGGAGAGATGGCCTGCCGCCGCACCAGGGGAGGGGCGACCGCCTTGTCCAGCCACTCGCGTATGGGTGTCGCCAAACGGATACGACCGAGAGAGTGCAATGTGGCGACTTCCCAAAGCGAGATATCGGACACCAACAAGGGCGACTCCGAGTCCGCCGTTTCGATCACTTCCCGCTGAGCGGCGGAAAGTCGAGCCGGATCGTCGAGCCACCAGAGCAACACATGGGTATCGAGCAAGGCCATCATCGCCGGAGGCTCTCCCATGCCTCCTCCGGAAGTGCTGGCTCGATCACATCACCAACGAAAGTGACAGTGCCGCGCAACTCCGACTGGGGATACCTGGTCTTGGCCCGGCTCGCTGGAACCAACTCGGCCACAGGACGCCCATGTTTCAGGATGAGGACGCTCTCACCCGTGTCCTGTACCCGGTCTAGAATCGCCAGACACCTCGCCTTGAAGTCAGATGCATTCATGGATTCCATGTGACCAGCCTACTTGACTAGTCCTGTGGAATCAAGAAAAATTTCGAGGCATTTCAAGTGATCACAGCTCCAGCTTGTAGAACCGCTGCGCGTTGCCGCCCAGCAGCGCCGCCCTCTCATCCTGGGTGATGGACTCGTTGCTCTTGATGGCGTCCACCCGGCCCCAGTCCATGTCGCTGTGGGGATAGTCGCTGGCGTACATGAGCGAGCCGGCGCCCACTTGGTCGATGACGGCGCGGAGGTTCTCGTCGTCCTCGAAGCCCGACAGGATGCGGCCGGAGAGGATGTCCTCCATGGGTTCCCGGATGCTCTCCGGCAGGGTGTAGGGCGCGCGGCCCCAGTTGCCCTCGTGCCGCCCGTCGCCCCTGGGTCCGCGTACGTGCTCGATGTGCTTGCCCACCCACCAAGCCCAGTACGGGAACCAGGTGGCGCCGATCTCCAGGAAGGCGCAGCGCAGGTTGGGATAGCGTGCCAGGATGCCCATGCGCACCACCGACATCATGCCCACCATCATGGAGAACGGCATGGCGGTGACGTGGGTGGAGAAGAAGTCGGTGAAGCAGTCGGCCCACGGCGTGTAGTGCATGCCGGTGACCGCGTGGAAGCCGATGGGGGTGTCGAGCTCGTCCACGGCGGCGAACAACGGTTCGTATTCGGGGGAATGCAGCGGCCGGTTGCCCGCCATGCCGGGCAGCAGTACACCGGCCAGTCCCAGTTCCCGCACCGCCCTCCTGGCTTCTTCGGCGGCACCGGCCGGGTCCTGGATGGGCACCATGGCGATGGCGTTGAGCCGTTTGGGGGCCCTGGAGCACTGCTCCGCGACATAGTTGTTGTAGGCGCGGCACACGGCGCCCGCCAGCTCCGTGTTCTCCAGGTCGAACACCCACACCAGGGCGGTGGGAAACACCACCTGGTAGTCGACGCCCATCAGGTCCAGGTCTTCGAGGCGTCCGGGAATGTCGTCCAGCGAGTTGTCCCGCGCCTTCATCTGCTTGTGCCGCGGCGTGGGGTAGTTGAACCCGCCGCCGCCCACGCCCCGTGAAAAGGGAATGCGCGGCACCACCCGCCCCTCCGCCACCCAGCGGCCCTGGTCCCGGGGTTCGTCGCGCAGGTCGACGACACGGGGACGGATGGCGTGGAACTCCTTTTCGATGTGGCGGTCGAACAGGTCGAAGGGCTCGTGCAGGTGGCCGTCCGAGTCGATGGTCAGCATGGGAACCTCCCGAAACGGAGCGGACCGGGAAGTCCGGCGTTCCGTCAAGACGTGTCTACGCGCCGAACTTCTCCCACTGCTCGGGAGTGAAGGTCTTCAACGACAAGGCGTGGATCCGTTCGTCGCCAAGCTCGTCCTTGAGCGCCTCGTAGACCATCTTGTGCTGGTCGATGAGTCCCTTGCCGGCGAACGAATCGTGCACGACCACCACCTGGTAGTGGTCGCCCCCGCCGGTCAGGTCCTTGATCATCGGCACGACACAACCCGGGAAAACCCGGCCCAGCGTATCCTCGATTTCTTGTGGCTGGATCATACCGGTGGATTAACACAAAACGGGTAGACGGACCACCGAGCGCCGGGGCAAAGCGGCGCGTTTCCCGGCGCCACCCCCCAATCGTCATTCCCGCTTTCGCGGGAATGACGGATTGGCGTTTAGTCGCCAGGAAGCAGCGTCTTGACACAGCCTGTTCCGCGGGAATGACGATGCGAGCGTCGGCGCATTGCCGGACTAGATCCCGTACAGCGCCCTGGCGTTGTCGTCGACGATCTTGCGGCGGGCGTCCGGCGCGACCGTCTCGTTGGCCTGGAGGATCTTCAGCGCTTCCAGTTGGCTGGAGGTGTCGGCGTGGCCGTAGTCGGAGCCGATGACGATGTGGTCCTCGCCGGCGTATTGCAGGATGTAGGGCAGATCCTCCTCGGTCTGGCAGGCCACGTAGAAGCGGTTCCGGCGCAGCACGTTCTCGTCGAGCTTGCGAGTGCCGGTGCGGTCCAGACGGGCGCCCAGGTCGGTGACGACGTAGGGGACCCAGGAGGCCGCGGCTTCGAGGAAGCCCCAGCGCAGGTCCGGGAACCTGTCCGGAACGCGGCTCAGCACCAGAGCGTGGAACGCGGTGATGATGGGCACCTTGGCCATCCACAGGGCCGTGGCGCGGGAGTGGAAGAGCCCGCTGAGGGCATGGTTGACGAGCCCCGAGTGGATGCACACCGGCATGTCGAGCCGGCTGGCTTCGGCGTAGGCCGGAAAGTAGTACTCGTCGATGGGCGTGCGCTCGCCCATGAGCCCCTGCAGCAGGAAGCCGCAGGCGCCGTTGTCCCGGCTGAAACGCAACTCCGCCAACGCCGCGTCCATGGTCAGCAGGGGCAGCGTCGCCACCCAGCGGAGCCGTCCCCTGCCCCGGCGCCAGATGTCCGCCATCCAGCGGTTGTAGGCGCGGCACATGGCCGCCTGGGTGCGCGGCCGGCTCAACGTGGCCAGACCCAGCAGAGTCGTGGGGTAGAGCACCTGGACGTCGGTACCCAACTCGTCCATGTGGCGCAGGCGCGCCTCGACGTCCGTCAACTCCGACGACTCCGGCGTGGTGCCCGACGAGGCCGGCGGGAACGCGCGCTTGGGCTCCAGGTTGCTGTCGAAGAGCCAGAAGTCGTTGCGCCGCAGCGGGTCCGACTGGTCCGCGGCTTCCAGGATCCGTGGCCGGTAGCGCCGGTCCTCGCCCTCCATGTACTCCCAGGTCTCCTCGCACTCGATGACGTGGCAATCGGCGTCGATGACCGCCATGGCTTACCCCCTTGAAGACCCTCGTAGCGGTTTGTCGCTTCGAACCGGATTCGGTTTCACGCGCACCGCCGCGCCTCGCCCGGCCCGGAACGACCGTGGGCCGGGCTTACGCCTGCGGGTCGTAGTCGGCCCGTAACTGCCGGGTCATGGCGCGCATGTCCGCCCGCAACTCCTCGTTGGTGGGCCGGCCGACGTAGTACCAGCCGTTGTAGATGCGGTGAACCGACAGGTCCGGCAGCAGCGAGAAGGCGTACGGGATCGCCAGGGTGCCGTGCCGCTTGTCGGTCGTGTCGACGATGTCCAGCGCCTCGATGGCCTTGAACTCCTGGTCGCTGAGAAACGGAAACGTCGCGCCGAGACCGACCCTGAGCGCGCCGTTCACCTTGGGCGGGTCGACGCTGACCACGGCGAGCCGGGAATAGCTGACGGGAAGCTCTTCCTGAAGAATGACCAGGTGGCGCAACTGCACCACGCACTTCCCTCACCAATAGCCCCGGTAGAACACCACGATAAGCGGGAACTTGCCCTCGGTGATCTCGGACAGCTTCAGCTCCTTGCCGTTCTGGTCCTCGAGGGCCAGATCGGGGAACTTCGCGCCTACGGTTTGGTTCATGATGTGCCTCCTTGAAGTATCGCTGGTGTTGCATCTCACGGACAGGTTCACTTGCGAAGATGCGTCGGATCGTGCCGGATGTCTTGTCGTCGGCAAGGCCCGATGACCGTAGGGGCGACCGCGGTCGCCCCGGTGGCGCACAAGACCAACCCCACATGGGGCCGACCTGTACGATGACCGTAGGGGCGACCCGCGGTCGCCCCGGTGCCGTACCGCTACGGCGCGGGCGCGCCCCAGCGCTCCAACTCCGTTGGATCAAGCTCGGCGCCGAGCCCCGGCGCGTCCGGCACCGGCACCCATCCGCCACTCTCGTCGAGCGGCCGGGTCACCACGTCCCCGCCCATCTTGAGCGGACCCACAGACTCGCACCCCTCCATGAGGTTGGCGCAGCTTGCGGCCACGTGCAACTCCGCCAGCGTGTTGAGCGTCAGACCGAAACCGTGTCCGATGACGCAGCGGATGCCCGCGGCCTCGGCCATGTTCACCATGCGCACGGTGCGGGTGATGCCGCCCTGCTTCATCACCTTGACCTTGACGATGTCGGCGGCTTCCTTCCGGATCACCTCCACCAGAGTCTCGGGGCCGACGATGGACTCATCCGCCATCACCGGCATTTCGACGGCGCGCCGCACCCGCGCCAGACCCGCGTAGTCCGACCGGGCCACCGGCTGCTCCAGCAACGCCACGTCCAGGGGCGCCAGCGCCTTGCCCAACCGGATGGACTCGTCCACGCCGTAACTCTCGTTGGCGTCCACCCGGAGCTGCATCTCCGGTCCGACGGCGCCGCGCACCGCCGCCACCCGGTCGCGGTCGGCTTCCACGCCCGAGCCCAGCTTGATCTTCACCGAGCGGAAACCGGCATCGCGCCAGCACACGGCATCCCGCGCGGCCTCGTCCGGCTCCAGCATGCCGATCCAGCCGTTGAGCCGCACCTTGTCCCGGAGCCGTCCGCCCAGAAGCGAGTGCACCGGCTGGTCCAGGGCCTTGCCCTTGAGGTCGAAAAGGGCCATCTCCAGCGCGGCCTTGGCGTCCAGGTGGCGCGGCAGGGCGCGGTCCATGAGGTCCAATGCGGCGGAAATGTTCAAGGGATCACGGCCCACAAGGCCCGGCGCCAAGTTCCGCACCGCCTTCAGGGTTTCGGCAAAGCTCTCCTCCGAGTGGCCGGGATCGGGATCGACGTTGCCCAGACCCACAGGACCCTCGTCCGTGTATACGCGCACCACGACGCTGTCCTGGTGGGTCTTGACGTCGTGGGCGTTGCGGAACACGCCCTTCAGCGGGATCCGCAGGGGATGGATGTCGATGGCGGTGATCTTCATGCCTCTGGATGCCGGCGGGCGCCCCGTTTCACTTGCGCCCCGGCGCGGGTTCCTGAATCATACCCGCAACCGCCCGGTTGGGCGAACGATCTAGTGTTGTGTCTCACAAACAGGTTTGCAAAGATGCGCAGGATTTTCTGTCGTCGGCAAGGCGCGATGACTCGTAGGGGCGACCCGCGGTCGCCCCAGTGGCGGGTACCACGCGAGGAAGGCCCCGGGTCAAGCCCGGGGTGACGTAACGCAGCCGACGACAAAAAGACAAGCAGATTTGTAAACCTGTTTGTGAGACACAACACTAGCGTCCTGTCCGGCCAACAACGAAAATCCTCCGCGGGTTGTCGTGCGAATAAACAAAAAAACCGGATGGGACACACCACGGAGGAGTACGAATGACTACCGCCGCAAGGCTTCGGGAGGCAATGGCGGAGGACGGCTGCCTGAGCGTTCCCGGCGTCCACGATGCCTTGACCGCGCTGCTCGCGGAACGGGCGGGCTTCCGGGTCGCGCTGCTGGGCGGCAACGCCACCACCGCCAGCCTGCTGGGCCTTCCCGACCTCGGGTTCCTCTCCGCTGACTTGCTCATCGCGCACGTGCGCAACCTGAGCCACGTGCTGCACATTCCACTGCTGGTGGACGCGGACACGGGTTTCGGCGGACCGCTTCAGGTGCACCGCGGCGTCGAGGCCCTGGAGCACGCGGGTGCGGCGGCGGTTCAGATCGAGGACCAAACTCCGGCCAAGCGGTGCGGGTTGCTGGGGGGCGGACACCCGCTCGTTGCGACGGAGGAGATGGTGGAGAAAGTCGCGGCGGCATGCGCCGCGCGCAAGGACCCCGACACCGTCATCGTCGCGCGCACCCTGGCGTGTTCCTCGGGCGGCCTCGACGAGGCCATCCGGCGCGGCCGCGCCTACCACGAGGCCGGCGCCGACGCGGTCTTCGTGCAGGTGCCGGGCGCCATCGAGGAACTGCGGGAAATCCGCCGCGGCGTTCCCGGTCCGCTGGTGGTGAACATGGACGAAACCCTTCCGGCGTCGAACCTGAACGTGAGCGACGCGGGAGCGGAGGGGTTCAAGTTGGCGCTGTTTCCCGGAGCCGCCCGTTACACGCTGGTGAAGACCGTCAGCGACGTCTTGGCAGCGTTGCACGAGGCAGGCACGACCCGGAACTTCCGCGGGCAAATGGCGTCCCTGGACGAGTACCACGACGTGCTACGGATGGACCAGTTTCTGGACCTCGAGCGCATGCTCGCAAAGCCGTAGGCGCGGGCCGCGAGCAACCACCACAGAAGGCACCAACGACAACATCCTGCACTTCGTCCAGCGGGTCCCCAAATAGTGAGACATTTTCGGTTGTCCTTGACAGAGCCCCGCCGAATACACCTGTTCACCCCTCAAATAGATGGCGTCAACCGACAAGCAAGCTACTACCGTCATTCTCGGAATCGGTGAGAGTGAATTCGAATTCCGTCGAAGAGGCAAATAGTTTATGCTCGGAACCCTTGTGGTTGTCGTGTGCGGGCGGGGAACTCGCGAAAAGGTCTATGGCGAACTCAAGGGCGGTGTAACATCGAGGATGTTGAGGATAGTTGGTCAGGAGTATGGAAATGCGCTCAATCCTGTTGTTGTCGCGGTCAAGTCGATCAAGTCGGCCAGACGTACGTTTCTTGTTCCCTCGATTCCAGCAGCCACTACTGCTCGCTACCGGAGGGCTGCTCGTCGCTATACTGTCGGCGTGCACAGTTGGTGGCAGTGGACCGAACGGACCCGCATCCACAACGGGACATGGTGGCCACGACCTTGGCCGCATCGTTCTCCCGTCGTTAGGGGCATTGGACGATACCCGCGCGGCGTCCGCTCCCTCCCCGGTCAACCTGTTGGCAGAAGATGATGCGTCCGGCGCGACGTTCGCCGACCTGCCAACTGGGGGCGCAGCATCACGTCCTGTACAGTTTCCGAGCGAATGGGCCGCGAGCGAACGACATCCACGAAAGCTGGCTCGATCGGACAAAACCGTCCCTGCTCTGAACGAGCTTTCCGGAACGGTCACGCGCCAGTTGCTGCTCCAGATGGATCAAACCGACGGCAAGCCAGTCTCATCCGGCAGCCTGGGCGATGCAAGCAGCGTAGACTCTCAAGGCAATGCCTGGAACCGGAGCGTCACCCTGTCCTCACGGAACCGGCGCGATGTTGCGGTGAACCAAGCTATCAACGCACGGTACGTCAGTGACGATCTATTGTTCGATTGGACCAACCTCGCGTCGGAGACAGCCGAAACGCTCACCACCGGCACCGACCCGGAGTCACCGGGCTATCGTGACTCCGTGACCCCGATACCCGGCTCGTCCGACTGGAAGGGCGTCGAGTACCACTTCGTCGTCGATGAGTCCGTTGTCAATGATACGCACACTCACACGTTCCGGAGCCGGCACTATTCGATCCTCATTTCCGACATCGAGGACAACGACGACACCGACTATATGGCCGGCGCGCTATCCATATCGCTCCTCGATCCCGGCTACTTCGTACCCGGCCATCCCTCCTTTACAGCCGCCGTCAGCGGCAACGACCCGTTCCGGGTGGAGAGGTTCGGGTCCCTTGAAGGCGGAGCGACGTATACCGGTGATGCAATCGGCGTGTACGGATCGGCACGCGCGACTCCGGCGTTCCGATACTTCACCGCCGACGTCAAGTTGACAACCGTGTTCCGTCCGAACCAGGCGTGGATGTGGGGGACCATCACCGACGGCAGGGATACCGCCAACGACGAGCTTCTCTTCGAGGGTCTGGCGCTGAGGCGCCGCTACCGGGAACCCGATGATTCCTTCTTCGAGCACAAGACGGCGGGAGTCATCGACGGGCGATACTTCGAAGGCCGCTGGGGCATCCAGTTCCTCGGTAACGGCGAAACTTCGGCCGATCTTCCGGGTTCGGTTGCCGGAACGTTCAGTGCTCAAGCGGTCGGCGATGAGGGCGAGAGCCTGGTCGGGATCTTCGGCGCATATGACCGGGGCGACGGCGCCGACATCGGAGAAGGCAACACAACCGGTACCCTGCCGGCGGAGGCCGTAGACACGGTTTCCCTCGGAGGCCGCGCCACGTACGAGGGCGACGCGACCGGCCACTACACGGCGAGGGGCACTGCCGGCGCAGTCGAGCGTTTCGGCGCCAGGGTCCGGTTAACCGCGGACTTCCGTGACAACTACGTGTGGGGCGTCCTCACCGACGGCAAGGACGACACTACCAACGAAGCCGTCTTTGAACGGCTCCGGCTTGAGCCCGTGGCGGCGCTGTCGGACGGCTCCTCGCGTTTTAACGGTCAACTTGTCGGCACCATTGCCGGCGAGCCGGTCACCGGCGACTGGAGCGGTCGATTCACGGCCCGCGGAGGCCTGCCTATCGAGTCTCGGCCGGGCGTCACCGGAGCGTTTCGCATCGACGGATGGGAGCCCATTGACGGAAGCGTGTCCTGGACCTTCGGCACGGACTATCGGGGTCACACAAGCCGGAAGATCCTGGCCCTCAACGGACTGGCCGACGGATCGGGGAGGGACTTGCTGAAACGCATGCGCGATGCTGCAGGAGACCTTCTCTCGAACGCGGATGCAGCCGCCAACCGAGGGAGTGACGCCGCTGGCGCTCTCTGGAACACCGGTGTCACCCAGTCGTCACTCAACCGGACCAGCGGAAGAGACCTCCTGATGAACCAAGCGCTCAACGCGCGGTTCGTGGATGATGACCTCGTGTTCGAGAGAAGCAATCTTGCGTCGCTGACGTCCGCGACGTTCCTTACGGAAGCCGACCCCGCGTCACCGGGGTACCGCAGGACGATCTCACCGGTTCTCGGGGCACCCGCCTGGAAGGGTGTCGAGTATCTTCGCGTGGTGGACGAACCACGCGAACGCTGGAACTACTCGATCTTCGTCTCCGACATCGAGAGCAACGATGACACCGACTACCTGGCCGCAGGCCTGTCGGTGTGGCTTCCCGAGGCCGGCGACCCTGACCGGGCACTGCCCTCTTTAACGATTGTCGCCGGCGGCAGTGATCCCTTTCAAGTTGGAAACACTGGATCCTTGAGGGGCACGATGACCTACGTGGGAGACGCGTTCGGACTCTACGGGTCAGAAAGCACCACTCCGACGTTCCGGTACTTTAACGCGGATTTCAGGTTGACCGCTCAGTTTTCCAACGATCGCTTCAAAGCGTGGGGGGTTGTAACCGAAGGCAGAGATACGAGCACCAATGAACGCATTTTCAGTGGTCTGGCATTGGATACCGCGTGGAAACTGGCCGATGAGGCCGCCTTTTTCGAGAGCACCGTTAGCGGCGTCGGGAACGGCAAGTACTTCCGCGGAGCTTGGGGCGCTCAACTCTTCGGCAACGGCGAATCGACCACAGACCTGCCGAACTCCCTGGCCGGGACGTTTGGCGCGGCAACAGAAGACGGCGACCGCGAAATCGTGGTCGGAGTATTCGGCGCGTACAACGAGGATCTCACACGGATGCCTTCCGGCCACGGGCTCACGGAAGGGAGGATCGTGCTCGACCCAGGCGGTTCGGTCGAGCGCGACGATGTGAACATCTCGTGTGCGGAGGGAAACTTGGCCTGTATCGTGACCGTCGCCGAGGACGGCGCGGCCTTCTACGACAGGAACGGCGGTGTTCCAACCGTGTACCCCGTGCACGGGCACGGGACCCATTGGCAGGACAACCCATTCGCGGAAGACCTGCTCGACCATTGGAATGACTCAAGACAGCCGCGGACGGCGATGGCACTATCGGGCCTCCGCGATACGGACGCTACTCAGCGAACGGGCGATCTCGAGGCGTTGATTGAGGCAACCGAAGACGATTCTTCGACGGTGGGCATCCGGTTGCGAACTGTCGCAGCCGAAGACGTCGAAGTCATCGGTGAACGGGACGGCATCACTCACGGACAATGGAAGGGGGGCCCCGCGGGCACCTTCAGCATCCAGTTCGACTGGCAGTTCGCCGAAGATGTCGACAGGGTGGCGCGAGCCCGGATGGAGCGCGCCGGCAAGTCGTGGTCCTGGCGCATACTGGACGATTTTGAGCCGCATGTACTAGAAGGCGGAAAGAGGTTTCCGTACCGTAACGATGACGACGAATTGGTGTGGCTCACCTTGGCCGAAGACATCCACGTGGACGACCTTCTCATCGTCGTCGTAGGGCTCGGTGAAAACGGTTCCGCGTGGTCCTCGACCCGAGACCGGGTAGCGACCGACGACGACTATGAGCCCCGTTGGAGCATCTTCGGTCTGCCACGAAACCGTCACAAGGAAACCTCCACGTTGGCTCACGAAATCGGGCATGGTCTCGGGATGACGGCCTCGAATGGCCGCTATCCGTCCATCGAGCGCTACACCAACAAGGAGGACCAGACCTTCACCGGGCCGAAGGCGATGAAGGCCAACGGTGGCCTCCCGGTTCCTTTTCAGTGGGCGTATTCGAACGAAAAGCCCGGACCTTATGAACCCGTGCTCCCGGGCAGTCCCGGGGCGGAGGTGAGCCAAAGCCACCTGAACGTCTGCACCTCCATCATGTCGTATTGCCGCGACCGCACAGTGACGTACGGTCCATCCGAGCTCGACTTGGCGTTCCTTGACGACATCGGCTACGACATCCTCGACGCCGAGACCGCTTCCAGACCGGAGGTGTACGGGTACGGGGCCTGGGGAACCTACAGCGCCTGGGGGGCGGGCGTACAACGCACGATCCGTTACGAGAGCGGCGACCCGACCATCGACCTGTCACAGGGTGGGATCATCGTTGACGCACACGACACGCTGCACGCCGCCGCGGATGCATTCGGCAAGGCTCCCGGGGAGACACTGGCCGACACGCACGCCGACATGGATAGAGTGACTTGGTCCGGCTCTCTCATCGGGATCGACCTCGGCAACGACATGTTGCCGCCGGTGTTCGGGGACGCGGAGCTGACCGTGGACCTCTCGACCCGCCAAGGCACGGCCCTGTTCGACGAACTCACCGTACATATCAACGGCACATCGAGCGCCTTCCGGGCCGACAGCCTGGAATACACCGTCACTGTCGACGAGAACTCCTTCTCGGACGCGGAAGGGCGCCTGCAAGGCGACTTCTTCGGTCCTGCCCACGAAGAGATGGCCGGTGTACTCGATGACCGGAGCGCCGACGTCAACCTCCTCGCCGGCTTCGGCGGCAAGCGATGACTGGAGTTGAAGCGTATGCGGCGGATGCGTGTTCCACGGTGCCATCGATCTCGCAACAGTCGGCCTTGGACTCCCGGTCCACCGGCGGCGACAGTCTCCCCGAACAGTCTTCGAGCTCCGCCCGGTAGACCTCTATCCGGTCCCGTATCACCGCAGAGACCGGAGCGATGGCACCCCCGCGCCAGGACGTGGTGCATCAGGTATCAGCGCAGCCGTGCCGTTCCCGTCTTCAGAGGGTGGACGTACACGAACCCCAATGCGAGTAAGAGAACAGCCTGAGGTCCGCCTCCCAGTGGCCGAGGGTTTGGCGTCCCCATACCTCTCAAGGACGCTCGGTAAGGGACCTACGCCCGGTGATGACCGAAACGGAACCGCGGCTTACTTCCAAGCGGAGTTTTCACACGGCGCGTTCTGTTCCCCGTGGATAACGTACCCCCTCCCGCGTGTATAACCGATGCGAGGCATCAGGCACGGATGTCCTCCAGGAACAGTTCGGTGGGGATGTCCCGGCCGAGGCCGGCGTCGCGGGCGCGTTCGTAGACGGCGCCGGTGACGGCGCTGAACTGCGGGCCGATGGCGCCGATGTTCATGAACCAGGCGGTCTGGTCCGGGCTTGTGCGGCCGGGGATGCGGCCGCCGATGAGGTCGGGCAGCTTGGGGATGTCCACGATCTCGCGGGTCAGGTCCACCCGCGGCACGAGCGCCCGCTCCTCCTCCTGGCCGGCGACGTACCCGAGGTAGCCGCCGCGGGCGTAGAAGGCCTCGGGCGGGGGGTTCTCCAGGTACGGGGTGGCGTCTCCCGGACGCACCGCCAAGTCCACGGCGTGGAGGAAGCCGGGTTCCACGGAGTTCCGGTTGACGTCGATGACGGTCATGCCGGGCTCCAGCCAGTCCGCGAAGAACACCGGCTCGATGGCGGACGCGCAGCAGCACACGATGTCCGCGCCGCGCACGGCCGTGCGCGCGTCCGCGGCCGCCTCCACCTCGATCCCGTGCCGTTCCCGCATCTCTTCCGCGTACCCTCGCGCGTTGGCGGGATTCAGGCTGAAAACCGACACCTTCGCGATGGGCCGCACGTGGCACAGCGCGTCGAGGTAGCTGCGGGCCATGCCGCCGGAGCCGATCATCGCCACCGCGCGGCTGTCCTCCCGCGCCAGGTACTTGGCTCCCAGGCCCGCGCCCGCGCCCACGCGGTCGTGCTGGAGGCGGCCGTCGTTCATCATGGCCACCGGGGTCCCGTCGCGCGTGCTGAAGAGCAGCAGCAGGCCGCACCAGGTGCCTGGCTCGCGCGCGTACTTGTTCTCGCGCCGGTGGCCCCGTTCCATGGGCCAGCTCACCATGTCCGAGATGATGCGGAGGCAGGCGTAGCCGTCCTTGCGGCTGCCCCCCACCATGAGGGCGAGGCGATGGTACGGTGATTCCTGGTCCGAGGGCACGTACATGTCCATGCGCCCCATGCCCACGGCGTCGCCCCTGGCCAGCTCCCGGAACAGGCTTTCCAAGGCGTCCAGGCAGAGCGGCATGTCGATGACCCGCGCGACGTCGTCGTTGTTGAGAAACAGCATACTATCCTCCTGGCAACGTGCCGGATGCCGCGTCCTGGATCCGGCGGCGGTTCAGCGGCATACGCCGACGCGGTTCGGTTCGGTCGAAGGCGCGACCGACACGCTCCAGCTCCTGCACGGGGGTTTGCCGCCACCGCGCGGTGGAGTATATTTGCAGTGCCCGAACTTGCCGCCTCCGACGCCGCCGGCACGGAACGGGTCTTGCGCCGAAAGGAGAACACCTCATGCCTCTTTATGAATTCCAGTGCAAGGGCTGCGGCCACGAGTTCGAGGACCTGGTCCTGGGCTCCCCCAAGCATGCCCTCGATCCCGATCGGGGGCCGGTGTGTCCGTCTTGCAACGGCCGGCAGCTCGAGCGGCTGCTCTCGGTGTTCTCCGTCAATGCGGCCACGGACGCCCCCGTGCCCGCGGCCGGGGCCTGCGGTTCCTGCGGCGATCCGAGGGGGCCGGGCGCCTGCTCGATGAACTAGCCCGACCGGGCTGCGCCGGGCCAAATAACCATGCCGAGAATCCCGGTGGTCGGCCTTGCCATTGAATCCGTCGCCGACGCAACGTTGCCCAACCGGCGCGATTTGGCCTGTCTCACGGAATGCAATCATGAACGACGACACGTCGGCCCTACCCCTTAACGAAGTCACGAGAGTGTCGGCAGAACGGCTGGTACTCGACCGAAAGAACCCACGTCTGATCGAGTTGAAAGGCGACGCCACCGATGTAGACATCATCGCGCAACTCTACCGGGCCGACGACCTCGGGGAATTGCTTCAGTCAATGGCAGCCAACGGATATCTGGACATCGAACCGCTCGTCGTGTGGGAGGAGAACGGAGACTTGGTAGTCCTTGAAGGAAACCGGCGGCTAGCGGCGATTCGGCTCTTCCGGGAACCGGACCTGGTTGATCGGGTTTTCGACCATGACCGCATCAAGGTCACCGTACCCGTGATCTCGGATCAGCATCGATCGACGCTCGACACGGTGTCTGTTTATCGAGTGGCGAGCCGAGAGGAAGCCCGTTCGTTTATCGGGTTCAAGCACATCAACGGTGCGGCAAAATGGGAGTCGTACGCGAAGGCCAAATTTGCCGCCGATTGGTATCGCGAGGGCGATACGACACTCAAGGAGATCGCAGACCAGATCGGGGACAAGCACGACACGGTCAAACGCATGGTCTCTGCCATCTTTGTTCTAGAGCAGGCCCAGGATGTCGAAGTGTTCGAGGTTGACGATAGGGTTAGCCCTCGGTTCAACTTCTCTCATCTATACACGGCCTTGGCGCGCGCGCCTTATATGCGGTTTCTGGGGCTCGACGCCTCCTGGGCCACCTACGACCCGAGTCCAGCACCCGTTCCCAAAGAAAAGGTCCAACAACTAGGTGAGGTGTTGAGGTGGATTTACGGGTCGAAGCAAGACGCCGTGGAGCCCGTGGTACAGTCTCAGAATCCGCACATCAAACAACTGGGGGAGGTCCTGGCCAACGCTGATGGATTGACCGCCTTGAGAACAACCGGATCGCTCACCGATGCTTACGGCAGCATCCAACCCGCCGACCAGA
This sequence comes from Candidatus Binatia bacterium, assembly GCA_022824205.1. GTDB lineage: Bacteria > Desulfobacterota > Binatia > UBA9968 > JAJDTQ01 > JAJDTQ01. Next base: position 45,884 of record JAJEAI010000012.1, read on the forward strand.
GGTTTTCGGCGGCACTTTTCCGAGCACGAAGTGAAGTCCGAGAGGCAGCCAACAGCCTGCGCGGATTTGACGGCAAAGACACTTCACTTGTGGACATTGCGGAAGACATACGCGAGACAGCCGAGACCATTCACGATCGGATGAAGAAAAAGGTACGGGAAGCGGCGGTGGACAGCGAATGAGTACCTCGGTCTATCTTCCGTCCGATGAATTCAGTGGCGCCGGACCTCCGGATTTGGACCTTGCCGCTGACTACCTTGAACTGAAAGCCGCCTTATCGGCGAATGCACAGTCTTTCAGCGAAGATATTGTGGATGCCCTGGAACAGACGGCTGAGCGAGAATACGACGATGTGGATGCGGAGATCCGAGAGCGCGAGGAAATCGCCGCCGGCGCAGTCGCGCGAATGGGTTCTCGCAAGAGGGTCCTCAATACGGCGTATCCATTCGACATAGATTCGCAAGGAGACACGGTTTCGTTTACGGCGGACCAGCCGAGCCCCGGCCAAGCCGCCTATCTGGTATCCCTGTTGTTGTCCAATCTCCGGGCTCTGTCGCCATTGCTTAACGGATCGCCGCTTCATCCGTCGGAGCCTCAAGTACAAGAACTACGCCAGTTCTTCCAGTACTTTGCCACAGCCGCAATCGCTGCGGAGGTTGGTGGACCCGCATGGTCATTCGGTTTTCCGAGGCCGGACGGCAGTGGCTTCCTGAAGAAGCTGTCCGACATTTGGGCCATCCTGAAGGATGGGAGCGTGAAGGCCGATCCATCTGCGCCCACGGCTCCCAAGGACGATCAGGTGGACGTCTTTGCGTGGCGGGAACAGAAGGATGGTTTACCTGGCTTCCTCCTCGCTGCCGCGCAGGTCGCGACGGGGAAGAACTGGAAGGACAAGTCGATCAAGTCTCATGTGGTGAACGTCTTTCCTACCCGATGGTTTGATCGTGCTCCGGTCACACAGATGGTGGCATACCACGTCGTCCCCTTTGCCCGACCTGATGAGCAGTTTCGCGACGATGTCCTGGTCCTGGGCAACGTGCTGCATCGCCTCAGGGTCCCTCGTCGAGTCACCGAAGCAACACAACTCGCCCAAAAAGGCTTGAGGATAGAAGCCCTGGAACGGCTGGACGACGCCACTGCGTGGGTACGCGGTTATGTGCAACGGGCGAGGACCTCATGAGGCATCGGTTTCATTCCATCTGCCCGTACTTCGCGATGTTTCCGGAGACGTTCGTCAGGAAGCACCTTGCCGCGACGCGGTTTGCCGGTGTGGTGTTCGATCCCTTTTGTGGACGGGGTACTACGGTCTTTGAAAGTTTGTTATGTGAACGGGAAGCTGCCGGATGCGACGTGCATCCCGTTGCCGTTTGCGTGGCCGGTGCAAAGAGCGATCCTCCCACGCGTTTCGAGGTAATCGAACGACTCTCGGCGCTCGAAACACAAAGCCGGTCGGCTCATTTCGGGGAGCAAAACCAGGATCTGGCCGAGTTCTTTCGCCTTTGTTTCCACCCGATGACGTATATCCAGGTTCGTTTTTTGCGAGACAACCTCCGTTGGCTTGACGATCGCACGGACCGGTTCATTGCCGCCCTGTCCCTCGGCGCCCTTCACGGCGAGTCTCACCGAAGTCCCAATTACTTCAGCAACCGCATGCCGCGAACCATCAGCACCAAACCGGCTTATTCGATCAAGTGGTGGAAAAAAAACGGATATACGGCACCTCCCAGGGACGTATTCGCGATACTCAGGCACCTGAACGACTATCGTTTCAAAACCAGCGTCCCCCGTGGACGTGGTCAGGTGGCCTTGGCAGACGCCAGATCCGCCGCTGGCGCTTTCCCCCACCTGACCAAGAGAGTTACCGACATCATCACATCACCTCCGTATCTGGACACCACGAACTATGTCGAGGATCAATGGCTGCGGTTGTGGTTTCTCGGAGGAAAGGCAGCGGTTTGCCGTCCCCGCGGGGATGGCCGTCACTACAGTTTCGACAGCTACCGAACATTTCTGGCCGAATGCTGGGCAGGTGTGGCTCCGTTGCTAGCCGACAAGGCCCGCATCGTTGTACGGATTGGAGGGCGCAAACTAACAAGAGAGCAACGCCTCGACGTTCTTCACCATTCCCTGGAGGAGGGTAGCGGGCGGCATGTCAAGCTGACGGACTCCGGGATATCTTCGCTGGTCAAACAGACACAGGCCAACGCTTTCCGCGGCTCGAAGCCTACTCCAACCCTCGAACATGACTTCTGCTTCCTCTTGGAATAGAGCGAGGACGTGACTTTCGAGAAGAAATCGGGTAGAAACACAGGAACTGACAAAGTATCTGGACACCTTATCCAGAGTGGTGGAGGGACAGGCCCGTTGAAGCCACAGCAACCGTGTTTCCCAAGGGAACGCAGGTGCTAATTCCGGCCCGCAAGGGACAGATAAGGTGAGGAGAAAACCTCTTCTCATCTTGGAAGAGGTTTTTTTTCGTCCTGTTGTCGTCTGACATGTCGTTGGGAGTTTCGTTTGGAGGCCTCGGTCGATGCGTCTGAGCCCTGAGCAAATCGAGCGCTACAGCCGGCAGATCATGATCCCCGACGTGGGCGGCGGCGGGCAGATCCGCCTGCGCCAGGCGAGCGTGCTGGTGGTAGGAGCCGGCGGACTGGGAAGTCCGGCCGCCTTCTACCTCGCCGCCGCCGGCATCGGCCGGCTCGGCATCGTCGACGGCGACACCGTGGACCTGTCCAACCTGCAGCGCCAGATCCTCCACGCCACCGCCGATCGGGGGCGGCGCAAGGTGGAGTCGGCGAAGTCCCGGCTGCTGGAACTCAACGCCGAGGTGGACGTCGACGTGCACGCGGTGCGGTTGACCGGGGAAAACGCCGCAACGCTCATGGAGCCCTACGACTTCATCATCGACGGGAGCGACAACTTCGACACCAAGTTCCTGGTAAACGACGTGGCCGTGCGCCTGGGCAAGCCCTACTCCCACGCGGGGATCGTCCGCCTCCAGGGACAGACCATGACCGTGGTGCCGCCGGAGAGTGCCTGCTACCGCTGTCTTTTCGAGGAGCCGCCGGCGCCCGGCGAGGTGCTCGGCTGCCAGCAGGCCGGCATCCTGGGCGCGGTGGCCGGGACCATCGGCTCCATCCAGGCCACCGAGGCCGTCAAGTACGTCGTCGGCCTGGAGGAGCACCTGCTGGTGAACCGGCTGCTGACCTACGACGCCAAGACCATGGAGATCCGCAACGTACCGGTGCCGCCGAACCCGCGCTGCAAGGCCTGCGGCGCCGGAGCGCCGGCTTCCCAAAGGAGTCACGCATGAGCTTCGTTCGAGGACTGAAATGCCGGGAGTGCGGCCGGGAGTATCCCACGGCGCCTCTGCACGTGTGCGAGGACTGCTTCGGCCCGCTGGAGGTGATGTACGACTACGACGGCATTCGCCGGAGCGTGAGCCGGGAGAAGATCGCCGAGCGTCCGCGGAACCTGTGGCGCTACCGCGAGCTGCTGCCCATCGAGGACGAGCCCAGGGTGGGCCTCTACTCCGGCTTCACCCCGCTGATCCGGGCGCGCCGCCTGGGCGAGGCGCTGGGTGTGGACGAGCTGTACCTGAAGGACGACTCGGTGAACCACCCGACCTTCTCCTACAAGGACCGGGTGGTGTCCGTAGCCATCTCCAAGGCCATCGAGTTCGGCTACGAGACCGTCTCGTGCGCGTCCACCGGCAACCTCGCCAACTCGGTGTCGGCCCACGCCGCCAGCGCCGGCCTCAACTGCTACGTCTTCATCCCCGAAGGCCTCGAGGAGGGGAAGATCGTGGGCTCGGCCATCTACGGCCCGCGCACCGTCGCCATCAAGGGGACCTACGACGACGTCAACCGGCTGTGCAGCGAGATCGGCGACAAGTACCCGTGGGCCTTCGTCAACGTGAACCTGAGGCCCTACTACTCCGAGGGCGCCAAGACCCACGCCTTCGAGGTGGCCGAGCAGCTCGGCTGGAAGCTGCCGCGCCACATCGTCGTGGGCTCGGCCGGCGGCACCATCCTCCCCAAGCTCGGCAAGGGGTTCAAGGAGCTGCGCAAGGTGGGGCTGGTGGACCCCGACGAGCCGTGCCGCATCTACTCCGCCCAGGCGGCCGGTTGCTCGCCCATCATCGACGCCCTCAAGCGCGGCACCGACGTCGTCGACCCGGTGAAGCCCGACACCATTGCCACCTCCATCGCCATCGGCAACCCGGCCGACGGCTACTACGTCATCCAGACGTTGAAGGAGACCGGCGGATGGGGCGAGAACGTCACCGACGAGGAGATTCTCGACGGCATCCGGCTCCTGGCCGCCACCGAGGGAATCTTCACGGAGCCCGCGGGGGGCACCGAGGTGGCGGTGACGAAAAAGCTCATCGAGCAGGGACGGATCCCGCGGGACGAATCCATCGTCATCTCCATCACCGGCAACGGCTACAAGACCATCGAGACGGTGGCACACATCGTCGATCGCCCCTACAGCATCGACGCCAACCTCGGCACCTTCGACGAACTGCACGGCACGTTGACCCAAGAGGCACGACCGGACGCGAAGGCGGGCTGAAGGCGCCGTTTGAAAAGGTCGCATATGGGTTTTATCCTGATGGAGAGGGAGGTCCTTTCATGAGTGTTCGTGTACGCGTGCCCACGCCGCTGAGAAAATTTACCCAGGGATCGGATGAAGTCGACGTCGACGGCGCCACCGTTCTGGCCATGCTGGAGGACCTGGAGCAGAAGCACCCCGGCATCAAGGAGCGCATCATGGACGAGAGCGGCAAGGTGCGCCGGTTCGTGAACGTCTACGTGAACGGCGACGACATCCGCTTCTTGCAGAACGTCGATACCGCGCTGAAGGACGGCGACAGCATCTCCATCGTCCCGGCCATCGCCGGCGGCGTCTGACGGGACCGGGTCACGCTCCCATGCTCACCGCGCTGAGCCAGGACGCCGCCTCGCCGCATCGGGAGCCGCGCAGGGTCGAGGGCATCGTCGAGCTGGTCGGCAACACGCCCCTGGTACAGGTCCGGCGGATCGGGGACGGGTTGTCTCGGGGAGTACGGGTGCTGGCCAAGCTGGAGGGCTTCAACCCCGGCGGCTCGGTGAAGGACCGCCCCGCCCTCCGGATGATCCGGGAAGCCATCGACACCGGGCGCCTCAAACCGGGGTGCACCATCATCGACTCCACCTCCGGCAACACCGGCATCGCCATCGCCATGATCGGCGCGGCGCTGGGCTACCCCGTGCGCCTGGTGGTGCCCGCCAACGTGAGCGAGGAACGCAAGAACATCATCCGGCTGTTCGGCGCGGAGATCGTCTACAGCGATCCGCTGGAGGGCTCCGACGGGGCCATCCGCCTCTGCCGCGAGATCGTCGGGGAAGACCCGGAACGGTATTTCAAGCCCGACCAGTACTTCAACCCGATGAACAGCCAGGCCCATTACGAGACCACGGGTCCGGAGATCTACCGGCAGACCGAAGGGAGCGTCACCCATTTCGTGGCCGGCATCGGCACGGGCGGGACGATCATGGGGGCGGGTCGCTTCCTGAAGGAGCGGGACCCGCGCATCGGCGTGATCGCGGCCGAGCCCGACTCCGCGCTGCACGGCCTCGAAGGGCTGAAGCACATGGCCAGCTCCATCGTCCCGGGCATCTACCACGAGGAGGAGCTGGACCTGAAGATTCCGGTGTCCACCGAGGACGGCTACGAGATGGTCTACCGGCTGAGCCAGGAGGAGGGGTTGCTGGTGGGCCAATCCTCCGGCGCGGCCATGGTGGCGGCCATGGCCGTCGCCCGGCGGCTGACTCACGGCACGGTGGTCGCGGTGTTCCCCGACTTCGGGGCGCGTTACATGACCACGAACATCTGGACCGCCTGGAAGGAAAGCCTCGACGCCGGCGATGTGGACTTTTCCATCTGACGCACGGGCCGCGGACCGGGCTCGCACGGCGTCCCGTGGCACGGGACGCGACACTAACCGAACGCCATGATCATTCGCTGTCCAAACTGTTCCACGACCTACAAGGTAGACGGCAGCGTCCTGGACGCGCCCAAGCCGAGCTTCCGCTGTTCCCGCTGCAAGCATGTCTTCAGCGTTCACGTGCGCCTGCAGTTGGACGAAGAGGCCCCGGACGCCCTGCCCGAAGCCACTCACACACCGGAAACGGACCCTGATCGAGTTCCGGACGCGCCGGACATGCCGTCGGGTGCGCCCGCGGACGCGGCCCATGAAACCGCCGCCGACCCCCAGCCCGTGGAAGGGGACCTCTTCCCCGGCGCTGGCGACGAGGAAGCCCGGGAAGACGACGGCGTCGAGGGCGTCGACGACGTCCCGGCAACCTGGACTACCGAAGAGACGCCTCCCGCGCCGCCCGGAGACCCACCGACGCAGTCTTACCGGGAGGACTCCGAGAACCTCGAAGCGGACGACAAGCGACCGGACGCGGAACTCCCCTACCCGGAATTCGACCCCGACACCGCGGAGGCCCGTCTGTTGGACGACCCCCACACGCTGGCATTCGAGCAGGAGGGCGGTTTCAAGGAGGAGGATACGGGGGGCGACCGTCCACGGCCGGACTTCGAGATCGACGACGATTTCCTGATCCCGCCCAAGCGGGAAGCTCCGGCACCGCCGCTGCCCGACGCCAAAGGCTCGGTCGTGCCCTTCGTAAGCCTCATCGGACTCACCCTTTTCGCCGTGGGCCTGGCGACGCTGATCTACATGATCAACCCGCGGCCGCTGGACAGTCTGCTGCGGTGGATACCGTGGTACGGCTCGGCCGTGTTCGACAGCAAGCACTACAAGAGCACGGTGGTCTTCGAATCACTGGTGTCCGGAGTGCGACCGGTCCTGAACCAGACCGAGGTCTTCGTCGTTTCCGGGAAGCTGGTCAATCGCAACGACCAGAGCATCCGCCAGGTTCAGATCGAGGCTCAGCTCTTCGATGCGGAAGGAAAACAGGTGGGGCGGCAGGTGACCTTCGTGGGCAACGCCATCTCGGCCAAGATCATCGCGGACATGAGCCTGCGCGAGATCTCGCTGCTGCAAAGCCTCAGGCCGCAGAGCGCCTACCACATTCCGCCCAACGGCTCGGCGGACTTCACGATCGTCTTTCCCAAGCCCAAGGAGGCGGTGGCATCGTTCAGTTGCCGGGTGCTCGCGGCCGACGGCGCCGCCTGAGCCGCCTTCAGTCTTTCTTGGACCCGTCGCCTTCGCCCTTCTCGGCGGCGGTGACGTCGATCTCGTCCGGCTCGTGGAGCGACTTGCGGAAGCTCTTGATGCCCTTGCCGAGACCCTGGCCGAGCTCCGGCAGCCTGCGGCTGAAGAGCACGAGGATGATCACCAGGATGATCAGCAGTTCCCATATACCCAAGCCAAACATGATGCCACTCTAGCCCAATTGCCGCGCGATTGACAGCCACGCTACGCGTAGGCGGCCACGGGCGCGCAGGTGCACACGAGGTTGCGGTCGCCGTAGGCGTTGTCCACTCGTCCCACCGGAACCCAGAACTTGCGCTGCCGCACCCACTCCAGCGGAAACGCCGCCTTGTCCCGGGAGTAAGGGTGCGGCCAGTCGTCCGAGAGCAGGTGCGAGGCGCTGTGAGGCGCGTTCTTGAGCACGTTGTCCCGCGCGTCCGCGGCGCCGGTCTCGATGTCGCGGATCTCCTCGCGGATGGCCAGCATGGCGTCGCAGAAACGGTCCAGCTCCTCGCGCGACTCGCTCTCGGTGGGCTCGATCATCAGCGTCCCCGCCACGGGCCAGGACATGGTGGGCGCGTGGAAGCCGTAGTCCATGAGCCGCTTGGCCACGTCTTCCACCGTGACGTCGGCCGACGCCTTGAACGGGCGCACGTCGACGATGCACTCGTGGGCCACCATGCCGTTCTTGCCGCGGTACAGGATGGGGTAACCCGACGACAGCCGGTGCGCGACGTAATTGGCGTTGAGCACCGCCACCTGGGTGGCGCGGGTCAGGCCGGCGGCGCCCATCATGGCGATGTACGCCCAGGAGATCGGCAGGATGCCGGCGCTGCCCCAGGGAGCCGACGACACCGCGGTGATGCCGCCGTCCGGACCGCACTCTGGCACGACTCCGTGGGACGGGAGATACCCCTTGAGGTGCTCCGCCACGGCCAGCGGGCCGACTCCCGGCCCGCCGCCGCCATGAGGGATGCAGAAGGTCTTGTGCAGGTTCAGGTGGCAGACGTCCGGGCCGATGCGCCCGGGCCGGCACAGCCCCACCAGCGCGTTCAGGTTGGCGCCGTCGAGGTACACCTGTCCACCGTGCTCGTGGACGATGCGGCAGATCTCGGTGATCCCCTCCTCGAAGACACCGTGGGTGGACGGATACGTGACCATCAGGGCACCAAGCTCGCCGCTGAAGCGGTGGGCCTTGGCGCGCAGGTCGTCCAGGTCGACGTTGCCGTCCTCGTCGCAGTCCACCACCACCACGCGCATGCCCGCCAGCACCGCGCTGGCGGGGTTGGTGCCGTGGGCGGAGCTGGGGATGAGGCAGACGTCACGCCCCTCCACGCCGTTGGCGGCGTGGTGTTTCCGGATCACCAACAAACCCGAGTACTCTCCCTGGGAGCCGGCGTTGGGCTGGACCGACACTGCCGCGAATCCCGTGATGGCCGCGAGCCATTCCTCGAGTTGGGTGATGAGGCGCCGGTAGCCCCGTGTCTGGTCCGCGGGCGCGAAGGGATGCATGCGGGCGAACTCGGGCCAGGTCACGGGAATCATCTCCGTGGTGGCGTTGAGCTTCATGGTGCACGAGCCCAAGGGGATCATGGACTGGGCCAGGCTCAGGTCCTTGGCCTGCAGCTCCGCCATGTAGCGCAGCATCCGGGTCTCGGAATGGTGCCGGTTGAACGCGTCGGCTTCCAGGTAACCGCTCCGGCGCACGCACGCGTCGGGCAGGTGCACGCGCGCTTCCCGCGCGACGGCCGCCGCCAGGTCTTCATCCGCCGGTGGTGCGCCGAACGCCTCCAGCAGCCCACCGACGTGCTCCACGGCGGTGGTCTCGTCCAGAGACACGTGCAACTGTCCCTCGGACGGCCGTCCGAGGTTGATGCCCCGCTCCGCCGCGGCCTGCTGGATCGCACCGGCGCGCTCCGGGCCGGCATCGATGCGCAACGTGTCGAAGAAGCTGTCGGCGGCCAGAGAGAAGCCGGCGGCCCGGAGCCGTTGGGCCAGAAAGCACGTGTGCCGGTGGACCCGCTCGGCGATGTTCCTGAGACCCGCGGGGCCGTGGTACACGGCGTACATGGACGCCATGACGGCCAGCAGCACCTGCGCGGTGCAGATGTTGCTGGTGGCCTTTTCGCGCCGGATGTGCTGCTCGCGGGTCTGCAGCGCCAGCCGCAGGGCGCGTTCGCCGTGGGCGTCCCGGGACACCCCCACCAGCCGCCCCGGCATCATGCGCTTGTATCGCTCGCGGGTGGCGAGGAAACCGGCATGGGGACCGCCAAAGCCCATGGGCACGCCGAAACGCTGTGCGCTGCCCACCACCACGTCCGCGCCCATTTCCCCCGGAGGCTTCAGCAGGCAAAGGCTCAGGAGGTCGGTGGCAACGATGCCCACCTGTCCGCCCGCGCGGCACCGGCGCAGGAACCCGTCGAGGTCGGGGATGGCGCCGCTCGCCGCGGGATACTGGATGAGGGCGGCGAACGCGTCCGCCGGAAGATCGGCGCCGGCGGCACCGGTCACCATATCCACCCCGATGGGGTGCGCGCGGGTGCCCACCACCTCCAGGGTCTGGGGGAAGACGTCCTCGCACACGAAGAGCTTCGAGCGCGGAGCGATGCTCCGCGCATGGCCCTGCGTCTCGGCGTTCAACGCCAGGAACACGGCCTCCGCCGCCGCCGTTCCCTCGTCAAGCATGGAGGCATTGGCGATGTCCATGCCCGTGAGGTCGGTGACCATGGTCTGGAAGTTCAGCAGCGCCTCCAGGCGCCCTTGGGAAATCTCCGGCTGGTAGGGCGTGTAGGCGGTGTACCAGCCCGGATTCTCGAGAATGTTGCGGAGGATGACGGCGGGTGTGTGACAGTCGTAGTAGCCCATCCCGAGGCAGGAGCGGGCGGGCCGGTTGCCGGCGGCGAGGGCGCGCACCGCGCGCAGAAGCTGCTCTTCGGTCAGGGGCTCGGGCAGGTCCAGCGTGTCCGGGGAGCGAATGTTCTCGGGCACGGCCCGCCGTACCAACTCTTCGAGGGAATCGAGGCCCAGAACGCCGAGCATCTCCCGCACTTCCGCCGTCCCGGGGCCGATGTGCCGTGACGAAAACAGCTCCCGAAAAGAACTCCTGTGATCTGTCTGGTCCACGGCGGTCTCCTCCAGCGCGGTGCGTCAAGCGCCGCCGTCGTCGTCATCCGGCTGCCCCTCGCAGTACTCCTTGTACTCCTCATGGGTCATGAGGTCCTCGAGCTCGCTCACGTCCGACATGGTCACCTTGATGATCCACCCCTCGCCGTAGGGGTCCTCGTTGACAAGCTCCGGCGTGTCCGCCAGCGCATCGTTGACCTCGACCACGGTGCCGCTCACGGGCGCGTACAGGTCCGACACCGCCTTCACGGACTCCACCGCGCCGAACGGGTCGTCCTTGCTGATGGTCTCCCCGATTGCCGGCGCCTCCACGTACACCACGTCTCCCAACTCGTTCTGGGCGAAATCGGATATGCCGATGACGGCGCCGGCCTCGTCCTCCACCAGCACCCACTCGTGCTCCCTCGAATACCGCATACCCTTGGGGTACTCCATCGATTCCTCCTTCGCGGCCGGCCGATGCGCTAGCGGACGAACGGCACGCGGACGATGCGGGCGCGCACCCGCCTGCGGCGGATTTCCACCTCCACCTCGGTGTCCGGAGCCGCCGCTTCAGGCACAACGTAACCCAGCGCGATGGCCTTGCCCAGGGTCGGCGACAGGGTGCCGCTGGTGACGTGTCCCACTGCGCGCCCTTCGCGCCATATCGGATAGCCATGGCGGGCGATGCCCGCCTCTTCCATTATCAGCCCAACCAGGCGCCGCGTGAGCGGCTCCTTCCGCGCCAACGCTTCGGAGCCGACGAACGGGCCCTTGTCGAGCTTGGCGACCCAGCCGAGGCCGGCTTCCAATGGCGTCGTGTTCTCGTCGAGCTCGTGTCCGTAGAGCGAGTAGCCCTTCTCCAGACGGAGCGTATCGCGCGCGCCCAGGCCGGCCGGCTCCACGTCGCCGGCCGCCGTGAGGGCATCCCACAGCGTGCCGCCATCGCCCGCGGCGCAGTAGAGCTCGAAACCGTCCTCTCCCGTGTACCCGGTGCGTGAAATGATGCAGCAAATTCCGTTCACGTCCCCGTTCACGAAGTGGAACGGCTTGAGCGCCGAAAGCTCCGCCGCGGTCAACGGTTGCAGGACTCCCGCGGCGGCCGGCCCCTGAAGCGCCAGCAACGCATAGGCGTCGCTGACGTTTCCCACGGTCACGTCGTCGCCCGCGTGATCCAGCAGCCACTTGAAGTCCACGTCCGCGCGCGAGGCGTTCACGCACAGCAGATAACGCGCCTCCTCCAGACGGAAGATCACCAAGTCGTCGATGACGCCCGCGCGCTCGTTCAGCAACAGCGTGTACTGCGCCTGTGACGGCCGCAGGCGCGTGACGTCGTTGGAGGTGAGCCGCTGGCAGAACCGCGCAGCGCCGGCGCCCGTCACCTCCAACTCTCCCATGTGGCTCACGTCGAAGAGGCCGGCCCCGGAGCGCACCGCCGCGTGCTCGGCCTGGATGCCCCGATACTGGACGGGCATCTCCCAGCCCGCGAAGTCCACCATGCGCGCGCCCAGCGCGTTGTGCCGCTGGTGCAGCGGCGTCCTTCGGAGTTCTCCGCCGTGAGCCTTTTTTGCCATGGTCGCGGACCCTGTCGTGTCCCGCAACTTCCTGCGATGATTCGCCGGTCCATTATTCCGTCGGCCAGCGCGCTGCGTCACGCCAGCCGGCGGCACCATCGCGGCAGGGTCGCCGCCGCCTTCTACGCCACGGAACGCCGCGCCGACAGGAGCGTGTTGGACAGGAGCATGCAGATGGTCATGGGGCCGACGCCGCCGGGTACGGGCGAGATCCACGACGCTCGCTCCCGCGCGGCCACGAACTCGACGTCGCCCGCGAGCTTGCCGGTCGGCAGCCGGTTGATGCCCACGTCGATGACCACGGCGCCGGGTCGGATCCACTCGCCGCGGATGGCATGAGCCTTGCCCACCGCCGCCACCACCACCTCCGCCCGGCCCACCTCGCCCGCGAGGTCCGCCGTGCGCGAATGACAAAGCGTGACCGTGGCGTGCCGCTCCAGCAGCATCAACGCCACGGGCTTGCCGACGATGTTGCTGCGCCCCACCACCACCGCGTTCCTGCCCTTGAGCGCGCACCCCACGGAGTCCAACATCCGCATGACCCCCAGGGGCGTGCACGGCCTGAAGCCTTCGCCGCCGGAAAGCAGCAGCCCCTGGTTCACCGGGTGAAACCCGTCCACGTCCTTGTCCGGCGACACGGCCTCGAGAATGCGCGCGCTCGCGATGTGTTCCGGCAGCGGCAATTGCACCAGGATACCGTGAATGGCCGGATCGCCGTTGAGACGGGCGATCAGGTCCAGCAGCTCATGCTCCGGCACCGACGCCGGCAGCAGATGCTCCACCGAGCGGATGCCCACCTCCGCGCACGCCTTCTCCTTGTTGCGCACGTACACCCGCGACGCCGGGTCGTCTCCCACCAGCACCACGGCCAGGCCGGGCACGACGCCATGGTCTTTCCTGAGCCGCCGGGCGGCCAACCGCACCTCGTCACGCACCTGTTGCGCCACCGCCTTGCCGTCGATGATCATCGTCCTGCCGCCTCGATCAAGTTCCAACCAAAGGATCAAGAAATCGGTAACACGCCCTTGAAACGAGGTCAACGAATTGACGCGAGACCATGCCCCGCGCCGGTAACGTCAAGAGGATTGTGTAGGGGCGAAGAATATGGAGATCGCATATTGTGTTGACATTCCAACCCCGCCATGTAGGAATTTCAAAATGGCCCGTACAATGAAGCCACCACACCCCCAACCAAGCAGGGTTGACGCCAGACTTCAGGCCTGACCCGAGCATGCGAGGCGCCCCATGACACCGACAGAGAAGCAATTGCGCAAGCGAATCCATCGTCTCTTTTCGCCTGACGATGTCCCAATGGAAGCTCCCCCGCCCCCCGAGTTCTGGATTCAACCTTCAAACGACCAGCTCCAACAACTCCAGCAAGGGGCCGCTCGAGAAGAAGAGCCGATCGGATTGGCGACGGAAGACGAGTGGTTGAGTACTCCCAATCCGGCTTTCAACGGTAGAACACCCGACGAGATGCTCCTCAGTGGTCAGGACTGCGATCTCGAAATGCTGGACACAGCGCTTCGCGCCGTCGAAGAAGGCGCGTTTTCATGACCACGGTCCCCGTAGCCAGGCTGCCCAAAATAACCCTCCCACAGCCGAATTGGTATCGCTGTGTCTCCCATCGGCTCGGACATCTCCCGCCGCAGGCGAGCACAGGGAGGACCAGATTCAATGACGGCTCTCGACGGATTCTATACTTTGCCCCCACTGCCCAAGTCGCACGTTTTGAAGCTCGCGCGCTTCTCGGTTCGTTCTTCCACCCCGCCGTTCCGGCGCCCGGCCAGCACTATGTCGTTATCGCGTACCGAATCACGCTCGGTGGCGGCCCCAACGTCGTAGATGCCAGCGAGCAACAACTTCCAGTGATCGACACCACGATCCAGGAGATGACCGGGGATTGGTACACGTACCCGCGCGGCGTACCTCGCGCCCGTACCATCGCGCCCACTCAGGAACTCGCGAATGCGATCTACGGCCGCACGGACGATCCCATCGGCCTGATCGCGCCGTCTGCTCGCAATCCGTGGCGCGATAACCTGATCTTGTTCGAAGACCGTCTGCCCGCCCAATCGGTCAGGATCGTAGCACCACCCCATCCCGTTCATCCTTGATTCTTCGACAGGCTCAGGCCGGGCAGTAGCCAAGTCATAGGACGCCATATCAGTAGTTTGGCGAAAGACCGCAGGTGACGATGATTCTGGCGATACGGTACCCGGAAGCGGCAGCGGCCACTGAACAGCCGCACAAGACGTTTCGCTTCGAGCGGTATCTGAACTTTCAAGGAGCAGGAGTACCGCGGTCACCTCTACTGCTGCCGCGACGCTGAACGCCATCTCTGGGCGTTCCGCAGCTTACCACCCGTTGCAGAAACGGAACACCGCGCCGGGGCTCACCTCCTCGTGTACGAGATAAGGTGCTGTCACGTGCCCGGCCATCTGGGGCCCCCCGGCCGCTATGTTCCCTCCGTCCACCGCTTACCCCTGGAGCGGAACCAACCGGAGGGCGTCGCCCCCGTACTCGTAGTAGTCTCGCCCCAGAAGGCTGTCGTGTGCGGACGGGCGGGGGAACTGGTCAAGTCGGCGACGCGTCTGATCATAGAGGAGGCGTTGGAGGAGGAGAGCCGCGATGCGCTGGGGACGGGACTACTACGAGCACGGGGCGACAGCGGGGCCAGGCCGGCGCAACGGGGTTCAGCCGGCGCGGCTGAAGACGGTGGAAGGAGTGGTGGACTACTCGGACCCGCAGATCACCGGGGCGGGGATCCGTTCCACTTCGAGATCTGGGATACGCTGACGGGGGGCACCCAGGCGTTTGAGGACTTGGCGGTGGAACTTCTGGCGCGGGGTCTTTCGGTGCGCGACATCGAAGACGCCTTCAGAGACGAGAGCGGGCGGTCGTTGCTGTACCGTACAGCCGTCCCGGAGATCGACGAGCGGCTATGAGCAGACTACCAGGAAGTTGCCAGCCGCGACCTCTCGGAGCACTACATCGTCTATCTGTTCGTCGACGGCATAGCCGAGCGAATCCGCCCTGGGCAGAAGCGAGAGCCGGTGCTGGCGGCGTGGGGCTTCACAGCGAGCAGCGCCAAGGTGCTGCTGCATCTGATGGCCGGCTCCAAGGAGGACGCGGAGACGGTGAGCGCCTTCTTCCAAGACATGCGTCGGCGTGGCCTCGGCGATCCCTACTGGTGGTCTCGGACCGCGCGCCGCGCATCATCAACGCCATCGAGATCGCGTCCCACGATCGGCGCGTCAGCGCTGCTTCGCACACCGCTTGAGGAAAACTGGTCGCCAAAACCCCCGAAGATCTGTGGCTGGAGTTCAAAGCCCAGGTCTCAGCCGCCTACCAACCCCCTCCCACACCATCCCACGCGAACTCGCCGCGGGTGTGGTGGCCGACTACTAGACCGAACTGTCCCGCCGCCTGTTTCATGGATCACTTCGACGCCTGCATCGCGCACCTCAGAATGCGCATCACACATCGCCGTGCCATCCGTACCTCCAACCTCCTGGAGCGGCTGTTTGTGGAGGAACGCCGACGCCTTCGGCGAAACGGCCGTCTTCAAGCTCATGTTCGGCGCCATGATCCGTGCTGCCTAACGCTCGCGGACCCTCAAAGTCAATGAACTCGAGCGTCGCCAGATGCGTACCCTATCTGAGGTGGTCCCAGAAAATCGGACAGGTTGCTAAGGTGTATTCCACCGACGAAGGAGGGATACGCGATGAGTACGAGGCGACGGTTCAGCGGGGACTTCAAGGCGAAGGTGGCGCTGGAAGCGCTGAGGGGGGACAGAACGATCCAGGAGATCGCGACCCGGCACAAGGTTCATCCGAACCAGGTGAGCACGTGGAAGCAGCGGGCGGTGGCGGGGATGAAGGAAGTGTTCACGAAGGGGGCGGAGCGAGGGCGAGGGGAACACGAGGCGGAGATCCGGGATCTGCACGCGAAGATCGGGGAGTTGACCGTGGAGCGGGATTTTTTGGCACGCGGGCTCAAGTGATGAGCGTGGGGGAGCGTCCAATCGGTATCCTTGCCGTCTTTTCGCCATAAGTCACAAGGTGGTAGTGTTTCGTCTTGCGGCGGGCGTAACCGGGAGCACAAACGTCCAACATGCCCCAGATGACGCCCAGCTTGATGAGCCGCGTAGCCACCTAAAGTACTAGGCAGCCAGCGCGGGCTCGACTTGTTGGGGGTAATTGTCGGCTGGCGAGACGTGTGCCAAATCTTTGAACTCAACCAGTATATGGTTCTCCACTGCTGTCCCACAAATTTTAAGCGAATCGGAGGGGGATTTGAGGGGGCGGGCTGGGCGGGGGCTGTGGCAGGAGCAGACCGAGGAGTGGT
>JAJEAI010000102.1 GCA_022824205.1 Candidatus Binatia bacterium
GCGATCGACGTCGACCGGCTGATGGCGGTGGCCCGGTAAATCGATGATCCCTGTACCTCCGTCTACACCCCTGGATTCCCGCCCCCGATCGGGGTCGAGGGCAAGCTTTCGAGGGAATCACCGATGTCGGCTTACAGCCGAGACAAAGGGGGATGAAAATGGGGCGCCGGCCCCCAATGTGTCATTCCCGCGGAAGCGGGAATCCAGGGGTGGGGGGTGTGGCGGCCTCATTGCCCGGCCCCACCCCGCCTGGATTCCCGCTTCCGCGGGAATGACGAAATGGGGTGTAGCGGGATTCCGTAACTACCAGAAAGCATTGAACAAGTTTTTGTTTTCATATCAATGACGACTCGGGGCGTTGGTGCCAACTCTCATCCGAGCGGAGTCTTGACACAGCCCGTTTCGTGGGAATGACGGTTTTGAGGGAAGGGGGGCACCGGGAGTCGTGAACTCGCATTACTGTTTTCAATGTTGAAGATTCCGTCTATATTCGGTGTCCGAAAAATTTGCCCCCGAACCAGGGCAACTCGCCGGCGCCGCTACTCGAGTCCTGGCGCACGGCGAGAAAGGAGGAAATCATGAGATCGAGGCTATTGTTGTTTGTTGCCGCCACGTTGATGGCCCTTGGCTTGGCGACGGTCCCCGATTCGGCCACCGCGGCGGGAGAGAAGTTCGTCCTGATCAGCCACGCGCCAGACAGCGATAGCTGGTGGAACACCATCAAGAACGCCATCAAGGTGGCGGGCGAACAGATGGGCGTGACCGTGGACTACCGCAACCCGCCCACCGGCGACCTCGCCGACATGGCCCGCATCGTCGAGCAGGCGTCGGCGGCCAATCCGGCCGGCATCATCGTCACCATCGCCGACTTCGACGTGCTCAAGGGACCCATCACGGACGCGGTGGACAAGGGCATCCCGGTCATCACCATCAATTCGGGAACCAAGAAGCAATCCGAGGAGTTGGGCGCCCTGTTGCACGTGGGGCAGCCGGAGTACGACGCCGGGTTCGGCGCCGGCAAGCAGGGCAAGAAGGCGGGCGTAAAGAAGTTTCTGTGCGTCAACCACTACATCACCAACCCCGCCTCGGTGGAGCGCTGCCAGGGCTATGCCGACGCCCTGGGCGTGAAGCTCGGCCGCCAGATGATCGACAGCGGCCAAGACCCGGCCGAGATCAAGAACAAGGTGAAGGCGTATCTCAACAGCAACCAGGACGCCAACGGCATCCTGACCCTGGGGCCGACCTCGGCGCACCCCACCTTGGCGGCGCTGCGGGAGATGGGGCTCGAGGGCGAGGTCCACTTCGCCACCTTCGACCTCTCGGACGAAATCGCCAAAGGCGTCAAGGACGGCACCATCGCGTTCGCCATCGACCAGCAGCCCTACCTCCAGGGCTACATGCCCGTGGTCATCCTCACGAACCTGGCGCGCTACGGCGTGCTGCCGTCGGGACACATGAACTCGGGTCCGGGGTTCGTCACCAAGAAGAACATCGGCCTGGTCGAGAAATACGCCGGCGAGTTCCGCTGAGCGTCGGAACATCCTCCGGAGCACGGCATGGCGCGGGCGGCGGCGCGCTGCCCCCGCCATGCCACACGTTGATCGGTTGAGACGAGTGGCCTGCGACGGACGCTTCCGCCCGGAGGCCACGGAGGATGGGTCATGGCCGACGAACGGTTGAAGGAGATGTCGTCGTTACGCCGCGCGATGATACGGCCCGAGTTGGGCGCCATCTGCGGCACCGTCCTCGTCTTTGTCTTCTTTCTGCTGGTAGCCGCCGACACCGGCATGTTCAGCGCCGAAGGGGCGATGAACTGGGGCATCGTCTCGGCCCAGTTCGCCATCATCGCCGTGGGCGCGTGCCTGCTGATGATCTCCGGCGAGTTCGACCTGTCGGTGGGCTCGATGATTGGGTTCGCGGGCATCGTCATCGCCATCGTCTCGGTGCAGTGGGGCTGGCCGGTATGGCTCGGCATCAGCCTGGCCTTCGCCATCGCCGTCGCGCTGGGCGCGCTCAACGGCTGGCTGGTGATCAAGACCGGCCTGCCGAGCTTCATCGTCACGCTGGCGTTTCTCTACATCCTGCGCGGGCTGACGATCTTCCTGTCCATCGCCACCACCCGCAAGACCATCATCGGCGGCGTCAAGGAAGCCGCCGAGGGCGACTGGCTGGCGCCGCTCTTCGGCGGCAAGATCTTCAACGGCCTGTTCGTGTGGCTCGCGGACATGGGGATGATCGACACCTTCACCCGCGGCCGGCGGGCGGGGGAGCCCATCGTCGACGGCATTCCCATGCTGATGGTCTGGGCCATCGTGCTGGTCATCGCAGGGCACTGGGTGCTGACCCGCACCAGGTTCGGCAACTGGATCTACGCTTCGGGCGGCGACGCCCAGGCGGCACGCTACACCGGCGTGCCGGTGGACCGGGTGAAGATCCTGATGTTCATGCTCACGGCGTTCTGCGCCACGGTGTTCGCGACCTGTCAGGTGATGGAGTTCGGCTCGGCCGCCGCCGACCGCGGCCTGTTGAAGGAATTCGAGGCCATCATCTGCGTGGTCATCGGCGGCGCGCTGCTGACGGGCGGATATGGCTCGGTGGTGGGCGCCGCCCTGGGAGCGTTGATCTTCGGCGTGGTGCAGCAGGGCCTGTTCTTCACCGGCGTGGAGAGCAGCCTGTTCCGCGTCTTCCTCGGGCTCATCCTGTTGTTGGCGGTGATCCTCAACACCTACATCCGCCGCATGATCACGGGAGAACGATGATGAGCGAACCACTCGTTGAAATGCGCGACGTCCACACGGACGACGCCTCGCTGATCGAGCTCCGGGAAATCGAGAAGCACTTCGGCGCGGTCATCGCGCTGGCGGGCGTGTCGGTGGCGGTGCACGCGGGCGAATGCCACTGCCTGCTCGGGGACAACGGCGCCGGCAAGTCCACGTTCATCAAGACCATGGCCGGGGTGCACAAGCCCACCAGCGGGCAGATCTACATGGGCGGCCAGCCGGTGACCTTCGAGAGCCCGCGCGACGCCATGATGGCGGGCATCGCCACCGTGTACCAGGACCTGGCGATGATCCCGCTCATGTCGGTGACGCGCAACTTCTGGATGGGGCGCGAGCCCACCAAGGGCTGGGGGCCGTTCAAGTTCATCGACTTCAGGCATGCGAACGAAGTCACCATGACCCAGATGGCCGACATGGGCATTCGCCTGCGCGAGCCCAACCAAGCTGTGGGGACCCTGTCCGGCGGCGAACGCCAGACCGTGGCCATCGCCCGGGCCGTATACTTCGGCGCCAAGATCCTGATCCTGGACGAGCCCACGTCCGCGCTGGGGGTACGCCAGACCTCCAACGTGCTGGCCACCATCGACCGCGTGCGCAAGGCCGGCATCGGCGTGGTGTTCATCACCCACAACGTGCGCCACGCCATGGCGGTGGGCGACCGCTACACCGTGCTGAACCGGGGCACCACCCTGGGGACGGCCATGCGCGGGGAGATCAAGGCCGACGAGCTTCAGGACATGATGGCCGGCGGCCAGGAACTGGCGCAACTCGAGGGCTCGCTGGGCGGCACCGTCTGAAGCGGACCATCCCATGAGGCGGACGAGCGCGTGAACCGGACACTGGACGTCATCGCCATCGGGCGGTCGTCGGTGGACCTCTACGGCGCCCAGGTCGGCGGGCGCCTGGAGGACATGCGCTCGTTCCGCAAGTACATCGGCGGCTCGCCCACCAACACCGCCGCCGGCGCCGCGCGGCTGGGACTGCGGTCCGCGGTCATCACCCGTGTCGGCGACGAGCACATGGGCCGGTTCATCCGTGAGCAGTTGCGCGCGGAGGGCGTGGACGTGCGCGGCGTCCTCACCGACCCGGAGCGCCTCACCGCGCTGGTGCTGCTGGGCATCCGCGACCAGGAACGCTTCCCGTTGATCTTCTATCGCGAGAACTGCGCCGACATGGCGCTCTCGCCGGACGACATCGACCCGGACTTCATCGCCGAGGCGCGCTGCGTGCTCGCCTCCGGCACCCACCTGTCCCATCCCCGGACCGAAGCCGCGACGCTGCGGGCGCTGGATCTGGCGCGGGCATCGGGGGCCAGGACCGCACTCGACCTCGACTACCGGCCCAACCTGTGGGGCCTGTCCGGGCACGGCGACGGCGAGAACCGGTTCATCGAATCGGCCGCCGTCACCGTCAAGCTGCAGAGCACCCTGAGGCGGTTCGACGTGATCGTGGGAACGGAAGAGGAATTCCACATCGCCGGCGGCGCGGCGGACACCATGGCGGCGCTGGCCCGGGTGCGCGAGGTGTCGGCGGCGACGTTGGTGTGCAAGCGTGGGGCCGGGGGCGCCACCGCATTCGAGGGACCGATCCCCGCGGCCTTCGACGATGGCGTGAGCGGAGAGGCATTCGCGGTAGAGGTGTTCAACGTGCTGGGCGCGGGCGACGGCTTCATGGCCGGCCTCCTCAAGGGCTGGCTCACCGGGGAGGACTGGGCCGGGACCCTGCGCATCGCCAATGCCTGCGGGGCACTGGCGGTGTCGCGTCATGGCTGCACGCCGGCGTATCCCAGCGAGGTGGAGCTGCGCGACTTTTTGGAGAACGGCCCGGCCACGCCGGCGGTGCGCCACGACGGGCGCCTGGAACAGATCCACTGGGCCACGAACCGCTCCAAAGCGTGGCCCGACATGCGCGTGTTCGCCTTTGATCATCGCGCGCAGTTCGAGGACATGGTGCGGGATCACGCCGCCGGAGGAGGGCACGGCGGCGGGGCGGGCCGCGTGGCGACTGCGCCGAGTCATGGCAACGCCGGCACGGAACACGGCGGTGGAGCGGAACGTGTCGACGCCGGGACGGAAGATGGCGGCGGAGTGCATCGCGTGGGCGCCGGCACGGAACACGGCGGCGGATTACATCGCGTTGGCGCCGGAGCGGAGCGCGTTGACGCTGGAGCGGAGTGCGTTGGCAACGGAGCCGAGCGCATCGGTGCGTTCAAGCGCCTGTGCCTGGAGGCGGCGCTCCGGGTCGCCGACGGCCGTGGCGGGTACGGCATCCTGTGCGACAACCGCCTGGGCCGCGACGCGCTCTACGCGGCGGCGGGCACCGGCCTGTGGATCGGGCGCCCGGTGGAGCGGCCCGGGTCGCGTCCCGTGCGGCTGGAGATCGGCGACGACTTCGGCTCGGCGCTGGCGGAATGGCCCGCCGAGCACGTGGTGAAGGCGCTCTGTTTCTACGGCCCGGACGACCCGGCGGAGCTGCGCGCCGACCAGGAGGCCACGGTCAAACGGCTGGCCGAGGCCGCCCGCGCCAACGCGCTGGACTTCCTGCTGGAGATCATCCCGTCGAAGTATGGACCCGTGGACGAGGGGACCACGGCGGCGGTCATCGAACGGTTCTACAGGGTCGGCGTATTCCCTGACTGGTGGAAGCTGGAGCCCATGACTTCGGACGCGGCCTGGCATAATGCATGCGCCGCCATCGAGGCCAACGACCCGCACTGCCGCGGCATCGTGGTGCTGGGGCTGGACGCGCCCTTCGAAGACTTGCAGGCAAGCTTCCGGGCGGCGGCCCGGCACGCCATGGTGAAAGGGTTCGCCGTAGGGCGCACGATCTTCGGGGAGGTGGCGCGCGCATGGCTGGCGGGCCGCATGGATGATGCGGAAGCGGTCACACGCATGGCCGAGAACTTCGCACGGCTCTGCCAGGCTTGGGACCAGGCGCGAGCCCACGGACGGTAGCGGAATGGCTACGACACGCCACATTCAGCATTCCCACGAGGTAGCTGTGTCAAGACTCCACTCGGATGAGAATGGTGCCAACGCCCCGGAAATCGCACCAACCCCCTGAATCGTCATTCCCGCGAAGCAGGCCGTATCAAACCCCATTCAAGAGAGGCAACAACCCCAGAATCGTCATTCCCGCGAAAGCGGGAATCCAGGGGCGGTGGCGGGGCACTGCGGCGTTTCCCCGCTCCACCCCACCTGGATTCCCGCTTTCGCGGGAATGAC
>JAJEAI010000088.1 GCA_022824205.1 Candidatus Binatia bacterium
AGTTTCCTCGGTACCTCCCGCAATGCCGTCCTCACGCAACTCTGGATCGCCCTGTGTGTTTACCTCCTCGTCGCCTACATCAAGTTCCTCAATCGCTTGTCCCTCTCCTTCTATCAGATCCTCCGCCTCCTCCAACTCAACCTCTTCGAGCGCCGACCACTCCTCGGTCTGCTCCTGCCACAGCCCCGCCCAGCCCACCCCCTCAAATCCCCCTCCGATTCGCTTAAAATTTGTGGGACAGCAGTGATTTGACTTTATCAGTTTCGAAGAAGGTATTGAACGCATACAGCGCGAAGTCGAGCTCCTGGGCGACAAGTCAGCCGGTCAATCTGTGATTACCTCCAGAGATGCAAGTTCGGTCCAATTGCGCGACCGCCTAAAACTATCCAAGACACCCGAGGGTGTCTCCAAGTGGCAGTTGCCCGTCTACTGGGAGGGTGTAGGAGCGCAATTTTTTATCTCCGTCGCTCAACCAGGAACAGCGATCGAAGAACATAGCCACACCGAGGGCGATGGACTACGCCTGATTGTCGGCGGATCCGTCAAGCTCGGCGACCAAGAACTTGGGGTGGGAGACTGGATGTACATCCCGCAAGGTACTAGGTACTCTCTCGACGTGGGCGAGTTGGGCGCGATAATGTTTTATTGTTACCGCTGTTGTTGTGTCGCGCGATAGTGTCATCACGGTAGGAACGACGGCCTACGGCCTACGGCCTAGCGGCCCAGGCCGGGTAGGAGGACCGGGTCGCGTGCAGGACGGAACATGAGCACGGACTGTCTGCATCGTACGCTTCGGGTCGGCGGCATCGAGACCCACTACCTGGAAGCGGGGGAGGGGCGCGACCTCGTGCTCCTTCACGGCGGCGAGTACGGCGCGTCGGCGGAGGCCACCTGGGGCACGGCCATGGCGAAGCTCGGGCGGAGCTTCCACGTGCTCGCTCCGGACATGCTGGGCTACGGCCGCACCGCCAAGATCTACAGCTTCTCCGACCCCTCGGGGTTCCGCCTGACCCACCTCTCCCAGTGGCTGGAGGTGGTGGGCGTCGGCGAAGCGTTCTTCGTGGGCAACTCCGCCGGCGGCGGCACGCTGCTGAGAAGCTCGGTGCGGAAACCTTCGCCCCTCAGGATGAAGAAGATGGTGACCATCTGCGGCAACGCCGGAGTGTTCAAGAGCGACTTCCAGGCCGACCTGGAGGACTACACTCCGAGCCCGGAGAACATGCGCAAGCTCCTGAAGCTGCTGTTCCACGACGAGAAGTGGCTCACCCCGGAATGTGTCGAGTCCCGCTACAACGATTCCATCGCGCCGGGCGCCTGGGAGGCCCTGTCCGCGGCCCGCCTGAAGCGTCCGGGATACGAGCGCGGCTCCACCATCGACGCTTTCGTGAAGCAACTGTCCACCGTCACCGTGCCCTTGCTCATCATCGGCTGTGACCACGATCCCCTCAACCAGTCCGACTGGGACGAGCGGCTGCAACGCATCGTCCCCGGCTCCACGACCCACCGCTTCCACGACTCGGCGCACGAGCCGCAGATCGAGGAACAGGACGCGTTCGTCGAGGTGGTCACGGATTTCCTGCTGTCTTGACACGGCCGGGGGCCGGATTTACCTTCGAGAGAGAGGAGACGCGGCCCGGTCCGGTTTGACGACATGGTCATCTACGATCTCACCTGCGACAACGACCACGGTTTCGAGGGATGGTTCTCGGGGCCGGACAATTTCCAGGAACAGCTCTCCCAGGGCCTGATCGCCTGCCCGGTGTGCGCTTCCACCGCCATCACGAAGGTCCCGCACGCATGCGCCGTGCACACGAAACAGGAGGAGCGGCCGGCGCTGCCCGCCCGGCGCGAGCCGGATACCGTGCCGACGCCGGAGCAGCTCAAGGAAGCGCTGATCCGGGTGCACCACTACATCGAGAACAACTTCGAGAACGTCGGCCATCACTTCGCGGACGAAGCCCGCCGCATCCACGCCGGCGAGGCCGAGGAGCGCCCCATCCACGGCACCGCCACCGCCGAGCAAAGAGAAGCCCTCGACGACGACAGCGTCCCCTACATGATGCTGCCGAAGCCGGAACTCGACGGCTGAATCCACCCGCTTGCCTGACTCGCCCGACCTTGAGTCTTGCGGCTCACCCGGTGTCCGGCGCGGGCGCCCATGCACCCTCCACGGTGATTGACAACGCTCGGCCCCGTCTGTTAGGCCGTGCACCATGGACCCGCGCGAGATCCGGCACGTGTTGGGGCACTTCGCCACCGGAGTGACCATCGTAACCACCAAGGATAAGGCCGGAGTTCCCACGGGGATCACCGCCAACGCTTTCTCCTCCCTCTCCCTGAACCCGCCGCTGGTGCTGGTGTGCATCGACAAGAAGGCAAACTGCTACGATTGCTTCGAGGAGTCGGGCGTGTTCGCCGTCAACTTGCTGGGCGAACACCAGGAACAACTGGCCAACCGCTTCGCCACCAAGGGCATCGAGAAGTTCCAGGACACCGCCTGGCACATGAGCGCCAACGGCATCCCGCTCCTGGACCAGACCATCGGGTACATCGAGTGCACCGTCACGCAGGGCTACGAGGGCGGCGACCACACCATCTACCTGGGCGAGATCATCCACGCCGACGCCGCGGGCGACCGCCCGCTGCTGTTCTACAAGGGCAAGTACCAGAGACTTCCGGAAGAGGGGTGAGCCGACGCGAGCCCGGACTCGGTGCTGCGCCGCGCGGCGGCTGACGCCGCGAGGTCAGCGCAGCTTCACGACCACTTTTCGCGCGCCGGGCGACACCGGGTTCCCGTCGTAGGCGCCGGCCGGTTCGCCGGGCTCCCGTGTCATGGGGTCGCCGTCGCGGTCCAGGCGCGCCGTCAGGTTCATTGGCCCTTCGAAGGCCGTTCCCTGAATCATCACGTCCCCTGGACCCAGTGAGAAGGCCACCGGGAAGGCCGGTGCGACGATGCGCTTGACCGCCAGGGGCGGGCCGCCCTGGGCTCCGGCGGGCCGGGCGATGATGTACAGGACGGCCCGTGCCCCCGCGTCGGATGCCTGTCCGGCTTCCAACTCGACGGTGCCCGCGATACTCGCACCGGCGGGGGCGCCGGGCGTTTCTCGTGCCTGCTCACCGATACGCGCGATGAGATCGCGGACGGCATTCCGTTGCTCGCCCTCGGGCAGAAGTGCTTCCAGCCGCTCCAGGTGCGCGCGCGCGCCGGCCGGGTCGCGCCCGTCCTGAAACAACACCATCCCCTTGGCCCACAGGGCCAGGGGGAAGTTGGGCGTGCGCGCGAGGGCGCGGTCCAGTGCCTCCAGGGCGGCGTCGACATGCCCGGCCTGGGCCAGGATCATTCCCATGTAGGCGTTGGCCGCCGGGTGGCCGGGGTCGTGGCGCAACACGGTCCGGAAGGCCGGGATGGCGGTCTTGAAGTCCTTGCGCTGGAAGGCATCTTGTCCTTGCTTCAGCGCGGCGGCGGGATTGCCGGCGCCGGGCTGCCCGATGCCGCCGGGACCGGTTCCCGTGAGGAAATCGCCGGTCATGCTGTCCTCGGGAGACGTGCGCGGGCGCACCGACTGCCCCAACAGAAGCCCCAGGGTGACGCCCCCCGCGAGCAGCAGGGCGGCCCCGCCGGCCATCATCCACGACCGCTTGCTCCACCTGGAAAGTGTCGGCTGCGTCATCTCCGGCTCCGGCGCATCAGGCTCCTGGATCGCCGCGGCGGCTTCACCGGCATGCCGCAGCAGTTCCACGGCTTGCCGTTCATAGCGGTGTTTCAGGGCTTCGTAATCGGCGTCCGACAGCTTTCCGGCCTGGTGGTCGAAGTCCAGCTCCCGAAGGTCCTGGTAGATGGGTAAGGGCGTGCTCTCGGGCGAGCCGGGTGTCTCCTCACCGGCGGCGACGGCGGCCCGTACCCGCTCCAGGATCTCCGGGTCCGGGTGACCCTCCGGCTCGCGGGCGCGACGCCGGCTCCAGCGGCGCAGGAACCAGGCGGCCATGGCCAGACCGGCAAGGAGGACGACGAAGGGGAGTATCCAGACGGTCAGGTTGAAGCCCTGGGCCGTAGGCGCCAGCAACACCCACTCGCCGTACTTGGACACGAAATAGGCGCGCACCTCGTCCGGCGTCTTGCCGGCCTGGAGCTGCTCGCGCACGATGCCGCGCATCTGCACGGCCATCTCCGCCGGAGAATCGGCCACGGACAGGTTCTGGCACACCACGCAGCGCAGCTCCGAGGCGATGGCGCGCACGCGGTCCTCCAGCGCCTGGTCCGCGTGCGCATGAACGGCGAACGTGAGCAACAGCGAGAACGTGAGCAACAGCGCGCCGATGACGGCACGGTCATTCCCGCGAAAGTTCAACCTCGACACGGATCGGGGGCGGGAATCCAGGCGGGACAGGGCTGCTGCGATGTACGTCGCACCCCTCCACCCCTGGATTCCCGCTTTCCGGGCTGTGTCAAGACTCATGAGGCAGAGACAGAATCTCATCGTATCGTCTGATGCTCGCCGCGGCCGCTCTCGGCACTGGCGCGGTCGTGGCGGGCGTCCTCCAGCCTGGCCGCCAGCACCGCGGGCGGGATGGCGCCCACGTGCTTGTAGGTGATCCTGCCGGCGGGGCTCACGAAAAAGGCTTCGGGAATACCCCACACGCCGTAGTCCACCGCGACCTTGCCGTCCGGGTCCTGCCCGTTGGCGAAGGTGATGCCGAACTCTTCGATGAACTGTCGCGCGTCCGCCTCCTTGTCCTGGATGTTGATGCCGAGGAACACCACGTCGTCACCCTGACGCTTCCAGGCCGCCTCCAGGTCCCGCGCCTCCGCCCGGCAGGGCAGGCACCAGGAGGCCCAGAAATCCAGCATCACGGTCTTGCCGCGCAGCTCCGACAGGCGCACCTCCCGGCCGTCGAACAAGGTCAGGGAGAAGTCCGGGGCGGTGTTCCCCACCAGGGGCGAGGGGATGTAGCGCGGGTCGCGGTAGAAACCGTAACCCAGGAGGATCACCAGGGCGCCCACCGCCATGAGGGTGAGCAGCAGTCTGCGCGCCGCCGGGCTCATGACCCTTGTGGCTCTTCCCGCCGGGCCGGACCCATGGGCAGGATGGCCATGAGGGTGCCCAGGGCCATGACCACGCCGCCGAGCCAGATCCACAGCACCAGGGGACGGATCAGCACCTTGAGGGTCGCCCGGTTCTGTCCCACCTCGCTGAACCCCGAGAGGATCAGGTAGACGTCCTCCTTGAGGGTGCTGCGGAACACCGCCCGGCCGATGGGCGAATCCTGGACCGGGAAGAACTTGAGCGCGGGCGACAGGCGCCCGAGATCCTGGCCGTCGCGCGACACCCGGAAGGCGCCCTCCACCCGGTAGTGGGTCGGCTGCTGCGACCCTTGCAACCCCTCGAAGGAGACTTGGTAGGGTCCCGCCGTGAGGCTCTCGCCAGCGCTCAGGGTCGCCTCCCGCTCGATGCTGTAGGCCATGGAGCCGGCAATGCCCAGGACCACGAGCACGACTCCCAGGTGCACCACGAAACCGCCGTAGCGCCGCTGGTTGCGCCGCACCAGGGTGGCGAGGCCGCGGAGCGGCCCCTCGCCGGCCAGGCGCCGGCGCGCGCGCAGCGAAAGCCACGTGTCGCACACCATGGTCCAGACCGTGAAGGCGCACAGCGTGAAGCCCAGCAGCGAGAAGAACGAGCGGATGCCGCCGGCGAAGAGCCCCGCCGCCACGGCCAGGGACGCCACCACCGGCCAGGTAAAGTTCCGCTTGAGGTTGTCCCACGAAGCCCGGCGCCAGGCAATGAGCGGCCCAACGCCCATGAGGAACACCAGCAGCAGGAAAAGGGGCGCGGTGACGGCGTTGAAGTAGGGCGCGCCGACGCTCACCTGAACGCCGGCCACGGCCTCGGACAGGAGCGGGAACACCGTGCCCAGGAAGATGGTGAAAAGGGCGGAGACGAACACCACGTTGTTGAGGACGAACGTCGACTCGCGGCTCACCACCGAGTCCAGCTCGGGCTGCCCGCGCAGTCGGTCGCTGCGCCACGCCAGCAGCCCCAGCGACGAGATCAGCACGAACGCGAGGAACGCCAGGAAGTAGAACCCCACCGGGCCGGACGAGAACGCGTGGATGGACGACAGGATGCCGGAGCGCGTCAGGAAGGTGCCGAAGATGGTCAGGCTGAACGCCATGATGATCAACAGCAGGTTCCAGGTTTTGAGCATGCCGCGGCGTTCCTGCACCTGCACCGAGTGCAGGAACGCCGTCGCCGGCAGCCACGGCATGAAGGCGGCGTTCTCCACCGGGTCCCAGGCCCAGTAGCCGCCCCAGCCGAGCACGTGGTACGACCACCACGCGCCCACGAGGTTGCCGAGGGTGAGGAAGAACCACGCGGTGATGGTCCAGCGCCGGGTGGCGACGATCCACGACTGGTCGAGCCGGCCGCGGATGAGCGCGGCGATGGCGAACGCGAACGGCACCGTGAGCCCCACGAACCCCGTGTACAGGAGCGGCGGATGGCTCAGCATGTTGGCGTCTTCCAGTAGCGGGTTGAGGCCGCGGCCGTCGGCGGGGACCGGCGACAGGGGTTCGAAGGGGTTGGAGGCGAAGGCGATGACCGCCAGGAAGAACGCCGAGACGATGGAGAAGACCATCAGCACCCAGGGCATGAACTCCCGCATGCGCGCGCGGTAGTACCACGCCACCAGTGCCGAGAAGATGATGAGTATCCACTCCCACAGGAGCAGCGAGCCTTCCAGGGCGCCCCAGAGGCCGGTGACGCGGTAGTAGACCGGCGTCGCCCGGGTGGTGTTGAAGGCCACGTAGCGGATGGAGAAGTCGGTGGCCACCAGCGCGTAGATCAGCGCCCCGGCGGCGGCGGTGACGAAAAGGAACTGGCCGGCGATGGCGTAGCGGGCGGAGGCGTGGAAGCGTTCGTTGCCGGTGCGCGCATACAGGACCGGAGCGGCGATGCCCCAGAGCGCCAGCGCGAAGGCGAGCAGGACGCAGGTATGTCCCAGGGTCGCGGTCACGGACCGCCCGTGGGCCGCGCGGGCACGAAGCTGCGCACCGTGGAGGGATCTTCCCCTTCCTTGTGCGGGCTGTATTCCTCGGCGTGCTTGGCCATGACGGTGGAGGCCTGGAAGATGCCGTCCTTGCCGAGGCGTCCCTCCACCACGGCGCCCTTGCCCTCCGAGAAGAGGTCCGGGGGCACTCCCTGGAAGAACACGGCGATGGACTCCTGGCCGTCGGAGATCCTGAAGCGGAACGTGCGCCGGCCCAGGTCCTTCTCCAACGACCCGGGCAGCACCATCCCGCCCACCCGCAGGAAGCGGTCCGGCGCTCCGGTCTCGGCGTGAAGCTCGCTCGGCGTGACGAAGTAGACCACCGCGTTCTGCATCGCCCCGTAGATGAGATAGGCCAGGGCGCCGACGATGACCAGGCCGCCGATGAGGAACCGCCTACGCTTCATGGCCGTGGGCCTCCCTTCCGGTGTGTGGCTCCTCCATGGCCGCGGCCTTCCGAATGCGCCGCTTCAGCAGCACCACGTAGAGCAGGATGGCGCCCCACACGATGCCGTAAGCCAGAAAGACGAAGCCCCATTGTCCCATGGTCTCGAACCTCCGCGAAGCGTCACTCAGTCCGCCGCGTAGAGCCGGCTCCGGCGCACCCGGTCCACCACCTCTCCGAGATGGATGCGCAACGACAGCAGGTAGAAGAAGAGCACGAGAAACGCCAGGAAATTGATCCCCAAGGGCCACAGCATCGCCGGGTCGATGTTGTCCCACGGCGCCTTGTCGGGGCGGAGGATGGAGGGCGGCTGGTGCAGGGTGCGCCACCAGTACACGGACATGTGGATGAGCGGGATGTCGAGGAAACCGATGATGCCCAGGATGGCGCCGGATACCGCGCCGCGCCGGGGGTCCTCGATGAGCGAGCGCAACAGCAGGTAGGCCGAGAAGATCAGCAGCAGGATGGCGGTGAGCGTAAGGCGCGCGTCCCAGGTCCACCACACGCCCCAGGTGGGCTTGCCCCAGATGGAGCCCTCCACGATGGTGAGAGCGGTGAACAGCACGCCGATCTCCGCCGCCGAGTGGGCCAGGTTGTCGTCCCGGCGTTCGCCTTTCCACAGGTAGAGGCAACTCCCCACGAACACGATGAAGAACGCCAGGTAGGCCACCAGGATGCTGGGAATGTGGAGGTACATGATGCGCTGGGTCTCGCCCTGGCGCGCATCGGGAGGCGCCTCCACCAAGCCCCAGTACAGACCCGTCAGGATGAGCAGCAGTGCCAGCGTGCCGAGTATTCGTCGAGCCATGGACCATCAATGGGGGATCCCGCAACGGCGGGGCCGTCCGGAATACGTCATGCGCTACAAAATCGCACCGACACCCTGCGACCCGTGATTCCCCCTCCTCAAATCTTCACTCCCGTTCCTCACATTCCCGCTCCTCACACCCTCATTCCCGCTCCTGCCCCCGTATCGTCATTCCCGCTCGTGCCCCCCGCATCGTCATTCCCGCGAAAGCGGGAATCCAGGAGTGGCGGGGTAGGGGTGCTCGGTCGTAACACCCCACGGCCGCCCCTGGATTCCCGCTTTCGCGGGAATGACGATGCGGGGGGCACGAGCGGGAATGACGGTGCGAAGCGTTCAGGATTCATTCATGATAGCACCCGCGCCCGAACTTCCCAATCAACCTCAACCGTCCCCAAGCGAACTCAACCGTCCAGCACCCATTCCAGCAGCAGAAAGCCTGCGGTGATGAAGATCAGGTCGAAGCCCACCAGGAGCCGGAACCAAGGCGTCAGCTCCGCGGCCATGCCCGCACCCAGGATGATCTGCAGCGTGCGCACGGTGGCGAGGATCACCGGAATCATCAGGGGGAAGAGCAGCACCGGCAGCAGCAGCGCCCGTGCCCGCGCCCGCAACGTCACCGCGGCGAACAGAACCCCCACCACGGAGAAGCCCAGCGTCCCCAGCAGGGTGTAGAGCAGCACGTTCGGCAACAGATGCCAGAAGTCCAGCCGGAACAGGATGCCGAATAGCGGTAGAATGCAGACTTCCAGCAGAAACATGAGGGAGAAGTTGAAGAAAACCTTGGCCAGGTAATAGGCGCCCCGGTCCAGAGGTGCGAGCAGCAACGCGTCGAGGCAGTCGTTCTCGCGGTCTCCCTGGAAGAGCTGGTTCAGCGCCAGTGTGCCGCTGAACATGAACGCCAGCCACAGGAGCCCGGGGGCCATGCGCGAGACGTTCTCGCTGGAGATCTCGAAGGCGAAGGAGAAGAGGAAGAGCAGCGAGAGGCCGAAAAAGAACATCGACAACAGGTTGTCGCGGCGGCGCGCCTCCAGCAGGAGGTCCTTCCACAGGAGCCAGTAGATCTGTCCGAGCGCGCCGCTCAACGGGGGCCGCCGGAGTCCTGCGACAGAAGCGCGTCGAAGGCGTGGTGGAAGCTGTCCCACGGGTCCTGCCGGGGTTCGTCGAAGACGATCCGTCCCCGGTGAAGCATCACCGCCCGGGTGCAGCGTTCGAGAAGCCGGGGCACGTCATGGGTGGCGAGCACGACGATGCCGCCCGCCGCGCAGGTGGTTTCAAGGAAGCGGTTGAGTACGTCCACGCCGGACGGGTCCAGCGAGCCGTACGGTTCGTCCACCAGCAGCAGCCGGGGCCGCACCAAGCGCCACTTGGCGATGCCGAGCCGGCAGCGCATGCCCAGGGACAGGGCCGAGACGTATTCGTCCCGCTTCTCGTGCAGACCCACCTCGGTCAGCGCCGCTGCCCGCTCGTCCGCGCTCGCGTCGTCCCGGTAGAGGGAAACGAAAAAGCGCAGGTTCTCGCTCACGGTGAGGCTGTCGTAGAGATGATTGCCCGAGGCCAGAAACCCGATGGAGCGGCGCAACGGCGAGTTCCCGTAGGACAGTTCTTGCCCGAACAACTCCACGCCTCCGGCCGTGGGATAGGCGAGCGCGGCGAGCAGCTTCAGCAGCGTGGTCTTGCCCGCGCCGTTGGGACCGAGGAGCCCGACCCATTCACCGGCGCCGATTTCCAGGCGCACGTCCCGGAGCGCCCAGAGAAAGCCATAAACCTTCGACACGCTGTCCACCCGCACACTCAAGAAATCTCCACAGCTCCGTGGCAAATCGACTGACTTGGAGGGCTCGCCACCATCTGTTGTCACAACCCACCGCGGCGGACCGTGTCGATGGCGATGAACATTCTCAGGGGCCGACTCGGCAACGGCTGAAAGCCCATCTTGGCGTAAAACGCGCGCCGTTTCTCAGTGTCCTCCGGACCCCCATCCTCGATCACGTCCAGAACCACCACCTTCACTCCCACCTGATCGGCGGCCGCGACCGCACGGCTCAGTGCGTCGGCGAGAAGGACGCGCCCCAAGCCTTGTCCCTGTTGGCGATGGTCCACCGCGATCATGGAGAGATAGATGGCGGGAATGCCGCCGAACCGGGGTGCGTTCCTTGCAAGGTTGTCCGGAAGGTCATCGCCTTCCAGTGAATGCGCGTTTACCGCACAGTAGCCGAGAATGTCGGTCCGACCCTTGGGCGTGGCAACCCAGACTCGCGTGAAATCTCCTGCCTGGTGCTTCCTTGCCGTACGTTTGAGGAAGTTGTCGAGTCGCTCGGTTCCACAAGAGAAATTCGTTCGATCATGTTTTCTCGGGTCGAGGGGCTCGATGGATATTCTGGGTGGAGCGGAAGTATCAGCCGCCACGGTCCACCCTCGCCCGGTGTAGAGCCATGGCCTGTCGCAACGCGTCCGTGGGCTCGGGGGGTGCATCGAGAGCGGCCAGGATCGCGTCACGGTCATCAGCCGAAAGCACCGTCCGCTCATGCTCGGCAATGGTGGCCTGGGCCCGCTCCAATGCCGCGCCGGTGACGAAGCTCGTCTCGTCCACACCCAACAAAGCCGCCGCCTGCTGGATCTGCTCCTTTACGTGCGGTTTGGTGCGCTGTTCCATACGCGTCGTCTTTGGCTCGTCGATGGCATCCGCCGGGTTCCGGAAAGTCAACATGGTACCGCCTCCTCGAAGTTACCTCACGTTCAGTGTACGGAAGCTTACCGGACAATGCAACGCGCTGCCGTACCTGTTTCCCTGTTTCCCGTCTCCCCCACCTGTGGAGCGCTCTTACCTGGAATGCCCTCGGTATGGCTTGACTCACCGCGGGAGATTCGTTAATCACTAGCAAGTCGGTACGCTGGGACCCGGTCCCGCGTACACCCCCCCATGACCTGACCCGGATGGGTGGCACCGCGGAATCCAAGGCCACCGCCCGGATTC
This sequence comes from Candidatus Binatia bacterium, assembly GCA_022824205.1. Lineage (GTDB taxonomy): Bacteria > Desulfobacterota > Binatia > UBA9968 > JAJDTQ01 > JAJDTQ01. Next base: position 11,272 of record JAJEAI010000088.1, read on the forward strand.
AGGCCTCCGAGACCGGAATCCAACGTCAGGAACAATCGACCAGAGGAGAGCCATGGCAGACTATCTACACGTGAAAGTGCCGGAACAAGGCGAAAAGGTTACGCTTTCGGACGGCAAGGTGCAGGTTCCCGACAATCCCATCATTCCGTTCATCGAGGGTGACGGCATCGGGGTGGACATCTGGGCGGCGGCGGAGCGGGTGTTGGACGGCGCCGTGGCCAAGGCCTACGGCGGCAAGAAGAAGATCTCCTGGATGGAGGTCTACGCCGGCGAGAAGGCCGAGGCGGTGTACGGCGACGACTGCCCGCCGAGCCTGCTGCCGCAGGAGACCGTGGACGTCATCCGCGAGTACCTGGTGGCCATCAAGGGTCCCCTGACCACACCCGTGGGCGAAGGCTTCCGCAGCCTCAACGTCACGCTGCGCCAGGTGCTGGACCTGTACGTCTGCCTCCGGCCCGTGCGTTATTTCAAGGGCGTGCCCTCGCCGGTGGTGCGGCCCCATCTCGTGGACATGGTGATCTTCCGCGAGAACACCGAAGACATCTACGCCGGCATCGAATGGGAGACCGGCACTCCCGAAGCCGAGAAGGTGGTGAAGTTCCTGCGGGAGGAGATGGGGGTCAAGAGCATCCGTTTCCCCGACACGGCCAGCATCGGCATCAAGCCCATCTCCATCGAAGGCTCCGAGCGCCTGATTCGCGCGGCCATCCGCTACGCCGTGGACCACAACCGGCGCAACGTGACCCTGGTGCACAAGGGCAACATCCAGAAATACACCGAGGGCGCCTTCATGCGCTGGGGCTACGCGCTGGCCAAGCGCGAGTTCGGCGACAAGGTGGTGTCGTGGGAAGACTGCGGCGGCCGGCCGGAAGAAGGCCAGATTCTCATCAAGGACGCCATCACCGACGCCTTCCTGCAGCAGATCCTCACCCGGCCGGACGAGTTCGACGTGATCCCCACCATGAACCTCACCGGCGACCTCATCTCGGACGCGCTGGCGGCGCAGGTGGGCGGCATCGGCATCGCGCCCGGCGGCAACATCAACTACGACAGCGGCCACGCCCTGTTCGAGGCCACCCATGGCACCGCGCCCAAGTACGCCGGCCAGGACAAGGTCAACCCCGGCTCGGTGATCCTCTCCGGCGAGATGATGCTGCGGCACCTGGGCTGGGACGAGGCCGCGGACCTGGTAATCCAGGGCCTCGAGGAAACCATCGCGCAGAAGACCGTCACCTACGATTTCGAGCGCCTCATGACCGGCGCCAAGCTGCTCAAGTGCTCGGAGTTCGGCGACGCCATCGTGGCCAACATGTAACGCAAGGGAACCATGAGCATTTCGAGACGCAAGATCGCACTTATCGGAGGCGGCAACATCGGCGGCACCATGGCGCACCTGTGCGCCATGAAGAAGCTGGGCGACGTGGTGCTCTTCGACGTCATCGACGGGCTGCCCCAGGGCAAGGCGCTGGACCTGCTCCAGTCCGCGCCCGTGGAGGGTTTTGACGCCAGCATCGTCGGCACCACCAGCTACGAGGACATCGTCGGCGCCGACGTCTGCATCATCACCGCCGGCATCGCACGCAAGCCGGGCATGAGCCGGGACGACCTCCTGGGCACCAACGCCAAGATCATGTCGCAGGTGTCCGAGAACATCAAAAAGTACGCGCCCGACGCCTTCGTCATCGTCATCACCAACCCGCTGGACGCCATGGTGACCCTGTGCCAGCGGGTCACCGGCTTCCCCAAGAACCAGGTGGTGGGGCAGTCGGGAATCCTGGATTCGTCGCGTTACCGCACCTTCATCGCCCAGGAATTGAACCGCTCGGTGGACAGCGTGTCCGCCATGGTGCTGGGCGGCCACGGCGATGACATGGTGCCGGTCCGGAGCACCTGCCAGGTGGGTGGCGTGCCGGTGGAACGGCTGATCGCATCCGAGCGGCTGGACGAGATCGAGCAGCGCGTGCGCATGGCCGGGGGCGAGATCGTCGCGCTCCTGAAGACGGGCTCGGCGTTCTACGCGCCGGCGTCGGCCGCCGTGCGCATGGCCGAGGCCTACCTTCTCGACAAGAAGGAAGTGCTTCCCTGTGCGGCCCTGCTCGAAGGCGAGTACGGCGTCCAGGGATACTACTTCTGCGTGCCCGTGCTGATCGGCGCCGGCGGCGTGGAGCAGGTCATCGAAATCGACCTGTCGGCCGGCGAGAAGGCCCAGTTCGACGAGTCCCTGTCCCACGTGGAGGAGATCGTGGGCGCCATGGACCGGGTGCTGGGACAAGCCTAGGAACAGTCCTTGAGTATTTCCAGGGGTAGGGGAGTGCGTCCTTCGACTTCGCGACGCTTCGCGTCGCTACGGTCAGGACGAACGGCAGATGCTCCCGTTTCTTCCGTTCGTCCCGAGCGTGTCGAGGGTCCCCGAGTCGGGATTGCGACGGATGAACCTGCCTTCTTCCTGTTGAACACCGCCGTTTCATGAATATCCACGAATACCAGGCGAAACAGTGGCTCGGGCGGTTCGGCGTGCCCGTCCCCCAGGGCCGGGTGGCGGCCACCGCCGGCGAGGCGCGGGCGGCGGCCCGGGAGATCGGCTTCCCGTGCGTCGTGAAGGCGCAGATCCATGCCGGCGGCCGGGGCAAGGCCGGCGGCGTGAAGTTGGTCCACGACGAGGACGAGGCGGCCGCGTTCGCCGAAGGCCTCCTGGGGAGGTCGCTGGTGACCCACCAGACCGGACCCGAGGGGCGCATCGTCCGGCGCGTGTGGGTGGAAGAGGCGTCGCGTATCGCCCGGGAGCTCTATTGCAGCATCGTGCTCGACGCCAGCGCCGGCGGCCCCGCCATCATCGCCTGCCGCGAGGGCGGCATGGAGATCGAGGAGGTGGCGCGGGAGACGCCCGACGCCATCATCATCGAGGTGGTGGACCCTCTGGTGGGCGTGCAGCCGTTCCAGGTCCGGCGCGTCGCGGGCCGGCTGGGTTTGACCGGCAAGGAGGTGTCGGCCTTCGGCGCGCTGGTCAGGAGCCTGTACGACGCCTTTCTCAAGTCCGACTGCATGCAACTGGAGATCAATCCGCTGGCGCGGTTGGAGGACGGGCGCCTTCTGGTCCTCGACGCCAAGATGAACTTCGACGGCAACGCGCTCTTCCGCCACGCCGACGTGGTGGAGCTGCGCGACATCACCGAGGAGGATCCCAAGGAGGTCAAGGCCTCGGACCTGGGCATCTCGTACGTGGCGCTGGACGGCAACATCGGCTGCATGGTGAACGGCGCCGGCCTGGCCATGGGCACCATGGACATCATCCAGCAGTACGGCGGCATGCCCGCCAATTTCCTCGACGTGGGCGGCGGCGCCAGCAAGGAGATGGTGGGGCAGGCGTTCCGCCTGCTGCTTTCCGATGACAAGGTGCGCGGGGTGCTGGTGAACATCTTCGGCGGCATCATGCGCTGCGACGTCATCGCCGCGGGAGTCATCGATGCCGCCCGGGAGATCGGCGTCAGCGTGCCCCTGGTGGTGCGCCTGCAGGGCACCAACGTGGAGCAGGGCCGGGAGCTGCTGTCCAAGTCCGACCTGAGCATCATTCCGGCGGACACCATCGCGGACGCCGCGCAGAAGATCGTCGAGGCGGTACGGGCGGCGGAGGGGCGCGCATGAGCATCCTCGTCAACGCCGAAACGCGCGTGCTCACCCAGGGCATCACCGGCGCCACCGGCCAGTTCCACACCCGTACGTGCAAGGAGTACGGCACCCGGATGGTGGCCGGCGTCACTCCCGGCAAGGGCGGCACCGACTTCGAAGGCATTCCCGTTTTCGACAGCGTGGAGCAGGCGGTGCGGGAAACCGGCGCCAACGCCAGCGTCATCTACGTGCCGCCGCCCTTCGCGGCGGACGCCATGATGGAATCGTCGGACGCCGGCGTGCCGCTGGTCATCTGCATCACCGAGGGCGTTCCGGTCCAGGACATGATGCGCGTCAAGCGCTACCTCGCCGACCGCGCCACGGTGCTCGTGGGACCCAACTGCCCCGGCGTCATCACTCCGGGCGAGTGCAAGATCGGCATCATGCCCGGCCACATCCACAAGCGCGGGCGCATCGGCGTCATCTCCCGCAGCGGCACCCTGACCTACGAGGCCGTGGACCAGCTCACGCGCCTCGGCATGGGGCAGTCCACCTGCGTCGGCATCGGCGGGGATCCCATCCGCGGGCTCAACTTCGTGGACGTGCTCGCCTTGTTCAACGAGGACGACGAAACCGAGGCCGTCGTGCTCATCGGCGAGATCGGCGGCAGTGCCGAGCAGGACGCCGCGGAATGGATCCGTGCGCACATGAAAAAGCCCGTGGTGGGTTTCATCGTGGGGCAGACGGCCCCGCCGGGAAAGCGCATGGGCCATGCCGGCGCCATCATTTCCGGAGGCAAGGGCACCGCCGCGGAGAAGGTCGAGGCATTGCGCGCCGCGGGCGTGAGCATGGCGCCAACCCCGGCGGACATCGGCCGGACCATGAAGGAGAGGTTGGGATAACCCATGGAGCGAACACTGTCGATCGTCAAGCCGGAAGCCGTGCAGGGCGGCCACATCGGAGACATCCTGAGCCGCTTCGAGGGCGCGGGACTCAAGGTGGTGGCGGCGAAGCTCACCCGCATGGACAAGCAGCGGGCGGAGTCCTTCTACGCCGTGCACAGGGAGCGGCCGTTCTTCAACAGCCTGACGGACTACATGTCCACCGGGCCCATCTTCGTGTCCGTCCTCGAAGGGGACGGGGCCATCGCCCGCAACCGCGAGATCATGGGCGCCACCGACCCGGCCAACGCCGTGCCGGGAACCATCCGGAAAGACCTGGGCACCAACGTGGAGGCCAACGCCGTGCACGGCTCCGACGCCCCCGAGACCGCCGCCGCGGAGATCGCGTTCTTCTTCAACGCCGACGAGATCCAGTCGCCCACGGTCTGAGGTTCCCAAGGCGCCGAGCACGTCATTGATTAGTGGCGGCGATTCAGCGGATCTCCGGCGGCCGATCGAGGGCCTCGGCCACGCGGAGTTGACCGCGTGGCTGGACGCGCGCGGGCTTCCGGCCTACCGGGCCGACCAGATACGGCGCTGGCTGTTCCAGAAGTGCGCGACCGCGTTCGAGAGCATGACGGACGTGCCCAGGGAGCTGCGGCAGGCGCTTGCGCGGTCGTTCGTCATCGGCACCGTGACCGTGCAGCACCAGAGCCGTTCCGAGGACGGCACCGTCAAGTACCTGCTGCGCTTGCGCGACGGCAACGTCGTAGAGACGGTGTACATCCCGGAGGAGGACCGGGTGACGCTGTGCGTGTCGACGCAGGCAGGGTGCGGTCTGGGGTGCGCGTTCTGCGCCACCGCGCGCATGGGACTCAAGCGCAACCTCACCCGGGCGGAGATCGTGGACCAGATCCTCGAGGTGCAGCGCGGGTGCCCCGAGGAGCGGCGGATCTCCAACCTGGTGTTCATGGGAATGGGCGAGCCGCTGGCCAACTACGACGCCACGCGCGGAGCGCTGGAAGCCATCACCGACGCCCACAGCGGCATGGCCATCTCGCCGCGCAAGATCACCGTCTCGACGGTGGGATTGCTGCCGCAGATGCGCCGGCTCATGGAGGAGACCCGGGTGAACCTGGCCATCTCGCTCCATTCCGTGCGCGACGAGGTGCGCTCGGAGTTGATGCCGGTCAACCGGAAGTACCCGGTGGCGCGGTTGCTGGAGTGCTGCCGCGCTCTGCCGGTACCGCGGCGCAAGCGCATCACCTTCGAGTACCTGCTCCTGCGCGGCGTGAACGACCTCGCGGCGGACGCGGCGGAACTGGCGAAGCGGCTTCGCGGAATCCGCTGCAAGGTGAACCTGATACCCTTCAATCCCCACGAGGGGAGCGGTTTCCACCGGCCATCGGAGGACGCCATCGAACGTTTCGGAGAAGCGCTGCGGGCCCGGGGGATACAGACCCACGTCCGCCGTCCCCGGGGCGAAGACATCCAAGCGGCCTGCGGGCAGTTGTACCACGTGGCGATGGCGCCGGAGGACGGAGCGGGGAACGGCCACGTCGCGGTCACCACGGAATAGCCGGTCGAGGGTTTCCGAGCAACCCGGCGAACTGGACAAGGACATGGAACAGAACACGACCCTGGGCGTCATCGGCGGCACCGGCCTGTACGAGATGGAAGGACTCGACGGGGTGCGCGAGGTGGAGGTGGAAACCCCCTTCGGCGCGCCCTCCGCTCCCTTCGTGACCGGCACCCTGGCCGGAGTGGACATGGTCTTCCTGCCGCGTCACGGCAGGGGGCATCGCCTGTTGCCCTCCGAGGTGAACAACCGCGCCAACGTCTTCGGCATGAAGAAGCTCGGCGTCGGACGGATTCTCTCGGTGAGCGCGGTGGGCAGCCTCAAGGAGGAGATCGAGCCGGGTCACGTGGTGCTGCCGGACCAGTTCATCGACCGCACCTACCGCCGTGCGAGCACGTTCTTCGGCGACGGCATCGTTGCCCACGTGCAGTTCGCCGACCCCTTGTGCAACGACCTGCGCGCCGCGGTGGCGGCGAGCGCGGCCAACGAGGACATCACGGTGCACGGCCGCGGCACCTACGTGTGCATGGAAGGGCCGCAGTTCTCCACCCGCGCCGAGTCGGCGCTGCACCGGAGCTGGGGCGCCGACGTCATCGGCATGACCAACCTCCAGGAGGCCAAGCTCGCCCGGGAAGCCGAGATCTGCTTCGCCACCATCGCCATGGCCACGGACTACGACTGTTGGAACGAGGCCGCCGGCGACGTGGACATCGAGGAGGTCATCGCCGTGCTGCAAAGGAACGCGGACGTGGCCAAGCGCATCGTCCGGGGCACGCTGGAGGGGCTGTCCGCCGAGCGCGCCTGCCCCTGCGCCACGGCCCTGGCCATGGCCATCGTCACGGACCGCGCGCTGATCCCGGACGAGGCCCGGAAAAGGCTGGGACCGCTGGTGGACAAGTACTTGTAGCCGTCCATCTCCGGATCGTCATTCCCGCGAAGCGGGAATCCAGGGGTTGGGGGCCAAAGGTGCGTGGAATACCGTTGAACAGTAGAGGAGGAGGTTTGCTGCCATGAATGTTCTGGTGGTGGGCTCGATGGCCTTCGATTCCATCGAGACCCCGCACGGCCGTGCCGACCGGATCCTGGGAGGCTCCGCGGCCTATTTTTCCCTGGCCGCCGCGTTTTTCGCGCCGGTGCGCATCGTCGGCGTAGTGGGCGAGGACTTTCCGGACGAGCACGTGACCGCGCTGTCGCGCAGCGGCGTGGACCTGGAGGGGTTGCAGCGCGCTCCGGGCAAGACCTTCTACTGGCACGGGCGCTACCACGAGGACCTCAACGTGCGCGACACCCTGGAGGTCCAGCTCAACGTGTTGGAAGAATTCGTCCCACGGCTCCCCGCGGGCTACGAAGACACGGAGTACGCCTTTTTGGGCAACATGCACCCGGCGGCACAATTGGAGGTGCTGGCGCGGCTGAAGCAGCCACGGCTGGTGGCCCTCGACACCATGGACCACTGGATCCACGAGACCCCGGAAGAGTTGCGCAAGGTCCTGGAGCGGGTCGAGACCGTGGTGATCAACGACTCCGAGGCGCGCATGCTGAGCGGACAGCACAACATCGTACGCGCGGCCCGCGCCATCCTCAAGATGGGGCCGCGGGTGGTGCTCATCAAGCGCGGCGAGTACGGCGTCTTCCAGTTCTCCGACGCGGCGACCTTCGTGGTGCCGGCCTATCCGCTGGAAGAGGTGCTGGACCCCACCGGCGCGGGCGATTCCTTTGCCGGCGGCTTCATGGGATGCTTGGCCGCGGCCGACGCCGGGGGCGAGGATGGGCTACGTCGCGCCATCGTGTACGGCAACGTCACCGCCTCTTTCACGGTAGAGGATTTCGGCCCCCGGCGCCTGATCGCGCTGGACCGCACGGAGATCGAAGAGCGTTACCGGCGTTTCGTGGACTTGACCCGCTTTCACGACTGAGGACGCCGGCCGGGATCCATGAACATCGCAATGATCGGTACGGGTTACGTCGGTCTGGTCACGGGAAGCTGCTTCGCCGAGACCGGGAACGACGTAGTCTGCGTGGACATCGACGAGGCCAAGATCGCGCAGCTCGAACAGGGGCGGGTGCCCTTCTACGAGCTGGGGCTGGAGGAGTTGATCCTGCGCAACACCCGCGAGGGCCGCCTGTCCTTTTCCACCGATCTGGCCGAAGCCGTACGGCGCGCGGAAACCATCTTCATAGCGGTAGGCACGCCCCAGGTGTCGGCGGGCGGCGCGGACCTGACCCAGGTGTTCGCCGTGGCCGAGAGCATCGCCGGGGCCATGAACGGCGCCAAGATCGTGGTGACCAAGAGCACGGTTCCCGTGGGCACGGCGGCGCGCGTCCGGGCGATCATCGAAGCGCGCGCGGAGCATCCCGTGGCAGTGGTGTCGAACCCGGAGTTCCTCAAGGAAGGCGCCGCGGTGGAGGACTTCATGAAACCCGACCGGGTGGTGCTGGGTGGCGAGGACGCCGCCTCCCTCGAACTCCTCAGCCGGCTCTACGAACCCTTCGTGCGTACCGGCAAGCCCATCATCCGCACGGACTCACGCAGCGCCGAAATGAGCAAGTACGCGGCCAACGCCATCCTCGCCACCAAGATCTCATTCATCAACGAGACCGCGCGCCTGTGCGAGAAGGAGGGGGCGGACATCGAGCAGGTGAGGCGCATCGTCGGCCTCGACCACCGCATCGGCCCGCATTCCATCTATCCGGGCATCGGCTTCGGCGGCTCCTGCCTGCCCAAGGATATCCGCGCGATGATCGCCATGGGCGGCGACGACCTGGAGATGCCGCTGTTGCGGGCGGTGGACCGGGTCAACGAGAGCCAGAAGGGGCTCTTGGTGGAGAAGGTACGGGAGCACTTCGACGGTGTGCTGGCGGACCGGACGCTGGCCGTGTGGGGTCTGGCCTTCAAGGCGCGCACCGACGACATGCGCGAGTCCCCGGCCATCCGGGTCATCGACGGCCTCCTGGACGCGGGTGCGCGCGTGCGCGCCTTCGATCCCGAGGCCATGGACGAGGCGCGCAAGCGCTACGGCGAGCGCATCACCTGCGGCGACAACAACTACGAGGTAGCCGACGGCGCCGATGCGGTGCTCGTGCTGACGGAATGGAACGAGTTCCGCAGCCCCGACTTTCCGCGCCTGAAGACGCTCCTGCGCCGGCCCGTGCTGTTCGACGGGCGCAACCTCTACGATCCGGCGGTCATGCGGCGGCACGGCTTCACCTACTACTCCATAGGACGGGACCGTGGATAGCAGCCGCATCCGCAACTTCTGCATCATCGCCCACATCGATCACGGCAAGTCCACCCTTGCGGATCGGCTGCTGGAGCACACCGGCGCCTTGAGCGAACGCGAGAAGACCGACCAGTTCCTGGACAAGATGGAGCTGGAGCGCGAGCGCGGCATCACCATCAAGGCCAGCCCGGTGCGGCTCGAGTACCGCTCCCGGAGCGGGGAGGACTACGTCCTCAACCTCATCGACACGCCCGGCCACGTGGACTTCACCTATGAGGTTTCCCGGAGCCTGGCGGCCTGCGAGGGCGCCATCCTGGTGGTGGACGCCGCCCAGGGCGTCGAGGCCCAGACCGTGGCCAACGTCTACCTGGCGCTGGATCACGACCTTCAGGTGTTCCCGGTGGTCAACAAGATCGACCTGCCAAGCGCGGACCCGGAGCGGGTCAAGGGTGAGATCGAGGACATCATCGGGATGGACAGCGCCCAGGCCATTCTCGCCAGCGCCAAGCAGGGCGTGGGCACGGAGGACGTGCTGGAGGGCATCATCGCCAACTTCCCGCCGCCCCGGGGGGAAGAGCAGGCGCCGCTGCGCGGCCTGATCTTCGATAGTTGGTTCGACCCGTACCATGGCGCGGTGATCCTGCTGCGCGTGTTCGACGGCAGGGTGAGCACCGGCGACTCCATCCGACTCATGTCCACCGGAGGCGTGTTCGAGGTGAACCGCCTGGGGGTGTTCGCGCCGGGCCCGGTGGAGGTGGACAGCCTCGGTCCGGGCGAGGTGGGCTTCCTCATGGCCTCCATCAAGAACATCCGCGAGGCGCGCATGGGCGACACCGTCACCAGCCACAAGCGCCCCACGAGCGCACCCATGGAGGGTTTCCGGCCGCTCAAGCCCATGGTGTTCAGCGGGCTCTACCCCACCGACTCCGGTCGGTACCAGTCCTTGAGGACGGCGCTGGAGAAGCTCAGCCTGAACGATTCGTCCTTCACCTACGAGCCGGAGACGTCCCAGGCGCTGGGCTTCGGCTTTCGCTGCGGCTTCCTCGGACTGTTGCACCTCGACATCGTGCACGAGCGGGTGGAGCGGGAGTTCGACCTCTCCCTCATCACCACCGCGCCCACGGTGGTCTACCAGGTGACCACGCACGGCGGGGAGGTGCTGGCCATCGACAACCCGGTGGCCTTTCCCAACGAGGCCGACATCGAGACGATCGAGGAACCCTTCATCCGGGCCACCATCCATCTGCCGCAGGACTACCTCGGAGCAGTCCTCACACTGTGCGAGGAAAAGCGCGGCGTCCAGCAGGAGTTGCGCTACGCCGGTCTCAACCGCGCCATTGTGACTTACGAGCTGCCGCTGAACGAAATCGTGTTCGACTTCTACGACCGCCTCAAGTCCCTGAGCCGGGGCTATGCCTCCATGGACTACGAGATGGTCGGCATGCGGGCGTCCAAGCTGGTGAAGCTGGACGTGCGCATCAACGGCGACGTCGTGGACGCCATGTCGCTGATCGTGCACCGCGACAAGGCCTACGTGCGCGGCCGCGACATGGTGCAGCGCATGCGCGAAATGATCCCGCGGCAGCTTTTCGAGGTGGTGATCCAGGCGGCCATCGGGAGCCGGGTCATCGCGCGGGAGTCGGTGAAGGCGCTGCGCAAGAACGTCACCGCCAAGTGCTACGGCGGCGACATCACCCGCAAGCGCAAACTCCTGGAACGGCAGAAGGAAGGCAAGAAGCGCATGAAGTCGGTGGGGCGGGTGGAGATCCCGCAGGAGGCATTCCTCGCCGCCCTCAAGGTCTGATTCAAAGTTCAGGGTTAAGGTGTTAAATTCAGTAACGGTTTCACAAGACCCGCGCCAAAGCCGGAAAGACATCAAGGACCTCGAGTGACCAGATTTTCAAAGCCTCGGAAATCCGTGTTCCGCGAATACACGGAAGCCATCGTCATCGCCCTGATCGCGGCGCTGTTCCTGCGCGCGTTCGTGGTGCAGGCGTTCAAGATTCCCTCGGGCTCCATGATTCCCACGCTGGTCATCGGCGACCATATCCTGGTCAACAAGCTGTCCTACGGCGTCCGCCTCCCGGACCTGAACTGGGTGCCTTTCGCCGGGTGCGTCGACATGGCCAGGGGGTCCCACGTCATGAACTGGGACGCTCCGGAACGCGGCGACGTGGTGGTCTTCATCTACCCGCAGGACCGCTGCAAGGACTTCATCAAGCGGGTGGTGGGGGTGCCCGGCGACGAGGTCCTGATCCGGGACAAGAAGGTTTTCATCAACGGAGAGCCGGTGGAGGATCCGCACGCCCACTTCGAGGACAGGGGCATGACCCTGGGCGCGGGCCATCTGCGTGACAACCTCGGTCCCGTCAAGGTGCCTGAAGACCACGTGTTCGTCATGGGCGACAACCGCGACCGCAGCTTCGACAGCCGCTTCTGGGGCTTCGTGCCCATCGACGACGTGCGCGGTCGGGCCTTCGTCAAGTACTGGTCCTGGGACTCGGACGCCGAGAAGGCTTGGTCGCAACGGTTGCGCTGGTGGCGCATCGGCATGCTCATCTACTGACCTTCACGACAGTATTCACTTCGTCACACCATGAAAGCCACGCTCACCCTGGCCGACGGGACTTCGTTTACCGGCCGCTCCTTCGGCGTTGAAGGAGAGGCCGCGGGGGAAGTCGTCTTCAACACCAGCATGACGGGATACCAGGAGATCCTCACCGATCCTTCCTACGAGGGCCAGCTCGTCACCATGACCTATCCCCAGATCGGCAACGTCGGCGTCAACCCGGAGGACGACGAATCGCACCGGCCGTTCGTCCGGGGGTTCGTCGTCAAGGAATACTGTCCGGTGCCGAGCAACTGGCGCGCCACCCAGGCCTTGCACGAGTACATGCTGGAGCACGGCATCGTCGGCATCGAAGGGATAGACACCCGCGCCCTGGTCACTCATATCCGCGAACGCGGCGCCCAGGAGGGCATCATCTCCACGGCGAGCCACGACGACGTGGAGCTGGCCGCGAAGGCGCAACGGCTTGGCGGGCTCGAGGGCAGGGATCTCGTGAAGAACGTGAGTTGCCGCGAAGCCTACACGTGGGAGCAGGGAAGCTGGCGCATGGGCAGCGGCTTCGCCCGCGCGGCCGCGCCGGATTTCCACGTGGTGGCCTATGATTACGGCATCAAGTTCAACATCCTGAGAGGCTTGGTGGAGGCGGGTTGCGCGGTCACGGTGGTGCCCGCGTGGACCCCCGCCGAGGAGGCGCTCGCGCTGGAGCCCCACGGCATCTTTCTCTCCAACGGCCCCGGCGACCCCGCGGCGGTCGCGTACGCCGCGGAGAACGTGCGCAAGCTCGTCGGCCGGCGCCCCATCTTCGGCATCTGCCTGGGCCACCAGATCCTGGGGCTGGCCCTGGGCGGGCGCACCTTCAAGCTCAAGTTCGGTCATCACGGCGGCAACCAGCCGGTCATGGACCTCACCACCGGGAAAGTCGAGATCACGACGCAGAACCACGGCTTCGCAGTGGACGCCGATTCCCTCAAGGGCGCGGTGGAGGTGACCCACGTGAACCTCAACGACCGCACCGTGGAGGGGTTGCGGCACCGCGAGCACCCGATCTTCTCGGTGCAGTACCATCCCGAGGCATCGCCCGGGCCGCACGACGCGGACTACCTGTTCGACCGCTTCCGCGGCCTCATGGCAGGCGCCGGAGCCTGAGATGCCCAAGCGCACCGACATCGAGTCCATCCTGCTCATCGGCTCCGGCCCCATCGTCATCGGCCAGGCGTGCGAGTTCGACTACTCCGGCACCCAGGCGCTGAAGGCCCTCCGGGAGGAGGGCTACCGGGTCATCCTCGTGAACTCCAACCCGGCCACCATCATGACCGATCCGGAGTTCGCCGACCGCACCTACGTGGAGCCGCTGGACTCGGGCATCGTGACCAAGGTCATCGAGGCCGAGCGCCCGGACGCGCTGCTGCCCACCCTGGGCGGCCAGACCGCCCTGAACCTCGCCATCGAGCTGGCCGAGACCGGCGTGCTGGAACGCTACGGCGTGGAGATGATCGGCGCGCGCCTCGAAGCCATCAAGAAGGCCGAGGACCGCGACCGCTTCAAGGAGGCCATGGCGCGGATCGGCCTGGACCTGCCCCGCAGCGTTTACGTGCACTCGTTCGAGGAGGCCCTGGCCGCCCGCGAGGAACTGGCCAGCCTGCCGCTGATCATCCGTCCATCGCGCACGCTGGGAGGCAGCGGCGCCAACATCGCGTTCACCGAGGACGAATTCGTCGAGATGGCGCGTTCGGGCTTGCAGATCTCCCCGGTGCACGAGGTGCTGGTGGAGGAATCGGTGCTGGGCTGGAAGGAGTTCGAGCTGGAGGTGATGCGCGACCACAAGGACAACGTGGTGATCGTGTGCCCCATCGAGAACTTCGACCCCATGGGGGTGCATACGGGCGATTCCATCACGGTGGCGCCCGCCCAGACGCTCACGGACAAGGAATACCAGGTGATGCGCGACGCCGCGCTGCGCATCATCCGCGAAATCGGCGTGGATACCGGCGGTTCCAACATCCAGTTCGCGGTGAACCCGGACAACGGCCGGCTTGTGGTCATCGAGATGAACCCGCGGGTCTCGCGCAGCTCGGCCCTGGCCAGCAAGGCCACGGGGTTCCCCATCGCCAAGATCGCCGCCAAGCTGGCGGTGGGCTACACCCTGGACGAGATCCCCAACGACGTGACCCGGGAGACCCCGGCCTGCTTCGAGCCCACCATCGACTACGTGGTGGTGAAGGTGCCGCGCTTCACCTTCGAGAAGTTTCCGCAGACACGGGATTTCCTCACCACGCAGATGAAGTCGGTGGGCGAGGCCATGTCCATGGGGCGCACCTTCAAGGAGGCGCTTCAAAAGGCCATGCGTTCGCTGGAGACCAACAGCTACGGCTTCGAGCAGCCCGAGTTCGCGACCAAGCGCCTGCCCGAAGGCGACGGAGGGGCGCTTGAGACCTCGGGTGTGGGAGCGGCGCCGGTGCTGGGTATATTCGGGGGTGGCGGCGCGACCGACGCTCTGCCGGTTGTCGGGGAGGCTGCCGAGGCCGGCGCGGACGCGCTGCTCGAAGAACGCCTCCAGCGCCCCCGCTCCGACCGCCTCTGGATACTGGGCGCCGCCTTCCGCGCGGGCTTCACGATACCGCGGCTGTACGACCTGACCGGCATCGATCCGTGGTTTCTCCAGCACATACAAGCCATAATCGAGAAAGAGAATGAGATACGGCAACGGCTTGGCGAGGGCAACGCCCCAGACCGGGAGTTCTGGAGCGAAGTGAAGAACATGGGTTTTGCCGACAAGCGCCTGGCCGAGCTTTCCGGCCGCCCGGAGGATGACATCCGCGCGCAGCGCATGAACGCCGGCGTGCTCGCCGGCTTCCGCACCGTGGACACCTGCGGCGCGGAGTTCGAGGCCTTCACCCCGTACTACTACTCCACCTACGAGGGCACCCAGGAGTCCCAACGAAGCGACCGCAGCAAGATCATGATCCTGGGCGGCGGTCCCAACCGCATCGGCCAGGGCATCGAGTTCGACTACTGCTGCGTGCAGGCGGCGTTCGCCCTCAAGGAGGACGGCTTCGAGACCCTGATGGTCAACTGCAATCCGGAGACCGTCAGCACCGACTACGACACCTCCGACAAGCTGTACTTCGAGCCGCTGACCCTGGAAGACGTGCTCAACATCGCCGCCCGGGAACGGCCCGACGGGGTCATCGTCCAGTTCGGCGGACAGACGCCGCTCAAGCTCGCGCTGGCGCTGGAGCGGGCCGGCGTTCCCATCATCGGCACGTCGCCGGACAGCATCGACCTGGCCGAGGACCGGGAACGCTTCAAGGAACTGCTGGAAGAGTTGGACCTGCGCCAGCCGCTGAACGGCACCGCGCGTTCCACGGACGAAGCCCTGCGGGTGGCCGCGAACATCGGCTATCCCGTGCTGGTGCGGCCGTCCTATGTGCTCGGCGGGCGCGCCATGGAGATCGTCTACGAGGAGGCCAAGTTGCGGGAATACCTGGTGTCGGCCTTCCAGGCCTCGGTGGAGCACCCGGTGCTCATCGACAAGTTCCTGGACGACGCCACCGAGGTGGACGTGGATGCCATCGCCGACGGCGAGCGCGTGGTCATCGGCGGCATCATGGAACACATCGAACGGGCCGGCGTCCACTCCGGTGACAGCGCCTGCTCGATCCCGCCCAGGACGCTGTTGCCGGCCGTGCAGGCCGAGATCCGGCGGCAGGCCGTGGCCCTGGCAACCGCCCTCAAGGTACGCGGCCTCATGAACGTCCAGTTCGCGGTCAAGGGGGAGGACGTCTACATCCTGGAGGTGAACCCTCGTGCGTCGCGCACGGTGCCCTTCGTGAGCAAGGCCATCGGCGTATCCCTGGCCAAGCTGGCGGCCCGGGTCATGGCGGGGCGGCGGCTCGACGAGTTGGGCTTCACGGAGGAGATCGTGCCGCCGCACGTCTCGGTCAAGGAGTCGGTGCTGCCGTTCAACAAGTTCGCCGGGGTGGACACGCTGCTGGGGCCGGAGATGAAGTCCACCGGCGAGGTCATGGGCATCGACCAGACCTTCGGCAAGGCCTTCGCCAAGGCGCAGATGGCCGGCGGCATGCGCCTGCCCGACTCCGGCACCGCCCTGTTCAGCCTGCCGGATCAGCACCGGCAGGGCGCCGTCGGTATCGCCCGGTCGCTGTCCGCGCTGGGTTTCCATGTCGCGGCCACCGGCGGTACCGTCGACACCTTCAGGAGCGCCGGCATCCCCGTGGAAACCGTACGGGAGATCGAGGACACCCTGCGCCGCAAGGCCGTGGCCATGGTCGTCAACACTCACGCCAACGAGAGCTACCGCAACGACGGCTACCTCGTGCGGCGCAACGCCCTGGACCGCCAGATCCCGTATTTCACCACCCTGGCCGGAGCGGAAGCCGCGGTGGAGGCCATCGAGTTCCTCAAGGGCGGCGAACTCACCGTGCGACCGCTCCAGGAATACCAGCGGCACATGCGGAACAGAGCGTAGCCGAACGAAACGCGCGAACACCCCGGAATCGTCATTCCCGCGGAACCGCCTGTACAAGACTCCACTCGGGAGACGCAACAAACCCCTGAATCGTCATTGATATGAAAATAGGATCTTGTTCAATGATTTCTGGTAGTTACGGAATCCCGCTACACCCCGATGAGTCATTCCCGCGAAAGCGGGAATCCAGGCGGGGTGGGGCCGGGCAATGAGGCCGCCACCCCCACCCCTGGATTCCCGCTTCCGCGGGAATGACTCATTGGGGGGCCGAAGTCTCTTTTCATCTCCCTGTGTGTCGGCCGAAAGCCGACATGGGTGATTCCCGCAATTGCGGGAATGATTCGTTGGAGTGGAGCGGGATTCCGTAACCGACAGAAATCATTGAACAAGATTTCATTTTCATATCAATGACGGTACGGGTTGCCTTTGCCATTTCGTGGCCAACCGGTACCATTGCGTCGTGGCCCACTCTTATCGCGCCAACCCCGCCGATCCCGCCCACTGCCGCGAGGCGCTACAGCTTCCTCTGAGCGTTCTGAGGGGCATCGGCCCGGTGCGGGCGGCGCAGCTTGCCGCGCGCGGACTCGCCACCATCGAGGACTTGCTCTACCATCTGCCTTTCCGCTACGAGGACCGGCGCGGCGCGGTGGCCGTCGCCGATGCGGTGGCCGGGGAAAGCGGCGCCTTCGTCGGCCGGCTGGCGAGTCTCAGGGCCGGGCGGTTGCGCGGCCGGCGCCGCATCCTTACGGGCACATTGACCGACGACACCGGCAGTCTGGACCTGGTGTGGTTTAATTCGGCGCGTTACCTCACCGACACTCTGCGGGCGGGCCAGCGGCTTTCGGTATACGGGAGGGTCGCGGGCGAACGGGGCGGGCGCCTCAGCCTGCCCCATCCGGAGTTCGAGGTCCTCGACGCCGACGCGGAGCGGGAGCCGGAGGTGCGTCCTGTCTACACGAAGCCCGGCGACGTGCCGCAATCGAGTCTGCGCGCGTGGATCGCCCAGGCGCTGGAGCGTTTCGGCGGTTTCCTGCCCAGCTTCTTGCCGCCGGAAGTGGCGCTACGGCAGGATCTCATGGATCTGGAGCAGGCGCTGGAGACGCTGCATCGACCATCCCCGCGCAACGAGGACGTGCCGCGCGGGGCGAGACGAGGACTCCCGCCCGCCGGCGGCGTCCCGGAACCCCCGTCCCTGGAAAAAGACCGGACCGCCAAGCCGGACCCGACCGTCGCGGAGGAGGCCCGCGTCCCGGCACACCGCTCCCTGGCCTTCGACGAATTCTTCTACTTCCAACTGGCCTTGGCGCTGCGGCAACGGCAGCGCCTGGACACGCCGGGCTTCTCCTTTCCCGCGCGGGCAGGCTCCCGCGTCGACCGCATGCGGGAACTGCTGCCGTACCGCCTCACGGGAGGGCAGGAGCGGGTGCTGCGCGAGATCCACGCGGACATGGAGTCGCCGGGTCCCATGCGCCGTCTGCTGCAGGGCAACGTGGGTTCGGGCAAGACCGTCATCGCTTGGCTGGCCGCCCTGCGGGCCATCGAGAACGGCCGGCAGGCTCTGCTGCTGGCGCCCACGGAGTTGCTCGCGGAGCAGCACTACGAAAGGCTCCGTCCCTATGCCGAGAGGCTCGGAGTGCGCGCGGGCTTGCTCTCGGGTTCGCTCCCTGCGGGCTCCAGGAGGGACCTCGTCGAGCGCATCCGCGACGGTGCGGTGGATTTCGTCGCAGGTACCCACGCCCTGTTCCAGGAGGGCGTCTCGGTGCCGCGCATGGGGCTGGGCATCGTCGATGAGCAGCACCGCTTCGGAGTGGGCCAGCGCACGGCGTTCGCACGGCTCGGCGCGCGTAACTCACCGGACGCCGCCGCGCCCGAACCGGACCTGCTCCTGATGAGCGCCACGCCCATACCACGCAGTCTCGCCATGGTCCTTTCCGGCGACCTGGAGGTCTCGCTCCTGGACGAGGCGCCGCCGGGCCGCACGCCGGTGCGCACCGTGGTGGTGCAGGAGGACCGAAGACGGAGGGTCTACGAGCGCGTCCGCGCCGCCGTGGCGGACGGACGCCAAGCCTATCTCGTTTACCCGCTGGTGGAGGACTCCGGGAAGCTGCCCTTGGCGGCCGCCGAGACCATGGCACGGGAACTGTCCCGAACCGTCCTGCGGGGCCTTCGCCTGGGTCTGGTTCACGGGCAGATGCCCGCCGCGGGACGGGACCAGGTGATGCGACGTTTCCGGCAGGGCCAGATCCAGGTGCTGGTGGCCACCACCGTGATAGAGGTGGGCATCGACGTGCCCGGTGCCACCCTCATGGTGGTCGAACATGCCGAACGGTTCGGGCTCGCGCAGTTGCATCAGCTCAGGGGCAGAGTAGGGCGCGGGCGGGACGAGTCCCACTGCGTGCTGATCCACCACGGTCCCCGGGACCAGGACTCCCGGCGCCGGCTGGAAGTGCTGGAAGGGGTCGCCGACGGGTTCGAGGTGGCCGAAGCCGATCTCCGCTTTCGCGGCGCCGGCGAGATCCTGGGCACCCGGCAGGCCGGCTTTCAGGGTTTCCGGGTGGCGCATCTCGTGCGGGACAACGAGGTGCTACAGGCCGCTCGCGGCGAGGCCCGTGACTGGCTCTCGCGGGATCCGGGCCTGCGCGGCGCGATTTCCCGGCGCCTCCGGGAGGTGCTGCAATACCGCTGGGGCGACGGCATGCAGTTGGGGGCGTGGGCGGACTGAACCGCCTCGGCGCGTGTTGCAAACCCTCCTGGAATACGTCAATAACGTATAACGGCGAAGGAACACCTTGAGATCGGAGCGGAACGGCCTGACAGGAACGGTTTTGATACCACGGCGTCAGCCAGCGGCCGGACCCGCGGAAGTGGTGCTGTAATGCCTGCGCGTCACCTGGACTGGCTCCGTCAGGCGGAAGCGGACCTGCGGCATGCTCGCCATGCGCGCGACTCAGAGGATCACGAATGGGCCTGTTTCGCGGCGCAGCAGGCGGCGGAGAAATCGCTCAAGGCGGTCATCACAAGCCGCGGCATGGATGCTTGGGGCCACACCGTGACCGCCCTGCTGGGATTGGTGACGACCGCGGAGGATGCCGGGGACGAGTTGGTGGAGTGCGCCAAGAGCCTCGACAAGCACTATGTGCCCACGCGCTACCCCAACGGATTCGACACCGGGGCGCCGACCGATTTTTATACGAAGAAGGACTCTGATGATGCCATTCCATGCGCCGAGAAGCTCGTCGAGTTCGCTCGCCGTCAGATCCAACAACCAGGCGATGATTGAGGCTCGCGTACGGCACTGGGCACGGCACGTCGCCGAGACCAGGCCCGAGGTCCGGCGGATCATCTGGTTTGGCTCGCGCGTGAACGGCATTGCCGCCCCGGGCAGCGACGTCGATGTTTGTCTGGTGATCTCCGGTTCCGATCGGCGTCCTCGGGACCGGATCGGCGACTACCTGCCGTTCGGGTTCCCGGTGGGCATGGATCTGTTCCCCTATACCGTGGTGGAGTTCGAACGACTCCGGTCCGAACACCCGTCGTGGCACGAAGCGATCACGTCGGGGATCGATCTCCTGGCGCCTGGTGACGCTCCTCCGTCGTGATCCCACGAATTTGCCGCGACGAACGGGACGAGAGGTACCACAGAGTGGAGTTCAACCGAATCAAGAGGCTGCCGCCCTACGTCTTCAACACCATCAACGACCTCAAGCAGGAGGCCCGGAGAAGGGGAGAGGACATCGTCGACTTCAGCATGGGGAACCCGGACATGGCCACTCCGGCGCCCATCGTCGACAAGCTCATCGAGGCGGTGGAGAAGCCGCAGAATCACCGCTATTCGGTGTCCCGCGGCATCTACAAGCTGCGCGTCGCCATCTCGGACTGGTATCAGCGGCGCTACGGCGTGACCATCGACGCGGACGACGAGGCCATCGTCACCATCGGCTCCAAGGAAGGGCTGGCGCACATGGTGCTGGCCATGATCGATCCCGGCGACGTGGTGCTGTGCCCGAGTCCCACCTATCCCATTCACCAGTACTCGGTGGTCATCGCCGGCGGCGACCTGCGCAGCATCCCGCTGGTTTCCAGCGGAGGATTCATGGAGCAGCTCGAGGAGGCCATCAAGCAGACGTGGCCGCGCCCCAAGCTGCTGATCCTGAACTTTCCCCACAATCCCACCACCGAGGTGGTGGACCTGGAGTTCTTCGAGCGCATCGTGGAGTTCGCCAAGCAGAACGAGATCCTGGTGATCCACGACCTGGCGTACGCGGACCTCACCTTCGACGGCTACGAACCTCCCAGCTTCCTGCAGGCCGCGGGCGCCAAGGACGTGGGCGTCGAGTTCTTCACCATGTCCAAGAGCTACAACATGCCGGGTTGGCGCGTGGGCTTCGCCGTGGGCAACGCCACCATGATCCACGCCCTGGCGCGGATCAAGAGCTACCTGGACTACGGCATTTTCCAGCCGGTCCAGATCGCGTCCATCCATGCCCTCAATCACCAGGATGACGACGTCCACGAGATCTCCGAGAAGTACCGGAGCCGCCGCGACGTGCTGGTGGACGGCCTCGCCCGGCTCAACTGGATGATCCGCAAGCCCAAGGCCACCATGTTCGTGTGGGCCGAGATACCCGCTCCCTACCGGTCCATGGGGTCGGTGGAGTTCTCCAAGTTCCTGCTCAACGAGGCCAAGGTGGCGGTGTCCCCGGGCATCGGCTTTGGCCAGTACGGCGACCAGCACGTGCGCTTCGCCCTGATCGAGAACGAACACCGCACCCGGCAGGCGATCCGCACCATCCGCAACGTCATGGGCATCCTGCCCGAATAGCGCGCAGTCATGGGGTCTCCGGTCCGCATCGGCATCCTCGGCGCCGGCACCGTCGGCGGCGCGGTGCATGAACTGGTCGTCAACGGGCACCTCGCGCGTTTCGGCGTGGATGCCGAGGTGGTCAAGGTGTTCACGCGCAGGCCCGAGGGTAAACCCGGGTACGCGGCGTCGCCGGCACTGTTCACCACCGATCCGGGCGCGGTCACGGGTCACCCCGAGGTCGACGTCGTTGTGGAAGTGCTCGGCGCGGGGGGCCCCGACGACCTGCGCGCTCAGGCGGAATGGGTGGTCGACGCGCTGCGCCACGGCAAGCCGGTGGCCACCGCCAACAAGGCGCTGCTCGTGGCCCACGGCCCGGAGATCTGGGCCGCGGCCCGGGAAAACGGCCGGGCGGTACGCTTCGAGGCCTGCGTCGGCGGCGGCATCCCCATCATCGGACCGCTGACCCAGAGCCTGGGCGCCGAGCGACCCGCGGCCGTCTACGGCCTGTTGAACGGCACCAGCAACTACATTCTGTCGGAGATGGCACAGCGGGGCCGGTCCTACCAGGACGCCCTGGCTTCCGCCCAGGCGTTGGGTTACGCGGAGGCCGATCCGGACGCCGACGTGAGCGGCCGCGACGCCGAGGCCAAGCTGCTGCTGCTCGCCTCCATCACTTTCGGCGCACGCCTGAAGGCCGGCGTCATCCACCGGAAGGGCATCGAGCGCATCCACGCCATCGATTTCCTCTACGCGGCGCGCAAGGGCCGCGCCACCATCAAGTCCGTGGCCCTGGCGCGCGGCGCCGGCGGCGCCCTGGAGGCCATGGTAACCCCCATGGTGGTGCCGGAACGCCATCCCATCGCGAGCATCGACGGCGTCACCAACGCGTTGTTCTTCAAGGGGGAAGTCAGCGACGGCGGAGCGCCCGGCGCGGGTGACTGGGACTACGTGTTCGCGGGGCCCGGGGCGGGCGGCGGCGCCACCGCCGTGGCGGTCCTCGGCGACGTCCAGGAGTTGGTGGCACGCTCGGGTGATGCGCCCTTTCT
This sequence comes from Candidatus Binatia bacterium, assembly GCA_022824205.1. Classification (GTDB taxonomy): domain Bacteria; phylum Desulfobacterota; class Binatia; order UBA9968; family JAJDTQ01; genus JAJDTQ01. The sequence continues at coordinate 33,467 of JAJEAI010000088.1, forward strand.
GCCGGTGGAGAGCATCGTCTCCGGGGTGGACGCGGTGCGTCCGCAAGCGGACCTCAGGGCCTCCTTCTACGTTCGCTTCGTGGTGCGGGACCAGAGCGGCATCGTCGGCGAGCTTTGCCAGATTTTCGGGGACCAACGGATCAACGTATCCGAGATCTGGCAGCTCCAGCACTCCGGGGATGAGTTGGAGTCGCTCGTGGGAGCCGGGAAGGGCGGAGCCGCGGCCCGCGAAATCCTGCCGTTCGTGATTACCCTGGAGGAGACCAGCGTGGGCCAGTTAGGCCAGGCCCTGGAGCGTATCGCGCAAAAAGACTACGTGCTGGCGGAACCCTTGTGGCTGCCCATATGGAAGGCGTGAAGGTGGAAGCCCTGAAGGGATGGACCGCTTGAGCGGGTCTCCCGCCCCCGAACGCCGGGGCAGGCTGGGGTTGCGGCTCGATGCCCACGGATGAGCGGGGCGCCCGGGTCGGGCTGGTGGCCGTGCGCGACAGCCCTCGCTTCGGGCTCCAGGTGCTGTTGTCGCGACCATCCGCGGCGGCCGTACGCGCCGGCAGTGGCAACCTGTCGTTTCCCGCGGGCTGCAGCGACAGCGGCGACCACGCGCCCGCGACCTTGCGGCGGTGCCACGGCTTGGGCGCGGCCACCGCGCGCCGGCTGCTGGGATCGGAGATGACTCCGGCGTACGCCATGGGTTGCTGGGTCGCCGCCGCCAGGGTGCTCCTGGTCGCCACGGGCCTTTGTTTCGCCGTCGAGGGAGAAAACCGGGCTCCGGTGCAACGAAGGGTGCCGCCCCGTGAACGTCAAGCCTTGAGCGGCGGGGGAGCCGAGTTCGCCGAGTTCCTGACCCGGCAGCAACTCCATTGCGATCTTGACCGGCTTTCCTTCTTTACCCAATGGATCGCGCCGGATTCGGAGGACGCGACGAAGTTCTTCCTCGTCAAGGTCCCCGACGACCTGCGCGGCGCCGGTTCCGTCTGGCACGCACCGGACAAGGCGTTGCTGCTGTGGCGCGACGGTGCCTTGACCCTGGACTTCGCCACCTTCGCATGTCTGCGCATCCTGACGGATTTCTCATCCTGTAGTAGTCTTCTTTCCGAATACCGAGCCCCGTGAGGCATTCAGGTAAGTTGCAGAAGCACATCATCGTCATTCCCGGCTTCCCAACACGTCATGCCGCCCCCCAATACGTCATTGATATGAAAATAAAATCTTGTTCAATGATTTCTGGTAGTTATGGAATCCTGCTACACTCCAGCGAGTCATTCCCGCGGAAGCGGGAATCCAGGGGTGGGGGGTCTGGCGGCCTCATTGCCCGGCCCCACCCATGGATTCCCGCTTCCGCGGGAATGACTCTTTGGGGGGCCGGCGCCCCATTTTCATCCCCCTATGTGTTGGCTGTAAGCCGACATGGGTGATTCCCGCGAAAGCTTGCCTTCGACCCCGATCCGGGGCGGGAATCCAGGGGCGGGGTCGGGGGGAGGCTTTTCGGGGAAATGACGATTTGCGCAGTCGAAGGACGACAACATCGCGACCCAAAAAGAAGGAGCATTCAATATGGCAACAGAATTGACCATCGCGCTCGAGCGATATGACCGGCACGTCCCGTTTTTCATGGGAATGGTCTCGCCCCCGGAGGGCATCGACCTGAAGGTGCTGGAGGTGGGCATGGCGCCGCCGCGCCGGGACGGCATCGACCGGCACAAGCGCTTCATGCTCGGTAACGAGTTCGACATCTGCGAGATGTCGGTCTCATCCTATCTGACGGCCAAGAGCCGCGGCCTGAACTACACGGCGACGCCCGTGTTCCCGCGCCGCCTCTTCAGCCAGAACCATATGTTCGTCAGCACCGCCGCCGGCATCGAAAAACCCACCGACCTGATCGGGAAGAAGGTCTGTTGCCGCAGCTTTCAGACCACCATGTCGGTGCTGGCAAAGGGCGACCTGGCTTTCGAGTACGGCGTGCCCTGGCAGGAGTTGGACTGGCAGACCATGAGCACCGAACTCGTCGACTGGCCGGGCCGCGAGGCAGCCAACCTGACCACCATCGACGAACCCAGCGCCCCGGACGCCCTGATCGCCGGCGAACTGGCCATGATGATCCATCCGCATCCGCCCGAGAGACTGCTGGAGGGAGTGCGCGAGGGATCGGTGCACCGGCTGTTCCCCGACACCAAGGCCGAATGCGCCCGCTACTTCAAGAAGTACGGCGATTATCCGATCATGCACGTGCTGGTCTACAAGCAGGAAATCGCCGACCGTCACCCCGACCTGCCGCGCGCGCTCATGGACATGTGGGAAGACTCCAAGACCCAGGCCGCGGGATTCTACGACGACCCGGGCTATTCCGAGCTGGCGTTCGCGCGCAACGAGTTCGAGGAGGAACGGACCCTGTTCGGCACCGACATCTGGCCGTCCGGCCTTGCCGCCAACCGCGCCAGCATCGAACGCTTCATGAAGTACCTCACCGACCAGACGCTGATCGAGGCGCCGTACCCGGTGGAGGAGCTTTTTCATCCGAGCGTGCTGGATACCTGAAGCGTGCTGACATCCCCATGGTTCCCGACGGACTGTTGCCATTTCCGGCGAGAACCTGTCGGGCGGCCTCGACGTTCAAGGTGTCCGGATGGGACCTCTATCCCGTCGTCGCCCCGAACCGGGAGCCGGCGAGGAAGTGCCGGGCGGCCTCGATGCGCAAGCCGTCGGGATAGGACTTGTTCTGCGCCAACTCACCGACGACCTGCAGCCGGTGAAGTGCCTCACCGGTCAGAAAGCGTTTGAAGTTCGCGCTTGGCGCGGCATCGCTCCATTTCACTTCTATCATGGTCGACGACTTCCGATCCCGTGTGATCAGGAGATCGATCTCGCGGCCGTCCTTGTCGCGTATGTAGAGTCCTTTCGAGGTCCGGTCGGCGTACTGGCAGGATCAGAGTCGGACAATTTGGCAGGCAAGTGATAAAAGGTCACGACTTTGACTTTTCAGCACCCGACAAACATATGGTCGGACAGATGGGTACATCTCGATCCCCCCAAGCGTCACGGGTGTTTCGGCGATACGTCGATGTCCTCGACGTCGAGCACGCTCCCGAACGTGGGTGCCGGGCGACGCGTAGCTCTTCCTTGGTGCCGGCACAAGTCGTCGCGACAGCAAGCAGGCGTTGGCGGAGGGGACAGCGCCCGATTCGAGGACAGAGGGAGGATTACACCGGTGACCACGGGACAGGCGATGGCGAAACCCCCCGAGATGTGGGATACTTCATGCACGTTAGCGGAGGAATGATGCGTGCGATCAATCCATCCTTTCTCCCGTCGCACCCTGCGAAACCGTCGACGCCATGAAACTCTACGTGCAAACCTGGGGCTGCCAGATGAACCAGCTCGACTCGGCGAGGATCGTCCAGCTCATGAAGTCCGCGGACTATGAGCCTACGGACAGCGTCGAAGAGGCCGACCTGATCATCCTGAACACCTGCAGCGTGCGCGACAAGGCGGAGCAGAAGGTGTACAGCGCGCTGGGGCGGTGGCGGAAGCTCAAGGAAGAGAAGGGGACCGTTCTCGGCGTGGGTGGCTGCGTCGCGCAGCAGGAAGGGGAGGCCTTGCTGCGGCGGGCGCCGCACCTGGACTTGGTCTTCGGCACCCACAACATGCACAAGCTGCCGGGGATGGTGGCGGAGGCGCGGGAGGCGGCCCGGCGCTCCGTCGAAACGGCTTTCTACCGCGATCCGTTCTATCTGGAGGATCCCTCGGGGCCGCCGGAGGTGGACGGCGCCAAGGCCTACCTCACCATCATGCAGGGCTGCAACAAGGTGTGCAGCTTCTGCATCGTGCCTCGGACCCGCGGGCGCGAGGTGAGCCGGGCCAGCGAAAACATCGTCCGGGACGTGGAAGAGTTGGTGCGCCGCGGCGTCAAGGAGGTGATGCTGCTGGGCCAGAACGTCAACTCCTACGGCCGCACGGCGGCAGGGGAGATGTCCTTTCCCGAGTTGCTGGAGCGGATCAACGAAGTCCCGGGGATCCAGCGTATCCGGTTCACCACGTCCCATCCGCAAGATCTCTCCCCGGAGCTGGTGGATGCCTTCGTCCGGCTCGAGAACCTGTGTGAACACCTCCATCTGCCGCTCCAGTCCGGCTCCGATGCCGTGCTTTCGCGCATGCGCCGGGGCTACCGGTTCGGAGAGTACATGGAGCGCATCAAGGAACTGCGCCGGCGCCGGCCCGAGGTCGCCATCACGACGGACATGATCGTCGGCTTTCCGGGCGAGACCGAGGAGGAGTTCGAGGAGACCCTGTCCGCCGTCCGCGACATCGAGTACGACGACATGTTCACGTTCACGTACTCGCCCCGGCCGCACACGGTGTCCGCCAAGGTCTATCGCGACGACGTTTCCGAGGAGGTCAAGGCGGACCGGTACCGGCGGCTGCAGGAGTTGCAAAAAGGCGTTTCCCTCGGGAAGAACCGTCGCCTGATCGGTGCGGAACAGGAGATCCTGGTGGAAGGACCTTCGCGGCTGGGTCGCGACCAGCTCATGGGACGCACCCGGACCAACCGGATCGTGAACTTCACGCCCAACGAAACCACCGTGCCGGCGGAGATGACGCGCGTACGGGTGGTGGACGCGACGCCGAACTCCCTGGTCGGCGTGGCCATCGAAGCAAGGGAGACCATGTGATGAAGAGTCCGGAAGTCATTGAAATGACGGTCGCGGGGCTGACGCTCGATCAGGTGACCCGGACCCCCATCGTCGTGTTGAAAGACTCGGAGAACAAGCTGCAACTGCCTATCTGGATCGGGCTGCTGGAAGCCACGGCCATGGCCACCGAACTGGAAGGGATCAAGATGGCTCGGCCCATGACCCATGACCTCATGAAGAACCTGCTGGGGGAATTGGGTGGGAGGGTGAAGCGGGTCGCCATCACCGAGCTCAAGGAGAATACCTACTACGCGATGATCACGCTCATGGTGGGCGATCGCGAGGTCACCATGGACTCGCGCCCGAGCGACGCCATCGCCATGGCCTTGCGCAGCAAGACCCCCATCTACGTCGCCAAGGAAGTGCTGGAACAGTCCAGCGTGCTGCAGCAGACGGACGAGGGGAAGGACCCGGATTTCGCCAACGTTTCCAAGGAAAAGTGGGGCGAGATACTGGACAAGATGTCGCCCGACGACTTCAAGTACAAGATGTAACGAAGTACTGGAGAATTTGTCCGAATGGCCACGCCGAGAAAACGAATTCTGCGAAAGGAAATCCGCCAGCCGGATCGGTTCATGGTCTGGACCGGCTTGGTCCTGGATTGGATCAAGGCCTACAGGAACCAGTTGATCGGCGCGGGTGTGGCAATCGTCGTGGTGGGTACCTCCGTCGCCGGTTGGCAGTACTACCGTGGCTACCGGCAGGACCTGGCGGCACGGGCGTACAACAGGGCTTTTCTCGAATATCAAGAAGGTCGCTATGAGGCCGCTCTGGAAGCCTTCCAGGACCTCCGGGAGGAAGGCGAGGCGCCATACGACAAACTGGCGGACCTTTATCTGGCCAACAGCTACATTGCCCTGGAACAGCCCGCGAAGGCCGTGGAGGTGCTGGGCAGCGTCGCAGGCACGGGGGGCGATGGCTTCGTGGACCAAGTGATGCTGGTGACGCTCGGGCTTGCGCAGGAGATGGACAACGCCTGTGACGAGGCCATCACGACCCTGAACCGGGCTCTGGATCGAGCGGGGCCGTTACGCCAGGAAGCCATGCTGGGAAAAGCACGTTGCAGCGCCCGTCTCGGCAACAATCAAGACGCGGCGGAGACTTACAAGGCCTACCTCAAGGAATTTCCCGACGGTGAGACCGTGGAGATCGCTCTCCGGTTGCAACAGTTGGAAGGCAATTCCAACTAGCCAGTCCGCCAACATCCCACCCAAGGCTACCCAGAGCCTACCTCATCGAACCTCTCGCGCTGTGCACTGGCCGCTGCAAGGGCCAGCGTTCCAATCCGGACACCCTCGATTCCGCCGGCCAACTCTCGGTGTGGCGAAACATCCGCGCTTTCGGCCGGAGCCCGGTCACGACCGGCGGCAGAAACCCACACACACCAACAACGTCCGATAATGTATATTATGTCAACTTCCGTATTGGCGCGAATGCGCCACTGCGGAAGCTGACATAATACCGGCGGAGCTTCCGGGCCTCGGTGTGGCACCGAACGGATGGCGGGAACTGGCCCCTCTTTTCGGGCTCCCGCACGGGGAGTTTTTTCACGGCCTGGAAAGCGGGAATCCGTGAGTGGGGTTGAGGGGTCAGGTCATTCGTTTCTTGGCGGGAGTTTCTTTTTCGGGTTCCTGCGATTGGGGTTTGGCGCGCCCGCCCTGGACGAGAAACAGGCGGGTTCGAATGCGCTGGCGGCGACGGTGGTAGCTCCAGGAGCCGTAGGCGTTGTTGTTGAGCGTGTAGATGCCATCCGCCAGGGGTTGGGCGCTCATGTCGCTGCACGTGCTGAACGCGGAGCGCTGGATCCATTGACGGTGGTAGGTACAGTTGCCGGAACCGGCGCTCCCGGGTGCGGGTTGGAGGTATAGACAGTAGTTGCAGGTGTTCTCCCACTCGGGATGACGGCGGCGGTTTTTGGACTGCTTGGGCATGATCGACCGGGTGCTTGGAGGGGTTGGAGGAGGCGTCTTTCGACCATCAAGCGGCGGCCTGCTAGTGTCCTGTCCCGTACAAAACGTCGTGAAGATGCGCAGGACTTTTTGCCGTCGGCAAGGAGCGACGACTGTAGGGGCGACCCGCGGTCGCCCCAGTGGCCCCTACCACGCGAGGATGACCCCGGGTCAAGCCCCGGGGTGACGTAACGCAGCCGACTGCGAAAAGGACAAGCAGATTCATGGCGTTTTATACGGGACAGGACACTAGCGTTCAACCGGCAGGCCCGCCTCATTCCAGGCGACGAGACCTCCGGCCAGATTGGAGACGTCCGTGAAACCGGATTTGCCGAGGATGGCCGCCGCGGTGGCGCTGCGCATGCCGGCGCGGCAGACCGTCACCACCGGAGCTTCCTTGTGTTCGTCGATGTCCTCCAGGCGGTTGATGAGTTCGCGGAGCGGCAGCAGGATGCTGCCGGCCAGATGGCCGAGCTCGCCCGAGTATTCCCCTGGCTCGCGCACGTCCACCAACAACGGCGGCTTGTCGGAAAGGAGCATTGCCTGAAGGCCTTCGATGTCAACCAGTCGCACCTGCTTGAGCTCGCTCCAGTCCGGGAAGCTGATCTCGTCCCTTCCGAGGGCGGACTGGTTGGGCTGCAACACCTCCTGGATGTTCTGGGGCGGCGAGAGATTGAGGTTGTTCATCAGGTGGATGAAGTCGGGCCGCGTGCGGTTGGCGAGACGGGGATTGGTGCGCTTTTCCGCGTCGATGGTGGAGGTGGTGTTGCCGCGGTAGTCGTGGCCGGGGTGGACCACGGTTTCATCCGGCAAGGTGAAGAGTTTCCGAGTGACGGAATCGTACTGAGAGCCGGCATCGCCGCCCGCAAAGTCGGTGCGTCCGCAACCGCCGATGAACAGGGTGTCGCCGGTGAGGACGTGCCCTTCCACCACGAGGCTCATGCCGTCAGGGGTGTGCCCGGGGGTGTGCAGGACCCGCACGGTGAGGTCGCCGACGGAAAACTCTTCGCCGTCTTCCAGGTGGATGTCGACGGCCGGGCTGGGCGCCCACTTGTGCATGGCGAACGGCGCACCGACCAGGAAACGCAACTGCGGGCAGCCGCTCAGGTGGTCGGCGTGGGTGTGCGTGTCGATGGCCATATCCAGTTCCAGGCGGTGGTAGGCAAGCACGGCGAGATACCGTTCCACATGGGTCCAGAGGGGGTCTACCAGGACGGCGCGTCCCCTGCCCTCGTCCGCTATGAGGTAAGTCTTGCTGCTCTCGCCGTTCAGTTCGCGCAGGATCATGGCCGTCGTCTCCGCTTCGCCATGCTTGTCCCGAGCCCGTCGAAGTTCCTGGCCTGAAGTCGTCCGGGGTTCAGGGCAGGACTTGGCTCAGAAATATCGCCATAGCCACCATTTCTCGAACAGGACCTTGCTCCAGTAGATCATCCGGGACGGTCCCCAGGAGCGCGAGTCGGTGACGCCGAAGGGCGGCCATCCTTGGGGATACGTGGTGCGATTGGCGGCGGCGCGTCCCGCGCCGCAGGAGAGCAGTCATATGGTGTGCAGGTGCAGGGTCGACAACTCCCCTTCCCCGGTGATCTCCGCCACCAGGTTGTCCGCCACCACGTCCGCCTCCTGGTGCGCCACGCCGCCGGCCTTGGACGCCGGCATGTTGGCGCAGTCACCGATGGCGTAGACGTTCTCCCACTTGGTCTCCAGGGTGTCGTAGTCCACCTGGATGCCGGACTCGTTGTCCACCAGTCCGCAGTCGTAGAGCACACTGGAGGGTCGGTGCGGCGGCACCATGAAGAGCAGGTCGTAGGAAAGCTCGTAGCCGTACAGGCCGTGGACGCGCTTCTTCTCCGGGTCGATGGACTGTATGACGAAGTCGTAATGGATCGTAACGTCGCGTTTCTTGCTCTGGGCGTCCATCCATACCGACGGCATGTGTTCTTCGCCGGCGGGCTCGGGCTCGCGGGTAAAGTACTGAATGTCCACGAGATCGCGGATATTGCGTTCCTTGAAGTAGCTGTCCAGCATCCACTGGGCTTCGTACGGGGCCGGCGGACAGCGGTAGGGACCCAGCGGCACGCCCACGACGACGCGCCCCTCGCGGAAGCTCTCGAGCGTGGTTTTCAGCCGCAACGCGGCGTCCATCTCCCAAGGATGGTGCGCTCCTTCCGCGAAGCCCGGCAGCAGGTCGGGTCTTACTTCCAGACCCAGGGACACCACCAGGTAGTCATAGGGGATGGCCGTGCTATCGAGAATCACTTGCTGGCGGCCGGGATCGATACCCAGGATCTCCGCCTGAAGGACCCGGATGTTGCGCTTCTCGAGACGTTTCAGTTTCCGGGAAATGTCCTCGGGACGGCGCTGCCCGACCATGAGAAACAGGAAAGCGGGCATGAAGATGTGATCGGTCCGGCGGTCGATGAGCGTGATGTCGTGGTCCGCCCCGAGGGCGCGGCCGAGTTTTGTGGCCGCCACCACGCCGCCGCTCCCGCCTCCGAGCACGACGATCTGTTTCCTGCCGTTGTGGTAGTGCATCCCTGAACCCTGTCGTCCCCGTCGCCGTCAGGAAGCTTCCCGCTGCCGCCGCTTGGCGCGCAGGGCGAGGCCCTTGAGATTGCGCATGCGCCGGTCGCGCCACATGCGCTGTTCCTGCCGCCCCTCGTCGGTCAGCTCGGATTCGAATCGTGAAGTGCCGCGGATCAGGCGCAGCACCAGATAGTCGGAGCACTCCTTGACCCGCTCCGCAAACCATGTGAAGAGTCCGCCGGACATGGCCTTGTCAACGCAGGAAGGTGTCTTCCTGGGCAAGCTGGACCGCGGCCTGGTCGAAGGCGGCTTCGTCCGGCTCTCCGTCGCCCAGGATGCCGATCTGGCTCAGGAACTGCCCGATCTGGGCGTGGTCCCGCGGACTCACCGGCGCGTACGGCCGGCCCGGGTCGCCGATGTCCACGCCGAAGTGCTTGAGGGCCGACTTCATGATCGGCGGCAGCCCGTAGGCGCCCCACTTGCCCGGAAAGAGCGTGAAGCAACGCTGCCAGTAGCGTGCCCTGTCGATGTCGCCGTCCCGGAATGCACGCACCACGCGCGCGCCGATGCGGGTGCCCGGCGGCGGCATGGTGGCGCCCGCGCCTCCCATCATGAGCGTGGTCAGCAGGGGCTGCATGGTGGTGAAGTAGTTGGCCTTGCCGGCGAGCTGTATTTGCTCGATGAGCCGGGTGATCTTGGTGATGTCCCTCGAGCTTTCCTTGAAGTAGTCGACCTTGTTCAACTCGCTCAGACGCACGAACGCGTCGAGGGGTGGGTCCGCGCCGGGACCGGGGTTGTGATAGGCGACGATGGGCAATGGACTCGCCGACGCCACCTCGGTGAAGAACTGTACCAGATCCGAGATGGTCGGTTGTCCGCCCCACGGCCGGATGGGCATCAGCACCTGGATGAGGTCGCCGCCCACGGCCGCGGCATGCTCCGCCAGATCCAGGATCGTGTCGATGGAGTGGCTCGACGCCCCGAGGATGACGGGCACGCGCTTGTTGACGATCTCGGTGGCGCGCCGCATCACTTCCTTGCGGTCCTCGAGCGAGAGCACCGTGTATTCCGACGCTTCCACCGCGGCGATGGAAACGGCGTCGCAGTCGGTCACGAGAAACTCGATCTCGCGCGCGAGGGCGTCGTAGTCCACCCGTCCATCGTCCGTGAACGGGGTCAGTGCCGCGCCGATGATTCCTCTGATGGGGCTAGCCAGCATCCCTTACTCCAGATCTCTCACTGCAACTCCGCGACGATCCTCGCGTGCGCCGCGTCGCTGCCCTGCACCTTGAGGGGCAACGCCATGATGCGGCAGTTTTGGCCCGCGATGGCGCCGAGGTTGGTGACGTTCTCCGCGATCAGCACGTCGTTGCCCAGCAGGGTGCGGTGCACCGGGAAGTCGAACCCCTTGGGGCGCAGCGGCGTCGGCAGGTCCACCGTGATGCAGTCGATGCCGAAGAGCTTCACCCCGCGCTCCACGATCCATTCCGCCGCATCGACGGACAGATAGGGATGCATATTGTATTCTTCGCTTTCGAACTTCTCGTCCCATCCGGTGTGCAGCATCAGGATGTCGCCGCCGTTGACCGCCACCCCGGACCCTTCGAGGTCCGCGGCCGTGACCTCCTCGCCGCCGCCTGTCCGCACCGAGATGACCGCGCCCGGGCCGACGAAGGCGTCGAGGGGCAGTTCCTCGATGGACTTGCCGTTGGGCACGATGTGCACCGGCGCGTCCACGTGGGTGCCGGCGTGGCACGGCAGGTTGATCTCGGTGACGTTGAGCGGGTGTCCCTTGCCGAGGTCGAAGAACCGCTGCACGTGCACGTCCGGCAGCACCGGAATCTTGGGCATGCCGTCGTAGATGAGCCGTGAGAGATCGATGATGGACATGGGTCGTGTTCCTGACGGTTGAGAGGTCCCTTGCGCCGGATCAGGCGGTGCCGTTGCGCCACGCGGCGTAGATGGGGTCCTTGTCGACGAAGGCGCGCTTGATGCCGTCGAACGCCAGCCAGAACTGGTCCAGGGTCTTCTGCACCGACTGGCGCACCACTTCCTGCTGCTGGTCGGTGACCGCGTACCGGCTCACTGCCAAGGGACCCACCTTCATGTGCTCTTCGTCCACCCCCATGTGGAGCGTCCAGTAGCGGATGTCGTCGCTTTCCCGGTCGAAGCCGTAGTGGGTGGTCAACCCGGTGACGATGCGGCTCATGCGCTCGCTGGCGGTGCCTTCCAGACAGAAACCCTGGCAGGCGTAGAGTTCCAGCCACGAGCGCTGGTACATGAGCAGGTCGCGCCAGTCGAGGAACGCCGAGGTCTCGGGCAGGGGTTGCACCGCGTCCAGCTCCTCCTTGGAGCCGTAGCCGCAGGCCATGGCGAAGCGGATGAAGAGGCCGCGGTGGCTGTCCGTGCCGGAGATCTCGCCGGTGCCCTCTTCCACCACGTTCTCGATCCACATTCTCTCCAGCTCCGCGTCCTCGGGGCAGCGCCCGAGCATGGTCGCGATGGGCTTGGGAAAGGGCTTGGGGAAGAACAGGTAGAACTGGCCCACGAACCCCCTGAGCGCCGCGCGATCCAGTTCTCCCCTCTCGATCATCCCGATCAGCGGGTTGTCCTTGGAGTGCTTGTCGCGCACGGCGGCGTGTATCTCGTTGACGAACTCTTCGCCGGAAAGTGCCATCGAATATGCTCCCTCGTTCGTTTGATTTCCCTTTGAATGGCCGATCCCGATGTCGCGGACGGCAACATCGGGATCGACGCTAACGCTTCGACGAAATAGACTAGTTAGTGGAAAGCGGCCGGCATCGCAACCGTTCGCGGCGACCGGCGCGCGTTCGCCTCCCTCAGTCGAGGCCGTAGAAGCGCCGGGCATTGTTGCCCAGTATGTTCTCCTTGGCGTCCCGCGTCAGGTCGTCCCGCCCCCAGATCAGCGAGCCCGATTCCGGCCAGCTCATGTCCCAATGGGGATAGTCCGAGGCGTACATGATGGTCTCGGAGCCGATCTCCCCCACCACGTAGCCGATGGTCTTCTCGTCGGGCTCGCAGCCGTAATAGACGTTCTTGCTGGTGATGTAGTGGCTGGGCTCGTGCTTGCACTCGGGGGCTTCCACCGCGCCGCGTTTCTCCCACTCCTCGTCCATCCGGTCGGACCAGTACGGTATCCAGCCGCAGCCGATCTCGAGAAACCCGAGCTTGAGGTCCGGGTACATCTCCGGAATGCCCGCGAAGATCATGGCCGTGAGCTGGCGCAGCACCGGGAACGGGTGGCCGGTGGTGTGGATGGAGATGAACTGGTCGAAGATCTCGCTGCCAGGCTCGTCGCCGCCGAAGGCGTGGATCGCCAGCGGCGTATCGAGCTTCTGCGCTTCCTCGTACAGCGGAAAGAACTCGGCCGAGCCGAAGTTCTTGCTGTGGGCCTGGGCCGCCATCATGCCGCCCACGAGTCCCAACTCCTGGACCGCGTAGCGCAACTCCTCGGCCGCGGCCGCCGGGGCGTTGACGGGCAGGTTCGCCACCGCCTTGAGGCGCGGCGACGCCTTGCAGTAGTCCGCGATGAACTCGTTGTACGCGCGGCACAACTGGGTCTGGTAGTTGGGCTCGCGGATGTGTCCGATGCCCAAGCCACTGGTCGGGTACATGACCGCCGTGTGGATCTCCTGCGTATCCATGGCCGCCAGGCGTTCCTCGTGCTTGATGCCGGAGTGTCCCAGCGTTCCGCCCAGGTTGCGGTCGTAGGTTTCCCGCGGAATGAACGGCGGACGCCGGTTCTGGAATGCCTCGCCCAGGAAGGGCTTGACGAGATCGTCGTTGTCGCGCGCGTGCGCGTCGGCGTCGATCACCTTCACGGACGGATCGATCTTACCCATGTTCTTCTCCCTTGATCTTGGGTTGTCGGCACGTCTTTCAACAGGGGAAACTAACACCTTCGGCCCGGAATGCCAATTCACCATGCGAAGCGGGCGGGTTCGAAACCCGCCCGCGAAACGTCCGGCCTCCCTCCTGTCACGCCTGCGGGGCCGCGGGCGCCTCCAGGTCCCGGTCCGGGATCGTGATCACCGGCTCCACCTCGCGCAACTCGTCCAGCGGAATGTGGCAGGCGATGGAGTGGTCGTCGCCGTCGAGCTGGACCGGGGGCGGCTCGTCGTCGCAGATGCTGCCGACCTTGCGTTGACAGCGGGTGGAAAACGGGCATCCCTTGGGCGGGTCCAGGGGGCTCGGGAGATTGCCTTCCAGCACGATGCGGCGCTTTTCCACCTCCGGGTCGGCGATGGGCACAGCCGAAAGCAGCGCCTCGGTATAGGGGTGGTACGGAGGCGCGAAGACCTCGTCCGTGGTGCCCCGCTCCATGATCTGGCCCAGGTACATGACGACGATCCGGTCGGCCAGGTAGCGCACCGCGGACAGGTCGTGGCTGATGAACAGGAGCGTGGTGCGGTGCTCGCGCTGGATGTCCATCAGCAGCTCGGTCACGGCGGCGGCCACGGACACGTCGAGGGCCGAGATAGGCTCGTCGGCGATGACGGTCTTGGGGTTGCCGGCGAAGGCGCGCGCGATGCCCACCCGCTGCTTCTGTCCGCCCGATAGCTGACGCGGTTTGCGATTGACGAAGTCGCGCGGGAGCTTCACCGTGTCGAGCAGCTTGTGGACCCGTTCCTGGATCTTCGCCGGATCGGACTCGATGCCGAAGCGCTTGATCACGCGGCCGATCTGGTAGCCGATACTGTGGGACGGATTGAGGGTGTCGTTGGGGTTCTGGAACACCATCTGCAGCGACGCGAGCTGCTCGGGGGTGCGTTTCTTGACCTCGATGCTGCCCAGGTCGGTGCCGTCGAGGCGCACCTCGCCTTCCGTGGCGGTCTCCAGCCCCATGAGCACCTTGGCGAAGGTGGACTTGCCGCAGCCCGACTCGCCCACGATGGCCACGGTCTCCCCTTCCCCGGCGTCGAAGCTGATGCTCTCGTTGGCCTTCACCTGGCGCACCGAGCCGCCGGAGACCATGGCCGCCAGCGTGCTCTCCTTGACCTCGTAGTACTTGCGCATGTTGTCGACTTCGAGGACCGTGTCGCCCACCTCGATGGGATCGCGCGTCGTCTCGACGGTGCGCGCTTCGTCGTGGTCGATCTCGTTCCAGCGCAGGCAGCGCACCCGGTGGGCGTCGTCGTCGTCGGTGAAGACTTCCTCCATGGGTATGTGGTCGCTGTCGCAGCGCCCGGTCTGGAAGAACTCGCAGCGCGGTCCGAAATAGCAGCCCTTGGGGCGCTGGTGCGGCAGCGGAAGTTGGCCCTTGATGGCGTTCAGCGGCCGCGCGTTCTTGTCCGCGTGGGGCAGCGGGATGCAGCCGAACAGGCCGTGGGTGTAGGGGTGCTTGGGCCAGGAGAAGATGGAGCTGATGTGCCCCTCCTCCACCACCTCGCCGGAATACATCACGCAGATGCGGTCGCACACCTCGAGCATCAGGCCGAGGTTGTGGGAGATGTAGAGCAGCGAAGTGCCCGACTCCTTGCTGAGCTCCGCGATGAGCTCGACGATGCCCGCCTCCACGGTCACGTCCAGCGCCGTGGTGGGCTCGTCCAGCAGCAGCAGCGCCGGCCGCGACAGGAGCGCCATGGCGATGACCACGCGCTGCTGCTGACCGCCGGAAACCTGGTGCGGGTACGAATCCATCAGGCGCTTGGGGTCCGGGATGTGCACGGCGGAGAGCATGTCGTAGGCGCGCTGGAATGCCTCCTCCTCGCTCACCTCCTCGTGGATCATGGGCACTTCCATGAGTTGGGCGGCGATGGTCAGGCTCGGGTTGAGCGCGGCCATGGGCTCCTGGTAGATCATGGCGATGTCCTTGCCGCGCACCCGCCGGACCTCCTCCTCGGACATCTCCGCCATGTCCCGGCCCTGGAACTTGATGGTGCCGCCGACGATGCCGCCGTTCTTGCCCATGTAGCGCATGATGCCGTTGGCCACCGTGGACTTGCCGCATCCCGACTCGCCCACCAGCCCGACGGATTCGCCCTTGGCGATGGTGAGGTCGAAGTCCATCACCGCGGGGATCTCCCCGGCGCGTGTATAGTAGCTGAGCCGGAGGCCGGAGATATCGAGGACCGGCGCCTCGCCGTTTCCGTTGTCCTTGCCGTTGTGATCAGCCATCACGTTCCTCCTAATCCCTCAGAGACACTTCCCGCAGCCCGTCCGCCAGCAGGTTGAACCCCAGCACCAGCAGGGACACCGCGCACGCCGGCATGATGGCCATGTGCGGGAACCCGCCGGTGACGAAGGCGCGGGTCTCGGTGATCATGCCGCCCCAGTCGGGGTCCGGCGGCGGCAGGCCCAGGCCCAGGAACCCGAGCGCGCCGATGGTGATGGTCGTGTAGCCCATGCGCAGGCAGAAGTCGACGATGAGCGGGCTGCGCGCGTTGGGCAGGATCTCCACCAGCATGATGTACCAGGGGCCCTCGCCGCGGGTCTGGGAGGCGGCGATGTAGTCGCGGGTGGCGATGTCCATGGTGACGCCGCGCACGATGCGCATGATGCCCGGGGAGGACGCAAACACCACCGCGAAGACGATGTTGAGTCCCGAGGCGCCCAGTTTGGCGATGATCAGCACGTAGAGCACCATGATCGGAAACGACAGGATCACGTTGGCGAAGAACGAGATGATCTCGTCCAGATAGCCGCGGAAGTAGCCTGCCGCCAGTCCCATGAGGATGCCGACGATGTACGCCGAGATCGTCGCGACCGTGGCGTAGAACAGCACCCGCTGGCCGCCCCAGATGATGCGCGAGAGGATGTCGCGGCCCAGATGATCGGTGCCGAACAGGAACACGCCGCCGTCCGGCGCGGCCGTGCCCGGAAACGCGAACGGGAGCATCGTGGCATTGGGATCGTAGGGCGACACCAGCGGCGCGAAAATCGCCAGCAGGACGAAGAAGAGGACGATCAACGCGCCCACCATGCCCACTGGGCTCTCGCGCAGGAGGGCCATGGCCTTGACCGCGTTCAGGATCGTCGAATCCGGTCTTACGAGAGGTGTGCTGTCGGAATTCGTGGCCATGCTCACCTCCTCACTTGAACCGGATCCTCGGGTTCAGGTACGTGTACCCGAGGTCGCCGATGGTCTGGGTGAAGACCGCCACGAACACCGCCGCCAGGCCGCAGGCTTCGATGACGAAGATGTCGCGCCGCAGCGCCGCCTCCAGCAGCAGCGCGCCGAACCCCTTGTAGCCGAAGGCGAACTCGGTCACCACAACCCCGGACAAGAGCCAGTTGATCTGCAGCATGATGACCGTGAACGGCGCGATGAGCGCGTTCCGCAGCGCGTGCTTCATGATGATGTGCCGGTACGGCAGCCCCTTGAGCATGGCGGTGCGGATGTAGTGGTTGGTCATCACCTCCGCCATGGAAGCCCGGGTCATCCGCGCCACGTAGCCGAATCCGTATAGTGTCAGCACCATCACCGGCAGTATCAGCTCGACGACGTTGAAGCCCCCTGTCATGGCCGAGGTGCCCGGCAGCCAGCCGAGCCCGAATACGAAGATCCAGGCGAGCAGCACCGCGCTGGCGTATTCCGGAATCGATGTGGTGGTGATGGAGAAGACCGAGATCACCCGGTCCTGGGCCGAGCCTTCCTTCATGCCCGCCAGTACACCCAGGGTCAGCGCCACCACCACCATGACCACGAAGGTCACGCCGGCGAGGATGCCGGTGTTGCCAAGCCGGTCCCAGAAGATCTCGTTCACCGGCCGCTTGTAGATGATGGAGTCGCCCAGGTCGCCGGACAGTACCCGTCCGATCCAGTCGAAGTAGCGGACCATGATCGGCCGGTCGTAGCCGTGCTGGGCGATCCAGGCGTCGAGTTGCTGGTCCTGGGCGTAGGGCCCGAGGACGCTGCGCGCGATGAGCCGGGGATCGCCCTCGTTCATGAGAAAGAGAAGCAGCGCCACGACCAGCATGATGAGGATCATCATGCCCACGCGCCGCAGAATCAGTTGTGACATGTCCGTCTCCGCTGCTCAGCAGGGCGAGTCGGCCGGCGTACGCGCTCCGGCCGGGGAAGGCAGGGGCGACCAGCCGGCCGCCCCTGCCCAAGCCACCGCGGCGTAGCCTGTCAACCTTCCAGCCACACGTTGTGAAACTGGTGGTACAGCGTCGGATGGGTTTGGTGCCCCTTGACCCGCTTGTTGGCCGCCTTGAAGACCGAACGCCAGAAGGGCTGCGGGATGATGGCGTCGTCCTGGAGGATCTTCTCGCAGACGGCCATCTTCTTCTTGCGCTCGTTGACGTCGAGGGTGGCCTCGGCGTCGTCGAGAGCGGCGTCGAACTCGGGATTGTTGTAGGCCGTCTCGTTCCAGGGCACGCCGGAGCGGTAGCCGAGGCCCAGAACCATGGTGCCCAGCGGACGGTGCGTCCACGCCGTGTACCCCCAGGGCGCCTTGTCCCAGACCTCCCAGTACTGGTTCGCCGGCATCTTGTTGATCTTCAGGTTGATGCCCGCGGGGGCGAGCTGGTTCTTGAAGATCGCGCAGACGTCGGTCATCCACGGGCCCTCGGTATCGCCGTTGGCGATCTCGACGGTGATGCCGTCCTTGTAGCCCGCCTCGGCCAGGAGCTTCTTGGCCTTTTCGACGTCTCGCTTGAGCGGCGGCAGCGCCGCGTAGTCCGGATGGATCGGGCAGACGTGGTGGTTCTCGGCGATTTGGCCGAGGCCCTTGAACGCCTTGTCCAGGAGTTCCTTGTGGTCCATGCAGGCGGCGATGGCCTGACGCAGCTTGACGTTGTCGAAAGGCTTCTCGGTGACGCGGAAACGCATGACCGCCGTCTGTGCCGTGGTCGCCTCGTGAAGCTCCACGAAGGGAAGCCGCTTGACGGTCTCGATGGCGTTGTTGGGCAGGCGGAAGACCATGTCGACCTGCTGCGACGCCAGCGCCGCGATCCAGGCATTGGTATCCTCGCCATGATCGAAATAGTGGATTTCGTCCAGGTGGAACGGCCCGGCCCACCAGTCCCGCGCCTTCTTGAGGATCGCCCTCTCGCCGACGGCGAACGCCTCCAGCTTCATCGGGCCGGTGCCGATGGGGTTCTTGGAAAGGTCGGCCTCGTAGTCCTTGCCGAAGCCCCGGTGCACGATGGCGGCAGGATAGTTGTAGAAGTTCTCCGGCATGGCCAGGGCGGCCTGTCGGAGGTTGAACTTGATGGTGTGGTCGTCGATGACCTCCACCGCGTTGGCGATGCCCCGTTTCAGCGGCTTTCCGTCGGCACCCTTCACGGTCTCCACCATGGCGGCGAACAGCCCCAGGTTGGAAGAGCCGGTTTTCGGATCGAGCCAGCGGTTGACCGTGTGCGCGACGTCGGCGGCAGTGAACTTGTCGCCGTTGGACCAAGTCACGTCATCCCTGAGATGGAACACCCAACTCTTGAGATCGTCCGACGCCTCCCAGCTCTTGGCAAGGTAGGGGACCGTTGTATTGTCGGCCTTGGTCCGCGTCAGGTGCTCCACGAGGAACCGGGCGACGTTGGACTTCTCCGTCCAGTCGAATATCGCCGGATCGGTCACCTCCTGGATGCGCATGGACACGCGCAGGGTTCCGCCGGGCTTCGGCGTTGCCGCCGCCACGGTTGGCGTGAACGCCCCGCCGATGAGCTTGTCGGCGGTGGCATAGGCCGCGCCCACGGTCATGCCCAACAGCGCCGCCTGGCGCAGGAAATCCCGGCGGGTGATCTTGCGGACGCGGAGTTGATCGCACAACTCCGGCAGGTAGCTGTGGGTCTCGGCGCCCAGGGCGCGTTCGGACGGCAGCAGATAGCGCCGCTTGTCCCGACTCAGTATCTTCTTGTCACTCACGACGGTAACCTCCTGTTGGACTCGACTGTCAGGTGGGTCGCCGCACACGCTTCATGGGGCGACGTGGATGGGGAGGCCGCTTGTTCCATCCCCATGCCCCGACAGACCAAAGCATGGAAAGCCGCTAGCCTAAGCCACCTTTACTATGGAATGCAAGCCGGTTTTCTGCGATTCTGGGTGGAATGGCCAGAACCGTAAGCGATAGTACACCTCACACCATCGGGCGTTCCACTCCCGCCGTGGAGGGGGCCGCCAAGGTCGCCGCCGAAGCGCGGTACCTGGAGGACCTCCAGGCGTCAGGCATGCTCTACGGCAAGATCTGCCGCAGTCCCCTGCCCCATGCCCGCATCCTCGACGTCGACACATCCCGAGCCGAGCGGCTTCCCGGGGTGGTGGCGGTCATCACCGCGCGGGACATGCCCGACATCAAGTTCAGCTTCGTGCCGGAGTTCGCCGACAAGACACCGCTGTGCGCCCCGGGCCGCACCGTGCGTTACGCCGGCGACGAGGTAGCGGCGGTGGCCGCCATCGACGAAGCCACCGCGGAGGAGGCCGCGCGCCTCGTCGAGGTGTCGTACGACCCGCTGGAGCCGGTGTTGGACGTGGAGGCGGCCCTGTCTCCGGATTCCCCCGCGGTCCACGACGGCGGCAACCTCGCCTATGAAGTGCACAAGGCCGAGGGCGACCTGGACGCCGCCTTCGCCGGCTGCGACCTGGTGCTGGAGGAGGAGTTCGAGACCGCGCGCCAGTCCCACGCGGTGATGGAAGCGCGCGGCTGCATCGCCCGGTACGGCGCCGCCGGCGAGCTCACGGTATGGCACCAGACGCAGGCGCCCCACACCCTGCGGGCCGAGATCGCCCGGACCCTCGGCATCCCCGAGCGGCGGGTGCGGGTGATTCAGCCCGAGACCGGCGGCGGCTTCGGTTCCCGCCTGGTGATGAACGTCATGGTCCCCATCGCCGCGGTGCTGTCCCGGAAGGCGGGCGGGCGGGCGGTGCGCATCGTCAACACCCGGGACGAGGAGTTCCGCTGCGCCGGCGCGCGCTATTCCTACCGTTTCAAGCTCAGGCTGGGCTGCACCCGGGACGGAGTCATCCGCGCCAAGAGCCTGGAGGTCCTGGGCGACAACGGCGCCTACAACGACAAGGGCATTTCCACCGTCAACTTCATCACCATGACCTTCTTTTCGAGCTATCACCAGCACCATCCCGCCACGTCGGTGGACGCCAGGCTGGTCTACACCAACAAGCCGCCGGGAGGGGCCTTCCGTGGCTTCGGCCACGCCGAGAAGACCTTCGCCTTCGAGTCGCTCCTGGACACCATGGCGGAACGCCTCGACATCGATCCGGTGGAGATCCGCTTGAAGAACCTGCATCGTCCGTGCGAGCGCGCCTGCGTGGAGCGGGCCACCGCGGTGATGCGGCCGGGCAAGGGAAGCCCGAAACGCACCGCGGGCACGACGCGCACGGGCATCGGCATGGCCGTCCTGTCGGAGACCGGGGCCGGGCTGCGCTACTACCGGCAGAACTCCACCGAGGCCATCGTCAGGGTCGATCGCGACGGCACCGTGGGCATCATTGCCACCATCGCCGACACCGGCACCGGCACCCGCACGGTGATGGCGCAGATCGCCGCCGAAGAGCTGGGGGTGTCCGTGGACCGGGTGCGCATCTTCCACAACGACACCGACGTGATTCCCTTCGACCTCGGCACCTGGGCGAGCCGCACCACGTTCGTGTGCGGCAACGCCGTGGCCGCCGCGGCGGCGGACGCGCGCCGGCGCCTGGCGGAGGTGGCCGCCGGCATGCTGCGGGCCGTTCCCGAGACGTTGGCGTTCGGCAACGAGCGTGTGGCCGCCACGGTGGAACCCGGCGGCGACGTGAGCTTCGACGAGGTGGTGCGGGAGGCCTACGACCGGCGCGGCCTGCTCATCATCGGCAAGGGCGCCTTCGTGGACGAGGAGGCCACCCGGTTCGTCACCAACGACTACGCGGCGGCGGCCCCGGTCATCGCCGCCTGCTGCCACGTGGCCGAGGTGCGGGTGGACATCGAGACGGGCGCGGTGGAGTTGCTCCGCTACCTGGCGGTTCACGACGTGGGCAAGGCCATCAACCCCCTGGGCATCCAGGGCCAGATCGAGGGCGGTCTCACCCAGGGACTGGGCTTCGCCCTCTACGAGGACCTGGTGGTGGACGGCGGGCAAGTGTTGAACCCGAACTTCGTGGACTACCGCCTGCCCACCTTCCGCACCATGCCACGGAGCCTGGAAAGCGAGTTCCTGGAAGGCGACCCCTCCGATGGCCCCTACGGCGCCAAGGGGATCGGCGAACTGCCCTTCGGCCCGGCGGCCCCGGCCATCGCCAACGCCATCTACAATGCCGTGGGCGTGCGCCCGAGGACCTTGCCCATGACGCCGGAGCGGGTCTGGCGGGAGTTGAAGGAACGCGGATAGAGCCGCTTCTTCAGGTTTCTTGTCAAGTAGGGTAGTGGTGTGCGGAAGTAGTGTGCGGAATTGCGCCAAACCCCAGAGGCGTCATTCCCGCGAAAGCGGGAATCCAGGGGTGGTGGTGGGGCACTACAGCGGCGTTTTCCCGCCTCGCCACCTGGATTCCCGCTTTCGCGGGAATGACGTTCTGTGGCGTGGGTGCCTTGGGAGGCTTGACACACGCTGTCTCGCGGGAATGAGCAACGGCGATTGGCGAAGTTGGCAACGGTGATCGATGATGCGTGATCTGCCTACAAGATGGGGACTCAGCCTCCCCAACCGCGGCGTCTTGTTCGGCCTGACGACGGTGGAGGACCTTTTTGCCTCCGCCGCCCTCGCCGAGGAGTGCGGCGTCTTCGAGTCGGTGTGGGTGGGCGACAGCTTCATCCACAAGCCGCGGCTCGATTCCATCGTGATGCTGTCCAACCTGGCCGCGCGCACCAGCCGCGTGCGGCTGGGCACCATCTGCATGGCCACGTTCCCGCTGCGCCACCCGGTGGAGCTGGCGATCCAGTGGGCCAGCCTGGACCACGTGTCCGGCGGCCGCACCGTCCTCGGCGCGTGCATCGGCGGCGGCCACGAGCCCGAACTGCGCGCCTTCGGACAGACTTCCAAGGAGCGGGCGCCGCGGCTGGAAGAAGGCATCGCCCTGTTGCGGGCGCTGTGGAGCGACGGCAAGGTGCATCATCGCGGTCGTTTCTACACCCTGGAGGACTACGACATCCTGCCCAAACCGGCGCAGCGCCCTTGCCCCATCTGGATCGCCGTCAACCCGAGACGCCCCCTGGAGGGGAGTCCGCTGGTGCAGCGCGCACTGGAGCGCGTGATCCGGCTGGGCGACGGCTACATGACCGACGTGGTGGCGCCCGACGAGTTCCGCCGCCGCTGGGACTTCATGCAAGCGGTGGCGCAACACCAGGGCCGCGACCTGAGCGGCTTCGAGACCTGCATCCACGGCATGATCAACATCAACGAAGACAAGCGGGTGGCCTACGAGGAGTCGAAGCACTATTTCCAGGAATACTACCCGCTGGCACCGCCCAGCGACGAGGTCATCCGCACCTGGCTCGCCTACGGCGCGCCGGAGGAGTGCGCGGTGCTGCTGCGGGAGTGGCTGGACATGGGCATCAGCACGCCGGTGCTGCGCTTCACCGGACACGACCAGTTGGCGCAGATCCGCCGTTTCGTCGAGGAGGTCCTGCCCCTGGTGCAGGAGGACACCCGATGAAGGAGACAGTCTTATGAACCCCGATCTGCGGACTTTCCTTCAGGCCGTGCGGGAGACCGGACCCGACAACTACGTCGAGGTGACCCGGCCGCTGGACCCCTACCTGGAGATCGGCATCATCCAGCACAAGCTCGCGGCCGAGGGCCGCAACCCGGTCATCTACTGCCCCGAGATCAAGGGCAGCGCGCTGCCGCTGGTCACCAACATGTTCGGCTCCTTCGACCTCCTGGCCTGGGGACTGGGCTGTGACCCGCGCCGCATGACACGGGTGGAGATATACGACGTGCTGCGCAAGAAGCTGGCGCAACGCGAAGACCCGGTATGGGTGGACGACGCCCAGGCTCCGATCAAGGAGAAGAAGTTCATCGGCGACGATGTGGACCTGGGAATGCTGCCCATCATCCACAACTCCAAGCTGGACGCGGGGAAATACGTCAGCGCCGGCTTCATGATCGCCCGGTGGCCGGATACCGGGGTCCCCAACGCGGGCATCTACCGCCACATGGTCATGGGCCGGAACCGCCTCGGCTGCATGATCAACCCCGGAAACGACGGCGCCTACATCGCCCGGCGCTGCGCCGAGCTGGGCCGGCCCATGGAGGTGGCGCTGGTCATCGGCCACCACTCGGCGGTGCTGCAGGCGTCCCAGGCCAAGGGCGTGGTGGAGTTCGACCTCATGGGCGGTTACCTCGGGGAACCCCTGGAAGTGGTCAAGGGCGAGACCGTGGACGTGCCGGTGCCGGCGCAGGCCGAGATCGTCATCGAAGGCACCATCGATGCCGCCACCATGTCCACCGACGGCCCCTACGCCGAGTACCTGGGTTACTACGGCGTGGGCGACAAGCCCTGCTACGTCATCGAGGTCAGCGCCATCACCATGCGCCGGGACGCCATCTACCATCACCTGGACTCCGCCCACGTCGAGCACAACCTGGCGCCCAACGTGAGCGCCGAGATGAGCATGTACGACCGCCTGCGCTCCCAGTTCCCCACCCTCAAGGCGGTGAACATCATGGGCTGGCTGGGCACCTACGTCTCCTTGCAGCAACGCGTCCCCGGCGAGGGCAAACAGGCGGGCCTGGTGGCCGTGTCCACAGACAACTACGGCAAGACCGCGGTGGTGGTGGACGACGACGTGGACGTGTTCAACGAGCGCGAAATGGCCTGGGCCATCAGCACGCGCATGGTCGCCGACCAGGACCTGCTGATCATGCCCGGGGTCAAAGGGGCGCACCTCGACCCCGTGTCCTACAACGAGGCGCGCACGGGCCGCGGACCCATGACCACGCACCTGGTCATCGACGCCACCCGCACGGTGGAGAAGGAGTTCGAGACCCGGATCGAGCCGGACCCGGAACTGTGGCGGAAGATGGCGTTGAAGGACTACCTGAAGCCGTGACGAAAACGCGGTTCGAGACCCCCATCCGGCATTGACAAAGAACCGGGCACACTCTAGTATTCGGGGTTTTAATGTTGCACCGGAATCGAAGGCTCTCGTTGCCGGCCGCCGGGCGGCAACCGTCAAAGGAGGCAAGACATGCGACGCTATACATGGACAGCATTGGTGGCTTTTGCCCTCGCGGGTTTTCTGGCCAGCGAAGCCGCGGCTCAGAACAAGATCACCGTGACGGCCGGGCGCAACAGCATTATCTCCCTGGTCTATCTCGCGGGCAACATGGCCGGGATCTTCCAGAAGGCGGGCATGGACGTAACCGTGGACGTGCGCCCCTTCGCTGGCCATATGGCGGCGCTGCCGGCCAAGGAAGTCCCCTGTTCCTCCTATGCCGGCACAGCGGCCATCGCCAGGATCACCAAGGGGATCGACTTCGTCGTGATCGGCGGCGGGCTCACCGTGATGCAGGAGGTCTTCGTCAGGAAGGACAGTCCGGTGAAGTCCATCGGGGACATGCGCGGGAAGAAGTTCGGCACCTGGTCCACCGGCGCGGGCGCCTTCAAGGCCACCCAGGCTGCCCTCATCGACGGCCACGGCATGAACGTGACGGACAAGAACGACGTGGAGCTGGTTCAGGCCGCGGCCCCGGCACTGCTGGCGCTGCTGGATCGGGGCGACGTGGACTCGATGTTCAACATCAGCTCCCTCACCGTCCGCGCGGCCTCACAGCCCGAGAAGTACCGCTCGGTGTTCGTTCCCAACGAGTACTGGAAGTCGAAGACCGGCCAACCCATCGTGTGGTCCGCTCCTCTGGTATGCTGGCGTGAGTGGGTGGACGCGGACAAAGACCGCGCGGCCAAGTTCGCGGCGGCCGTCATGGAGTCCATGAACTGGCTCGCCGATCACAAGAACTTCGATGCGGCCGCGGCCAAGCACGGCAGGATCGCCGGCATCGTCAACGACCGGGAGAAGGCCGTGTACCGGGACTGGATCCACACCGGCAAGATGTTCCTGGCCAAGTGGGACAAGGAGACGGTGGACGCCCAGTGGGAGTTCCTGGAAATGGCCAAGCGGCGCGGGGTCCTGGACTTCGTTCCCGACAAGAAGAAGCACGGGCTGATTCTCAACTAGCTCGAATCACCGGGGGACCGGTCCTCGCGGCGGCGGTCGCCGCCCGGGGACGGTGCCCCATTTTCCCACCCTACAGGCTCTCCTCATGAACAAGGGCAAGCCCGGCTTCTTGGCCGGTGGCCTCACGCTGCTGGCTTTCGTCCTGTTGTGGCAGGTGGCGTCGATGCTGGCCCCGCCAGCCACCGTGCCGGGGCCACGGGAGCTCCTGGAACGATCCATCACGGTCTACTCCGAGCCCGACAGCTACGTCGTGGTGTGGGATACGCTTCGGCGGATCATTCTGGGCCTCACCCTCTCCATGATCGTCGGCGGCATCGCCGGAGTGATGATGGGACTCCACCGTCACGTGGAGGCCTTCCTCGATGGCTGGATCATGGTGTTGCTGACGTTCCCGGCCATCTGCTGGGCCTTTGTAGCCGTGCTCACGTTCGGCATTTCGGACGTGGGCCCGGTGTTCACCACGGTGCTCATCGTCTTCCCCTTCGTGGCCCTCAACGTATGGGAGGGGACCAAGGCCATCGACAAGGAAGTCATCGACATGGCCAAGGTCTACAAGGCGAACCGCCACCTGATCATTCGCAAAGTGGTCGTCCCGCAACTCATGCCGTACCTGTTCTCGTCGTTGCGGATCGCCCTCTCGCTCTCCTGGAAGATCGTCCTGGTGGGGGAGGCCTTCGCGGTAGGGAGCGGGGTCGGACGGATGCTGTTGTTCCATTTTCAGGACACCCGCGTGGACCTGATGCTGGCCTGGGGCGTGAGCTTCATGGTGTTCATGGTCCTGATCGACGTGCTGATTTTCCGGTCCTGGGAGCGACGCGCTTTCCGCTGGCGGCATCAGGTGGCCACCTGAACGCACGCCGCGGCCCGGCCCGCTATTACTATCGGCCAACGCAATCCATTAGAGGTACAGGTATCGTTCATGGCTTCGACGGTCGTACACGTAGACAAGTTGACGAAGAAGTTCCCCGTCCCAGGCGGCGGTGAAGAGTTCGTGGTGCTCGACGCCGTGAGTCTGGACGTCAAGGAAGGCGAGTTCGCGAGCCTCGTCGGGCCGTCCGGTTGCGGGAAATCCACGCTCTTGAACGTCATCGCGGGCATCGAGGAAGAGAACAACGGCAGCGTGACTGTTTATCCTTCGGCCCAGTCCACCGACGGCACCGTGCACGTGGGTTATGTCTTCCAGAGCGCCCGCCTGCTCAACTGGCTCACGGTGGAGGACAACATCCGCTTCGCGCTGGAGGCCCAGGACGTGCCGCGGGAACAGTGGCGCGACCGCGTGGGCAAGTACCTCGACATGGTGGGTCTGGCGGGCCAGGAGCCCAACTATCCGCTCAACCTCTCGGGCGGCATGCAGCAGCGTGTAGCCATCGCCCGCGCGCTGGCCATCGAGCCCGATATCCTGCTCATGGATGAGCCTTTCAGCCACCTCGACGAGATCACCGCACGCAAGATGCGCATCGACCTGATGGAGATACTCGAACGGGCAAAGACCACCATCCTGTTCGTCACCCATGACCTGCGCGAGGCGGTCTACCTTTCCGACGACGTGTACATGATGAGCACCAAGCCGGCGCGGATCTTCAGGCACGTCAAGGTGGACTTGTCGCGGCCCCGGCATCCCGAGGACCCGCGGCTGTTCGACATGGAGAAAGAGTTGGTGCAGGAGTTCTTCGCGGTGGTGGAGCAGCAATCACAATGAGCATGCGCTTCTACATGCGCGCGGCGTCCATGGTGACGCTGGTGGCGATCTGGTGGATCGCTTCCCTTTTCTCCTCACCGGAGGTACTGCCGAATCCGATCCGCATCGTCGCGGCCATGGTACAGATCCTGACCGAAGCCGGTCCGGAGGGCAATTCGGCCTTCTTCCACATCGGCATCACGCTATTGCGCATTTTCATCGCCTTCGCGGTCGCCATGCTGGCGGGCGTCGGCATCGGATTGGCCATGGGGCTTCGCCGGACCGTGGAGCACGCCCTGATGAGCCTGATCCCGCTGTTCCTGACCATCCCCACGATCCTGATGGTGTTCCTCGCGGTGCTCTGGTTCGGCTTCAGCGAAACCGGAAGCCTGGTGGCGGTGATGGCGGTGGTCACGCCGTTCGTGACCGTGAACATGGCCGAAGGCACCAAGGCCATGGACAAGAGCCTGATGGACATGGGCAAGGCATTCAAGGCCGGCAAGCGGATGATGGTGCGGAAGGTCTACATTCCCCAGCTCATGCCCTACCTGATGTCCGCGTTCCGCTACTCCTTCGGCATGACCTGGAAGATCGTCGCTCTGGCCGAGACTTTCGGCATCAAGTTCGGCATCGGCTACATGTTCTTCTTCTGGTTCGAGAGCTTCGACATGGAGCAGATGCTGGCGTGGGTCCTGCTCTTCGTGATCCTGATGCTGATCATCGAGTACGGCGTCATTGCCCGCTTCGAGCAGCGCGCCTTCGCCTGGCGGCGCTCCGTCTCGGCGGCCGCGTTGTAGCTTGCCTACCGCCCCTGCGCCTTGATCTCCGCCATGGAGAACGGCCCGGCACCCATCACCTGGTGCAGTTCCCACTCGATCAGCTCGAACGTGCAGAAGCCCGCGGCGGTGTAGGGGTCGCTGCCGGCGACCTTCTCCGCCTCCTCCCGTGAATCCGCGCGTATGAGGTAGATGCCCAGCTTGCGGTCCGGCGTCGGCCCGGACATGACGATCTTCCCCGCCGTGTGCTGGCGCTTCATCCAGGACAGGTGATCGTCCAGCGTTACCGTCCACTCATCCCTGGGCTTGACCGCGCTCCTCAGTCCGATGAACCACATGTTCTACTTCTCCCCTGTCGTCTGTGTCAGGCGCCTCAGCGGGCGGCGCAGATGTCCCACCAGTTCCGGTCGAGATCGCTGAACACGAACGAAACCTCGCCGTCGTCCTCTTGCAGGTCCCGCACCTCGCCGATGCCCACGTCCCGGCCGGACGTGCGGAACGCCCGGTGCGCGTCCACCACCTCTTGCTCCGTTTCCACCTCCAGGGTGAACCGGTTCAACTCGGAGACGTAGTGACGCTTGCGGCCCGGCAGCACCACCACGTACCAAGGCGTGTCGAAATGCTTGATGTACACCGACATCCGACCCCCGCCCAGGATCTCCAGGCCCAGCACCTCGCTGTAGAACTTCGAGCTGACCGCCTTGTCGTCGCATTCCCGCGTGCCGTGACTCAGCGCCTGGGGCAAGTAGCCGCGGCCCGGAAACCGATCCTCCGTCATCTTCTCGGTCCACGGGTTGATGGCGTTGCGCTGGCCGCGCACCACCGCCTCGTGGTCGTAGTACTCGATCTCCCAGTCGTTGCCGCCGGGCTCGCGGAAGTACACCGAATGGGCGAAGTGGTTCTCGTGCGGACGGCTGACGCGCATGAGCTTGTAGCGCTCCTTCCGCGACTGGAGGTAGTCGTAGGCCGCGTTGACCTCATCGAGGCTCTCCACCCGCACGCCGTAATGGTGCAGGTGCGGCTTGTCCACCGCCTCCGGCGCACCCTCGTGCACCACCAGTTCCCAGTCGGTGTTGGGGTGCTTCACGGTCGCCTGCCCCGCGCCCTGCCGCACGACGTCGAACGCCAGCAGGTCCGTGAGCACCGGCAGCGTGTCGTCCAGGGACTTGCATTCATAGTGGCCGCGCTTGAGCGCGGTGGGCTTGATCATGTCGACTTCCTCCCTGAGAGATTGTCGCACGGCGTGTTCCGTAAGCGGCCCGCGGGCGTGATGCGCGCGGGTTGCCGGCCAACTTAACGCATTTCCGGCGGTTGATGAAGTGCTGTCCCGGGCTGGCCGTCTCCGCTTGCGTTTTACCCCTCTCCCTGTTTCCATCGACATGTACCCTGCGGCCGTTTCGAGAGACACGGGAGGCCAGATGACGACCGAAGCCAGCCATACCCGATACACCTACAAGGATTATCTCAAGACTTCCGATGACATCCGGTATGAACTCATCGAAGGAGAACTGCTGGTCATGGAGCCGGCACCCACCACGTCACACCAGCGGGTCTTGATCCATCTCGCTGTTCTCCTGGCACCGTTAGTGGAGGAACACCGTCTGGGCGAGATACTCATCGCCCCTACCGATGTCTACCTCTCCGACACCAACGTGCTGCAGCCGGACCTGCTCTTCGTGTCCGCGGCGCGGGCGTCGATCATCACCGAACGCGACGTCCACGGAGCTCCGGATCTGGTCGTCGAAATTGCTTCGCCGTCTACCCGGCGGCGCGACCGTGGCATCAAGATGGATCTCTACGCCCGCCACGGCGTGACGGAGTACTGGCTGGTGGACCCGGCTACCGCTATCGTCGAGACGCTCCGGCTGAAGGACGGGCAAATGATACCTGCCGGGCGCTACGGGCGGGAAGAGTGTTTCACCACACCCTTGTTCCCAGGCCTGGCCGTGGACCTGTCGAGGGTTCTCTGAAGGAAGTTCCCATTCATGTTGACCCATTTCCTCATCCGCCGCAGGCAGCCGTTCGCCGATGGTCACGCGTTCGGGGCCGCGGGCGCATACGAGATCGTGGCGGGCGAGGTCCACGGCGAAGTGGCCCCGGACGATCCCCGCAACGCCGGCATCGTCAATCTCGCCAAGGCGCCGCGAAACGAGCGTGGCGCCGTGGAATACCGTTGCGACGTCCACATCCTGCGGCCCAAGGACATGGCCAAGGGCAATCGGCGGGTGCTGTACGAGGCCCCCAACCGAGGCAGCAAACGCGGCTTGATGTTCCTGAACGACGCCCAGGAATGCAACGAACCGGTATCCCTGGAACACGCCGGTAACGGCTTCCTGATGCGCCACGGTTATACCTGGGTCACGTCCGGCTGGCAGGGAGACCTCGTTGCCTGGAAGGACGGCATGGTGCTGGACGTCCCCGTCGCCACCGACAACGGGCAAGCGATCCAGCGGCCGGTGCGCACCGAGGTCTGCGTGAACCGCCCGGGTGTCCACAGCCAGCCCCTGAGCGGCGATCCGCGCGTCCGCAGCTACCCCGCCGCTACCCTGGACACCTCCCATGCCGAACTGACCGTGCGGATGCAATCCTACGGCGAGCGCCAAGCCATACCCTCCTCCGACTGGGCGTTCGCAACCGAGAGCAAGGCGGATGCCGGCGGCGCACCAACGGTGACCCCGAGCGCTTCGCATCTCTACCTGCCCGGAGGGTTCATTCCCGGCGCCATCTACGAACTCGTGTACACCGCCCGGGACCCGCTCGTGCTGGGCCTGGGGTTCGCCGCGGTGCGCGATCTGGTTTCGTTTCTGCGCTTCCGGAAGGACGACGGCGCCGGTAGTCCCAACCCGCTGGCGGGCGAAACCGGCATCGAAAGAGTCTACGCCTGGGGGCGTTCGCAGAGCGGCCGCTTCCTGCGCGACCTGGTCTACCAGGGTTTCAACGAGGACGAGGAGGGCCGGCGGGTGTTCGACGTCATCGCGCCCCACGCCGCGGGCGGCGGACGCATGTTCCTCAACTACGAGTTCGCGCGCCCGGTCACCTCATGCCAGCAGCACACCAACCAGCTCGAACCCGAACTGTTCCCCTTCGCCTACAATGTCCTGGAGGATCCCCAGACGGGCAGGAAGGACGGCATCCTCAAGCGCCCCGCCACCGACCCCCTGGTGATACACACCCAGACCTCCACCGAGTACTGGCAGAAGCGGGGTTCTCTCGCCCACACCGACGGCCGGGGAAACGATGTCCCCCCGCCCAACGGCGTGCGCGTGTACCTGTTCGCAAGCACCCAGCACAACGCCCCCTACGGCACGCCGGCCGCCAGGGGCAAGACACGGCATCCGAGCAACCCCCTGCCCATCGGCCCGGCCCTGCGCGCGCTCATCGTCGCCATGGACCGCTGGTCCACCGAGGGCACCGCTCCGCCCGCAAGCCGTATCCCGCGAAGCGCCGACGGCACGCAGGTGGCACCCGAAACCCTGCGGGCCGACTTCCCCGCCATTCCCGGCGGCGCCTGCACCGGGCTCCACAATCGCCAACTATTCCTCGATTACGGCGAAGGCGTCACCCGCGGCGTCCTCGATGCCCACCCCAAGCCCCCGCCCGACGGCGCGGGCTACACGGTCCTCGTACCCGCGGTGGACGAAGACGGCAACGACATCGCCGGCATCCGACTTCCCTGGATCAGCGTCCCCCTCGCCACCTACACAGGCTGGAACCTCCAATCCGAGGAGTCGGCGGAAGGCGAGTTGGCCGGTCTGCTGGGGTCGTCCATCTCCCTCCCTAGAACTCGTAGAGAACGCGAAACCGACGGCGATCCACGGCTGTCGTTGGAAGAGCGGTACCGCGGGGTGGACGAGTATGTCGAAAAGGTACGAGCCCACATCGACACCCTGATCCAGGCCGGACTCATGCTGGACGAGGACCGCGACGCCTTGCTGGCGGACTGCCGCGCCGCCTGCATGGATGCTCTGGATCAACCGGAAGCCCGGCGACCCTGACGCGTCCGCAAGACCCAGCCGCACAGATCGCCCTTGGGCGGGAAAGTGCCCCCGGCGAGACTCGAACTCACGACACCAGGATTAGGAATCCTGTGCTCTATCCTGCTGAGCTACGGGGGCGTATCGGAAAGTGTAACACGGCGCCGGCGTCCGGACACGCGTGCGGATCGGTTCGGAAGCCGTGAGGTGCGTTTCTGACACGCCCTCGCGCGGCTTGTCAAACGATGACAAGTCGGGATCGGTCTCCGCTTGCGCTATGCGTCCGGCGGCACCTGCATGCCGCGCTGGACCGCGGGGCGGGCGCCGATGGTGTCGAACCAGCGTTTGACGTTCGGGAAATCCGCCAGGTCCACTTGATGCCTCTCGTACCGCCCCACCCAGGGGTAGGTGGCGATGTCCGCCACCGAATAGTCGCCCGCCAGATATTCGTGGTCGGAAAGGCGTTTCTCCATCACGCCGTAAAGGCGGCGCGTTTCGTTCTTGTAGCGGTTGATGCCGTAGGGGACCTGTTCCTTGGCGCCCAGGAAGTGGTGTGCCTGGCCGAACATCGGCCCTACCCCGCCCATCTGGAACATGAGCCACTGCAGGACGTCATGGCGCGCCCGGGATTCCTCGGGCAGGAACCGGCCACCGGACTTCTCCGAAAGGTAGAGCAGGATGGCGCCGGACTCGAAGAGGCTGTAGGGACCACCGCCCGGACCGTCTTGATCGACGATGGCCGGGATCTTGTTGTTGGGGCTGATGGCGAGAAAATCGGGCGCGAACTGCTCGTCCTTCCCGATGTTGATGAAGTGCACGGCGTACGGCATCTCCAACTCTTCCAGCATGACGGACACCTTGCGGCCATTGGGTGTTCTCCACGTATACAGATCGATCATTGTGCCTCCTTCGGATCCATCTTGGCCTGCCCGGCCGGCCAACGCAACGGAAGCCCGCGTCTCCTGGTGATCCGCCCGGCGGCGAGCCCGGCCAATACCACCGCCAGGAACACGATCACCGGCCAAACGCGGATGCCCAGGGGTGGCGTGGCCGATTCCACCTCGACGGTTCGTGAGATTTCCGCTGCCGCTTGGCGCCCCCGTGGGGTGGCCAGAACAACGATTCGATGAGCGGACGCGTCGGTGAACTGAAACGCGACGTCGAGGGTGCCGTCCGTGGGTACCGGGTGCAGGGCGAAAACCTCCCTGCCCTTCTCGATCTGCATCACTCGCAGGTTCACGGCGGCGGCCACGGGTTCCCCGGAACCCGTGGCCGTCCCGCGCCACCGTATGGTGGTGGGGGCGCCCACGCGGGGCGGCGCGATCGTCAACTCGCCTTTCAACCCGGCGGCGTGGCCGGCATCCGCGCTCAGGTTCCCGTCCGAAGCGGCGCCGAACAGGAGCATGATCAAGCAACCCGCCACCATCCCGACCGGAACGGAGAAGATTCTCCCCGCGATGAACCCCAGCAGGAAGAGCGCGGCGATGAAGCCGATGAGGAAGGCAACCTTCGCGCGGTTTTCATGCACCCGGAGAGTGAGGGAGCGTTCGAGCCGGCGTCCGTTTTGGTCCGTGGCGCTCACGTCGAGCCGGTACTCTCCCCGAATGGGAAAAACGTAACTCCAGGAGAGCGTGCCGGTCGTGCTGGCGAGGTTCAGTTCGACGAGACGGGTACCCTCGATCAACGGAAAATCGGAGGAGACGAAGGTGCCCGGTGGCGGCGCGGTGAGCCGGACGGAGAGCTGCACGGGACCGCGAAATGTCTCCGCCGCGCCATCGACGTCGATGGTGATCGTCGCCGAGTCCTTCAGGGGACGCACCAAGGCCGTGTCCGGCGACACCCGGACCTTGATCGCACCCTGGTCCACCTGAGCCGCGACATCCCCTGGGACGCTCGCGAACAACAGTGCTACCGAGACCAGAAACGCGCCAACGGCTGGGTTCCGGCTCCCGTAGCCGGAGAGGACAGGTGGCGCGGGGCGGTCCGTGGGACGCGGCGTGGATCGAGTGAACAGAATGCCGGCTAGTGGCACGGAACTATGCTCAGCGCGTGACGGAAGTCATGCATGGCATCGTGAACGGGAGGATAGGCAGCGGCCAGACTCACGTAAAGGAGCACGCCAACGACGGTCATGAACGCCGCGGATTTCAGGACGAAGCCGATGCGTTCCGACGTCGCCGAGGCAAGTCCGGACGTGGTGCTGCGAGTCAGCCGGACGGTGCGTTCCATCATGGCCGTGACTTCTACGTCAGGGCTGCGGTGCTTGTCAAGCACCCCGGCCCTGTGTCCGAATCGAGCGCGGCGGACGATCGGCTCCTATGATCGGACACATGCCACGTTGTGCCCCATCCTCTTCTCCACCAGCGGAACGGCCTGCTCCGTGCACTCCGCGATGCGCAGCGGGCAGCGGGATGCGAACCGGCAGCCGGGGCCGGGGTTCAGCGGCACCGCGGGCTCGCCTTCGAGGGGCCGCAGTTGGCCCGGGTGGCCGATACGGGGGCGCGTGTCGAGGAGAGCCTTGGTGTAGGGATGCAGGGGGCGCTGCATCACGTCGTCGGTGGCGCCCTCCTCCATGATCTTGCCGCCGTACATGACCGCGATGCGATCCGACACGTATTCGGCGACGTTGAGGTCGTGGGTGATGAAGACCATGGTGAGGCCGAGTCTTGTCCTGAGATCCTGGAGCAGTGCCAGGACCTGGGCCTGGATCGAGACGTCCAGTGACGAGACGGGCTCGTCCGCCAGAATCAGTGATGGCTCCGTGGCCAGCGCCCTGGCGACGGCGATGCGCTGGCGCTGGCCGCCGCTGAACTCGTGCGGGTACCGTTCCAGGTGCTGCGCGGACAAGCCCACCCGCTCGAGCAATTGCACGACACGTTCGCGCCGGGCTTCCCCGCGGAACCCGAAATGGATGGACAGTGCCCGGCCGATGATCATCTCCGTGCGCATGCGTGGGTTCAGGGAGGAAAACGGGTCCTGGAAGACGAACTGGATGTCCTTGCGGAGCGCCTTCATTTCGTTCGTCGACGCCTTCAGGATGTCCCGGCCCGCGAGCAGCACGTCCCCGGACATCACGGGGAGCAGGCGCGCGATGAGCTTGGCCGTGGTGGACTTGCCCGAACCGCTTTCCCCCACCAGGCCCAGTGTTTCGCCCCTTGCGACCTCGAACGAAACCCCGTCGACCGCCTGCACCGTGCGCCGGCCGTACAAGAGGCGGCGGAAGGCCCCGCCGCTCACGTCGAAATACTTGACCAGGTCGCGAACCCGGAGCAGGGGCAGATTGCTGTCGGTGGCGCCGAGAGCTTCCATCATGGCGGTCCGGTTCCCATGTCGATTAACCTCGGCTCGAATCCAACGGATAGTGACAGGCGTAGACATGCCCGCGCTCCCCCGGCGTGTTCGCCGGGGAGCGGGTGAACTCGGGGACGTCCCGATGGCACAGCGGCCGGGCGTGGGCACAGCGCGGGTGGAAGCGACACCCCGGCGGCGGCGTGCGCAGATCGAAGATGGTGCCGGGGACGCCCTGCAACGGTTGTCCTCGTTGCGGGATGGAGTTGATGAGGCCGTCCGTGTACGGATGCCTGGGTGCCGTGAAGATCGCGTCGGTGCTGCCCACTTCCATCAGCCGGGCGCCGTACAGAACGGCGGCGCGGGTGCACAGCTCCGACACCACGGCCAGATCGTGGGAGATGAACAGCAGCGCCAGGTCCATGTCCCGTTGAAGCTGGCCGAGGAGCGACAGGATCTGGGCCTGAATGGTGACGTCCACTGCCGTCGTGGGTTCGTCGGCGATCAGGA
Organism: Candidatus Binatia bacterium; assembly: GCA_022824205.1. Lineage (GTDB taxonomy): Bacteria > Desulfobacterota > Binatia > UBA9968 > JAJDTQ01 > JAJDTQ01. The sequence continues at coordinate 68,920 of JAJEAI010000088.1, forward strand.
GCGACGGTCCGCATGCCAGCGCGGCGGCGATGGTCACGCGCTGGCGCATGCCGCCGCTGAACTCGTGCGGGTACTTGTTGAACATCTCCCGCGCACCCGGCAGCTTGACGCGCTCGAACATCTCGATGGTGCGGCGCCGGGCTTCCGCATGGCTGAGGCGAAGGTGATGGCGGTACACTTCGGCCACCTGTTCCCCCACGGTATAGCCCGGGTTGAGGCTCGTCATGGGCTCCTGGAACACCATGCCGATCCTGCGTCCCCGAATGGACTCCATGGCGGACTCGTCCTGGGTCACGAGATCCTGGCCGTCGAACCAGATGCGGCCGTGGGTAATCCTGGCCCGCGGATCGAGCAGGCGCATGATGGACAACGCGGTCACGGTCTTGCCCGAACCGGACTCGCCCACGATGCCCAGGGCCTCGCCGGGCTCCAGGGTGAACGAAACGTCGTCCACCGCGCGCAGGCTCTCCGCCCCGAGGTCGAAGTCGACGGTGAGGTTCCGCACGTCGAGCAAGGCCATCAGCGCGTCCCTCCCCGGCGCCGGGTGCGGGGGTCCAGGTGGTCCCGGATCGCGTCTCCGATCAGGACGAAGCTCAGGACGGTGAGCGCCAGCGCCGCGCCGGGGAATATGGCCAGCCAGGGGGCCTCCTCCAGCCATTGCTGCGCATCGTTCAGCAGGCCGCCCCAACTGATGGTGGGCGGCACCAGGCCGAGGCCCAGGAAGCTCAGGGAGGCCTCCACGGTCACGGCGCTCGCGAAGTCCAGCGTCACCTGCACGGCCAGGGGCGGCAGCACGTTGGGCAGGATATAGAGGAACAAGATGGCCAGCCGTCCTTCACCGATGGCGTGGGCGGCCTCGACGTACTCCCTCTCCTTCTGGTCGAGGACGCTGCCGCGCACGATGCGCGCGTAGCGCGGTATGGAGCTGAAGGCGATGGCGAACCACAGGGACACCACCGATGGTCCCATCAGGACCACCAGCACGATGGCCAGCAGTCGGGCGGGGAACGCGATGATGGCGTCCATGCATCGCTGGGTCACGTCGTCCACGAGACCGCCGATGTAGCTCGTAACCGCCCCGAGGGGCGCACCGATCAACAGCGCCAGCAGGGCGGCGCCGATGGCGACCCTGAAACTGACGGAGGCGCCGGCGAGGACCCGCGACAACAGGTCCCTTCCGCTGCGGTCCGTGCCCATCCAGTGAGACCAGCTCGGGGCCGCGAACCGGTTCCGTACGTTGGGTTGATCGGGTTCGTAGGGGACGAGCCGCGGCCCCACGAAGGCCGCGAACAGCATGACCACGAGCAGGATCATGCCCACCATGGCGCGCCGGTCGCGCAGGAAAAACCCGGCGACGCGCTGCGTCAACGTTTCCTGGCGCCATGCCGGCGCCGCCGTTGGTTCGGCGCCGGATGCGACATCCATCGGGTTCGCGTTCATCGACTTGCCATGACTCCGGGCTGACAGCGCCTCGTACCGCGTCCTACGCCGTCGCGTACCGTATCCGCGGGTTCAGGTACGCGTAGATCAGGTCCACGAAGAAGTTGACGATGACCACCAGCACCACCATCCACAGGACCACGGCCTGGATGACCGGGAAGTCGCGCGCATAGATCGCTTCGATCAATAGTCGCGACAGGCCGGGGTAGCTGAAGAGGGTCTCGATGATGGTGGAGCCTCCCAGAAGCCGCGCGGTATTCAGGCCCACCACGGTCACCGTGGCTATGAGCGAGTTCTTGAGCACGTGCTTCCAGATCACCAGTTGCCCCGGCAGCCCCTTGGCGCGGGCGGTGCGCACGTAGTCCTGATGGAGCTGGTCGAGAAAGTCGGTCCGCTGAAACCTGAGGATATTGGCCGCCACGTCCAGCCCCAGCACGGTGGCCGGCAGGATCAGGTGCTTCAGGAAGCGCAGGAAGTCTTCCTGGGGCGGCACGTAGCCGATGGAGGGCAGCCACCCCAGGTAGATGGCGAACACCAGGATCACGATCATGCCGAACCAGAACCCCGGCACGGCGATCCCGAACAGCACGAACCCGGACGCCAGGTGATCGACCCAGGTGTCGTTCTTCACCGCGGCCCAGACGCCGAAGGGCACGGATACCGCGATGGCGATGAGCAGGGAGGCGGTCCCGAGGTACAGCGTGGCGGGCACCCTGGAGAGCACCACGTCGATCACCGGAACCCGAAACACCACCGACTTGCCGAAGTCTCCCTGCAGCGCATCGCCGAGCCAGTAGAGGTATTGAACCGGAATCGGACGATCCAGGCGGAGCTCCCGAAACATGCGATCGTAGATTTCGTGGGGCACCGCCGTGACGTCGTCGGCATAGTAGCCGAGCATGCTCAGGACGGGATCGCCCGGAATGATGATGATCAGGACGAACACCGCCACCGTCACCAGCAGGACGGTGGGAATCATCTGGAGAGCGCGGAGCAGCGTGTAGCGGATCATGCGCTTCGTGGGAGCCGCCACGCACTCTCAGCCGCGGCGGTTCCCACTTTGGTGACGAAATGCAACCGTTACGTTCTCGTCTTGAAGGTGACTAATCGTTGAGGGTGGCTACTTCTCGATCCAGGTCCGATGGAGGCCTCCCAGGGCGTTCCGGTACTCCTGGCCGGGTCCCCGCTGCCAGTCCTTGACCTTGTTGCGCCAGCCGAAGTTGCGGTTGTTGGACCACCCGATCCCGTACTGCATCATTTCGTCCGCGAACACGGCCTTGACGATCTTGCCGTAGATGCGCACGCGCTCGGCCCGGTCCGAGGCCGTGGGATACGAGGAGATCAGGGCGTCCATGGCCGGGTTGCAGTAGCCCGTGCGCGAACGGCGCACCTTGCCCTTCTCGCACACGTAGTTGATGGTCTCCTCCAGTCCCGGCTCGCCCCTGAAACGGCCGCTCGACATGAGCAGGCTGAAATCGCCCTTGCCCAGGCGTTCATAGAAGATGGTCGATTCCACCGGGGCCATCTTGATGTTGAGGCCCGCCTCCGCCGCCTGGCGCACGATGGCTTCGCCAAGGGCCACCTCCTGCCCCAGGGTCATGTTGAGCGACAACGGCTCGCCGTTGTAGCCGGCCTCCTTGAGCAACTGGCGCGCGCGCTTGACGTCCCGTTCGTAGGAGGGAAGGTTGGCTGTGCCGGCCCGGAGCCAGTCCGAGTCGGGCGGCACGGCGAGAGGAAGGGGGTCGCCGACGCCGAGAAAGCCTTCCTCGACCGTCGCTTCCCGGTCAAGGGAAATGATGATGGCTTCCCGCACGCGCTTGTCGCCGGTCCACTTCCCCTTGGTGTTGAAGTAGAGCTGACGGAAGCCGGCGCCGCCCACGGCCCTGGTCTGGATGCCGGTAATCCTCCCCTTCTTCACCCTTTCCGCGAACGACGGCCGCAGGCGGTCCGCCATGTCCACGTCGCCGGCCCGCAGTGCATTCTGCCGGGCGGCCTTGTTGGTGATGATCCGGAACCGGAGCCCTTCCAGGTACGGCGCGCCGTCCCAGTAATCCTCGAACCGCTTGAACTCCACCTGCGTTCCCGGCGTCCAGTTCACGAACTGGAAGGGGCCGGTGCCGGGCGGAGGATTGCCTTCGATCTCCCCTACCTTGCCGCCCAGCGAGCCCTTGGGGACGATGGTGCCATTCTGGATGCTGCTGAGCACGTGTGGGAAGAGCGCCCGCGGCCCCACCATCGTGAACTTGACCGTGTACGGGTCCACGGCCTCGACCTTGGCGATGTTGTCGGACAGCACGGTGTTGGCGTAGGCGCCGTTGGCCGGGTTCAGGATGTAGTCGTAGGACCAGACCCAGTCGGCGGAGGTCATTTCCGCTCCATTGTGGAACTTGACGCCGCGCCTGAGCTTGAAGGTCCACTCGCTGGCGTCGGCGTTGGGCTCCCAGCTCTCCGCCAGCATGCCGTGCAGGTTGCCGGCGAGGTCGTACATGGTGATGGATTCCCACATCATCATCTTGATGAACTCGTCCACCGAGGTCACCCGCGTGAAGGGATGCTTGGTGTTCATGTCCTTGGAGCTGCCGATGATGAGGGTCCCGCCCTGGCGTTTCTCCCAGGCCTCCGGCTTCGAGGCCGCGTCGCCCGTGGCCGGGCTGGCAAGGGTCAGGACAACAGCGGCAGCGAGCCATGCCACGAGCATGAACATGGAAACGATGTTGCAACGTTTGCGAAGGTTCATCTCTCACCTCCTTGGTCCGGCGGTCTTGCGACCGCGACTCCGGCCCGCTTGCGGCCGGCCGTAGCTCCTCCGTCGAGCACCAGTGTCGCTCCTGTCATGTATCTGGCTTCCGCGGATGCGAGATAGATCACGAGGGAAGCCACGTCGTCGATGGTACCGCCCCGGCCCACGGGGATGTGGGACGTGTTTCCGCCGCCCGGGTTCCGGTGCTGGATCGAACCCGGGGAGATGCAGTTCACCGTGATCCCGGACGGTCCGGCCTCGAGCGCCAGCACCCTCGTCAGCATCGCCAGGGCGGCCTTGGTGACCGCGTAGGCGCCGCCGCCCGCGTACGGTGCCACCCCGCTCACCGAACCGATGTTCACGATACTCCCGGCTCCCTGCTTCTTCATGTGCGGCAGGGCCCGCCGGCTGCACAGGAAGGCGCCGGTCACGTTCACCCGGAAGGCCTCGTTCCACGCCGTGACGTCCATCTCTTCGATGGTGGCGATGGGGTGGATGGCGGCGTTGTTGCACAGGAGGTCGATGCGCCCGAAGCGCGCGACCGCGGTCTCGACGGTTTCGGCGGCGCCGTCTTCCGTCCCGACGTCCGTCTCCACCACCGCCGTGCGGTCCCCGTATCCCTCCAGGCTCGCCGCCGCGTCCGCGCACGCTGCGGCGTTCCAGTCGGCCGCCACCACGGCCATGCCCTGCTCGGCCAGCCGGCGCGCGATACCCAGCCCGATACCGCTCGCCCCGCCCGTGACCACCGCGACTTGCCGGCTGTTCTCCAAACCCGTCCTCCCGGTCCCTTCCCGCTCCCTTACTCCGTCTCGTAGGACATGATCTCGATGAGATTGTCGTCCGGGTCCCGGATGTACACGCTGGTGGCCCGCCCTCGTCCGCCCGACCGGGCCGCCGGTCCCGAGCGCACCGGTATGTCGTTCTGCTTCAGGAAATCCAGGATCTCCTGCACCGTCCCGTCCCACGTGAGACAGAAGTCCATGGAGCCCGGGGCATAGTTCGGCGCCCCTGAAGGACTCTCGATCTCGTAGCGATCGGCCGCGTAGAACTTGATGAGCTGGGTGTCGTTGACGCGGAACACGGGCCGCGACGACTCGCCTCCCGCCTTGGACTGCCAGGACTCCTTGAGCCCGAGCTTGCGGTAGAAGTCCACCGACTTGTCCATGTCCTTGACGATGATGACCCAGTGATCGATGCCGGAGATGCCCATGGTCGCCTCGTTTCCGAATCGCTATTCCCCACCCAGGTAGAGCTTGATGCCGTTGTCCCGCGTGACCTTCCGTGCCACGGCCTCGTCCACCCCGGCGAACTCTTCGTCGACGGTCTCCCGGGAGCGCGGCCACACGGAGTCGCCGTGAGGGTAGTCCGAGGCCCACAGGGCGTTGTCCACGCCGACCTCTTCCAGGAGCTTCACCCCGACGGGGTCCGACTGGAAGGTCGCGTACACCTGGCGCCGGTAGTAATCCGACGGACGCATGTCCAGGACCGCCGCGTCGCCCCCTCTCCCCTTGTTCATGCGCACCTCGTACTCCCAGTCCATCCGATGGAGCACGAACGGAATCCAGCCGATGGAACTTTCACCGAGCACCACCCTGAGCCCGGGATGGCGATGCAGCATCCCGGACATGACCACCGACACGAGCACCTCGTCGAGCTGTATCGGCGCCACCGTCGTGGAGGTCGTCTGGACGCCGCGTCCGGGCGGCCTCTCTCCCTGGGTGCTCCATTGCCCGCCGCCCACGTGGAAGGAGACGGGGAGCCCGGTCTCCTCCCCCGCGTCCCACAGGGGTTCCCATGCCTCGTCCCAGTGCGGCGTCTCCGCGAAGAACGCCTGGAACTGCACTCCCTTCAATCCAAGCCGCGCGCAGTTGTGCATTTCCGCGATGGCGGCTTCCACGCTATGGGTCGGGATCCAGCCCAGGCCGACGAGGCGCTCGGGGGCGGCGGCGCAGAAGTCGGCTGTCCACTGGTTGTAGGCCCGTGTCACCACGGTATTGAGGTCGGGGTCCTTGACGCCGAAACCCCTGGTGAGCCCGCCGTAGAGCACCTGTGTCTCCACGCCATCCCGGTCCATGTCGGCCAGGCGAAGCTCGGGCGTCGTGGGCCGCCACCTTCCCCCTTCGTGTTCCACCGGCGTGCTCCAGTGGCCGAAGCTCGTGGTGATCACGGCGTCCTTCTTCTGCGGCGTGCCCAGCAGACGGCCGTCCATCTCCCAGTGCCAATCGGTGGCCGTCTCCACGAGCCGTGGAGCGCGCTCGCGGTATGCCGCGGGAACCCGTTTCTCCCAGAGATCTCCCGGCAGGTACGGGAGGTCCACGTGATCGTCCGCCGAGAACAGCTTCCAGTCAGGCATGCCCGGTCTCTCCTTCCGCGTGTTTGTGACACCGCCGAAGACTTCCGTGCGACCGGCGCCGCACGTGCCTGGAGATCAGATCCACCTTTCCGCGTCTCCGGCCGGACGATCCGGGTACCGCGCCGCCATGGCCGTCACGCTTGGATGATCCATGACTCCCAGCCGGTCTCCGTCGTGCAGCACCTTTCCGTCCACCTTCAACGTGGAGCCCCGGAGTTCGGGTGCGGCGTGGAGGCAATAGGGGAAGTCGTCGTTGTAGCGGTGGTTGCCCAGGTGCAGGTGGATGCTGGACGGGTGAAAGGAATGCAGGAACTCGCGGTATTCGTCGTCGGGGCACAGCACCGGGCGAATCCGCGCCGCCGGGTGGATGCCGCCGTGCGGCGCGCGCATCTCGTACCCGTGGTCCTCTCCGAGCACCTTCGCCAGTTCCACGTAAAAGGCTTCGAGTGTTCTCGCCTCCGTGCCGCCCTCGAACTTCACGATGTGGTTGTCACGGATCGTGACGGTCACGGGACGGTCGAAGCTCGGCGGCACGCCGATGTCGCGGGCCCACACCGGCAGCATGCGGTCGAACACCAGCTCACCCTGCATGCCGACGGGATTGATGGCCGGGTAGATCCCCTCCGGGAAGGAACCCCTGCGCCCGCGCGGCGCTGTATAGCTCCCCCAGTTGGAGGTCGCCGGCCCCACCGTGCCTTCCAGGTGCGTGCCGTTGGGATTCGTAAGCTCCCAGCGGGCGCCGGCATGGATGAGGTCCGCGGTACGCAGACGAAGCTCGGAGACGTATTCGTGGGGCGTCCGCGCCCACGCGGTCGACAGCAGGCCGGCCGTGGTCGCCATGTTGCGCACGAAGTGAACCTTGGTCTCCGCCAGGAGGTCCGGCCATTCCTTCAGTTCTTCCTCGGTGGAGAAATCCAGCACGTGGCTGATGAGAAGGTCCGCGCCGCGCATCACCGATTTCACGGGCGCCGGGATGCGCCATACGGTTTCGCGCGTCGGGATGTCCGGCCAGATGACGGTGCGTCGGACCGGCAGATCGACCCACATCACCGTAGCGTGGGCGCCGCGGGCCTGGACGCCTTGCTGGACCCAGGTGATGGCAGTCTCGTCCACCACGTTGACGCCGCCGTAGAGCCCGTCCACGGCGGCCAGGATGACTACGTGCTGATCGCGCTGCACGGCCGCGCAACCGTCGAGAAGGTTGTCGATGGCCTGGGCCGCCGCGCTCGGAATGGGCCGGAAGTCTCCCACGATGCGCTCCCTTCATGCCGCGTTGGCCCGGACGATACATGAACCCCTGGCGCCGTTCAAGCACCGTTTCGCGGACGGAGCAGGTGTCAAGACTCCGCTACGCCACGAAGCGGCGCCAACCCCCCGGATCGTCATTGATACGAAAACAAAACTCGTTCAATGCTTTCTGGTAGTTACGGAATCCCGCTACACCCCGACGAGTCATTCCCGCGGAAGCGGGAATCCAGGCGGGGTGGGGCCGGGCAATGAGGCCGCCACACCCCCCACCCCTGGATTCCCGCTTCCGCGGGAATGACGATTCGGGGGTCTCTACCTCATAAGTATTGACACAGCCTGGGCGAGTCTTGACATGGCGAACCTCTGGTTCATTATTGAACGGTGACATGGCCGATTCGGAGAGAATCGGGAACCCGGAAAGGAGATGGCCCATGAAATTGAGTCGTAGAACCATCGTTGTTGCAGGGGCAGCCTTGGCCGCCTGTGCGTTTACCTTCATCTCAACGGTTTCGGCCGCCCAGCGCATCGTCTTCGGCGGCGGACCCGCCGGCGGCACCTTCCAGGTCGTGGCCAACTCCATCCAGACCTATGATCCGGTCAAGACGTCCAAGGACTACCGGGTCAGGGCCCAGTCCTCGGCCGGCTCGGTGGAGAACCTGCGCAAGGTCAACGCGGGGCGCATGCAGTTCGGCGTGGTCTATTCCGGCCATGTGTATCTCGGACACAACGGCCGCATGAAGAACGACACGCGCAAGTACACGGACGTGCTCGCGGTCTCCTACCTGTACGGGGCACCGGCGCAACTGGTGGTGCGCAAGGGGTCGGGCATCCGCAGCGTCAAGGACCTGGCGGGCAAGCGGGTCGGCGTGGGCAACGCGGGCTCCGGCGCCTTTGCCAACTGCGAGCTGTTCTTCACCCACATGGGCATATGGGACAAGATCAAGCGCAACGCCATGGGCTACAACGACGCGGCCGCCGCCTTCGGAAACAACCAGCTCGATGCCTTCTGGCTGTTCACCGCGTTTCCCAGCGGCGCGGTGATCATGGCCGCGCAGACCAACGACATCGAGCTGATCGATCTCGCCAAGGACGCCGAGGAGAGCGGCTTCTTCAAAAAGTACCCCTACTTCGCCAAGCTGGCGGTGCCCGCCGGCACCTACCGCGGCGTCGACAAGTCGGCCCCCTCGTTCCAGGACTCGACGCTCTGGGTGGCCAATGCCAAGGTGTCCGCGGACATCGTCTACGACCTGCTCTCCAAGATCTACACCGACGAAGGCCTCGCCTACATGCGCAACCAGAAGAAGACCTTCAAGGAAATGAACGTCAAGGTCGGGACCAAGGGCATCGTCACCCCGCTGCATCCGGGAGCGGAGCGCTTCTGGAAGGAGAAGGGCGTGATGTAGGCGTAGCGAATCGAAGTCGAAGGGCACCGTCCGGAAAAGACGAGCAAATCGCATGTTCGAGAAACTGAACACCCCGGAGCGATGGCTGTTCGACGTCCTCTCGCTCGTCCTGGTGATCTTCTACTCGTACTCCGCGGTGCTCGTTCCCGCGGCCACCCAGTACCATCGCGGCATCTACGTCGTCATCACCTATGTGCTCGTGTTCCTCATCTACCGCTCCCGGAGTGCGCCGGGAAGGATCGTGGACTACCTGCTGATGGCGGCGTCGGTGGTGTGCATCGGCTACTGGATGTGGAACTTCGAGGCCATCAACTACCGGGTGGGCGCGGAAACCGTCCTGGATCAATGGATCGCGGTGGCGGGTGTGCTGATCGGCGTCGAGCTGGCGCGCCGGGTGGTGGGCAACGTCTTCGTCGTCCTTGGCGGCATCATGCTGTTCTACGGGGTCTACGGCGACATCATGCCCGACCTCATCTCCCACGCCGGCGACACCTTTCCGGCCCTCTGCACCAGCATCTTCTACAAGAGCGACGGGGTCTTCGGGATCATGGCCAACGTGCTGGCCACCTACGTGATCCTGTTCGTCATCTTCGGGGCGTTCCTGGAAACGAGCGGGGCACAGCGATTCTTCGTCGACTTCCCGCTCGCGGCGGTGGGACACCGGGTCGGCGGCCCGGCCAAGGTGGCGGTGATCGCCAGCGGCCTCTTCGGCTCCATCTCCGGCAGCGCCATCGCCAACACCGTCTCCACCGGCAACTTCACCATCCCCATGATGAAGAAGGCCGGCTTCAAGCCCCACGTCGCCGGCGCGGTCGAACCCGCCGCATCCATCGGCGGCATGTTCATGCCGCCCATCATGGGCGCCGGCGGATTCATCATGTCGGAGCTCACCGGCGTGCCCTACTCCACCATCATGCTCGTGGCCATCTTCCCGGCGCTGATGTATTTCTTCAGCGTCTACGTCATGGTCCACTACGAGGCCAGGCAGCACGACATCCGCGGTGACAGGTCGGAGACCAGCGCCGGCGAGATCTTCCGCCGCGGCTGGTACTACGTCCTGCCGCTCGCGGTCATCACCGTGCTGATGCTGATGGGGTACTCGCCGGCCTACTCCGCGATCTTGGGGATGCTGACCTGCATCGCCGTGAGCTGGGTGCGGAAGGACACGCGGATCGGTCCGCGACGCTTCCTGGAGGCCGCGCGCACGGGGGCCGAGAACAGCCTCAAGATCGGCGCCACCCTGGGCGTCATCGGCATCATCATCGGTGTGCTGACATACAGCGGCCTGGTACTCACCTTCGCCGACATCGTGATCGAGCTGGCGGACGGCAGGCTCTGGTTGACCATCCTGCTCATCGCCCTGGCGTCCCTGATCCTCGGCATGGGCGTGCCGGTGACCGCCGCCTACCTGATCACCGCCGTGGTGGCCGTGCCGCCCCTGACCGAGCTGGGCGTCAACCCCATCGCCGCGCACATGATCGTCTACTGGCTGTCCCAGGACTCCAACATCACCCCGCCGGTCTGCATCGCCGCCTTCACCGGCGCCACCATCGCCCAGGCCGACATGTGGAAGACCGCCTTCAGCGCCTTCAAGTTCGCCAAGTTCCTCTATCTCGCGCCCTTCCTCTTCGGCTACGTGCCGGCCTTCACCCTCGATGGCAGCGCCTCCGACATCGCCGTCGCCTTTGTGCTCATCATGATCGGAACCTGGGGGTATTCCTGGCTGCTGAGCGGTGTCTGGCTTAACTGGTTCGCGGGGGGAACGGCGAAGGATACCAGTCAAGTCAAGGGACCCTGATCAAGACCTCGTTCGCCCAGAGCCCTTCGACGGGCTCAGGACAGGCTTCGCGTAGCGAAGTCGAAGGGCGCCATCTTGCTAGTGTGGTGTCTGGCTGATTCGCAGCATAATATGCGGAGGACTTGTCGTTGTCGGCAAGGCGCGATGACCCGTAGGGGCGACCCGCGGTCGCCCCATGTGGCGGGCACCACGCGAGGAAGACCCCGGGTCAAGCCCGGAATGACGAAACGCAGCCGACGGCGAAAGAGACCCGCAGATTATGCCGCGAATTAACCAGACACCACACCAGGCTCGATTGATCGGTGTTTCCTCAATAGCGGACTCACTCCCCGATGGCGCCGTCAGTTGACAACGATCCCGCGACATACGAGACTGCGCCCATGAGTTTTCGCTACAAACCGGGCGATACGGTCAGGGTTCTGGAGACATTGACGCTGGGGCACCACATCCGTTCGCCTCAGTATCTCCGGGGCAAGGACGGCGTGGTGGCGGATATCCGAGGCAGCTTCAAAGACCCGGAGCTGCTCTCCTTCGGCAAGGACGGCCTGCCCAAGGCCAACCTTTATTCCATCGCGTTCGATCTCGCCCACGTGTGGGACGACCGGCCCGCGCCCGAGGGCGTCAACAAGATTTACGCGGACATCTTCGAGCAGTGGCTCGAGCCACGGTAAACGTTTCAGGAAAAAGCCTACGGGAGAACGTCATGGCCAAGGAAAAGCAGGAAGAGAACGTGGAGCCGGCCGCCATCCCCGCCGAGGAGCCGAGCTACTTCGAGCGGCGCGCCCGCGCCACCGCGGACCTGCTGAAGGAAAAGGGTGTCCTGAGCGCCGACGAGACGCGAAGCGTCAAGCATGGGCACGACCACAGCCACGACGACGTATTCGAGCAGCTCCACGCCAACAATCCCATCGACACCACGGAGCACGAGTACACGCTGTTCGAGAAGCAGATGCTGGCCATGGGCAACCTCCTGCGCGAAAAGGGCATCATCAGCACCGACGAGGTGCGGCGCAAGATCGACGAGAACGAGGGCGTCTCACCGCATCAGGGCTCGCGGGTGGTGGCCCGGGCCTGGACGGACCCCGACTACAAGAAGCGCCTGTTCGAGGACGGCATCGCGGCAGCGGAGGAGCTGGGTGTCGACATGTCCACCGCCAACCAGCTCATCGCGGTGGAGAACACCGACGACGTGCACCACGTGGTGGTGTGCACGCTGTGCTCCTGCTATCCGCGACAGCTCCTGGGGCAACCGCCCGACTGGTACAAGAGCACCAACTACCGCACCCGGGTAGTGGTGGACCCCCGCCGGGTGTTGAAGGAAATGGGGCTCGATCTCCCCGAGTCCACCGAGGTACGTGTGGTGGACAGCACCGCGGAGACCCGCTACCTGGTGGTTCCCCGGCGTCCGGAGGGGACCGAAGGCTGGAGCGAGGAGCAACTGGCCGGGCTCGTCACACGCAACAGCATGGTGGGCTGCTCCAACGCTCTCACCCCCATGCAAAAAGAGATGATGGCCGACTAAAGGCGACGGCGGTGAGCACGAGCAAAGGGTCCGGGTGAAGCAAGTCCAAAAACACGAGTTTTCGGGAGGCCGGAATGAGCATCTTACGTAGTCTCACGGAGCGTTGCGATCCGTCCCTGGCGGGACTCATCGTGGTGGATGTCCAGAACGATTTCTGCAGCCCCGAGGGTGCCTGCGCCAAGCGCGGCGTGGACATCACTTCCGGTCTCGAGATGATGCCCAACCTGTACAAGCTCATCGACGAGGCGCGGGAAGTGAGCCTGCCCATCATCTACATCCAGACCATCCACAGCGAGTGGACCGACACCGACCCCTGGATCTACCGCAAGCCCGAGGGCGCGGACAAGGAGACCTGCCGCGAGGGCTCCTGGGGCGCCGACTTCTTCGAAGGCATCGAGCCACGGGCCGACGAGCGCGTGGTGATCAAGCACCGCTACAGCGCCTTCATCGGCACCGACCTTGAGACCATCCTCAAGGCCAAGGGCATCGAGAGCGTGCTGTTGACCGGCGTCGCCACCAACGTGTGCGTGGAGAGCACCATGCGGGACGCCTTCATGCTCGACTACTACGTCACCATGGTGCACGACTGCATGGCCACCGGCGACCCGGTACTCCACGAGGGCACGCTGGAAAACACCCGCCGCCAATTCGGCTTGGTGGCATCCCATAAGGAAGTCATCGATACGTGGGAGGGGCTGGAACGAAAGAAGGCCGCTCCACCGTTGTGATGTGTCAGGGAAACCTCCACCGGCAACAACGAACTCGATTGGGAACGAGTTGGAACTTTCCGTCGCTGTAGTAGTTGATGTAGTCCGATTCATGGACAACAAACTGATTCCTGGGAGGCAGTGAAGTCAACTTCTTTCCATTCGCATTCAGTTAACATTTGAGCGAGCATTGCCCTGACTTGTCCAGAAACTGCATCAAGTGCCTTCTTTTCCGCGTCCGAGACGTCCGAAAGCGCGCTGTCCTTAGCGTTCTGCAAAGCAACCAGTCCAATCTTCGTCTTCTCGACTACGTTCTGTAGGTTCGTCTCCTTCTTGGCGGCAATTGCATCAAGTGCCTTCCTTTCCGCGTCCGCGACGTCCGAAAGCACGCTGTCCTTAGCGTTCTCCAAAGCAGTTAATCCCGCCTTCGCCTTCTTTATGGCGTCGTTGCGGGCATCGGTTACTGCACCAACAGCTTTATCGGAAGAAACCCTGACGTCCGACAGAGCCTTACTCCGGCTACTCTTTAAGGCCTCCAATCCATCGACTTGGTTCCGCTCAATTTCGCGTACTGCCTCGTGTCCCGCTCTAGCGATGGGACCTACAGTGTGATCCCCCAGGGCGCTTACTTCGCCCTCTAGTTTACCCAGTCCCCTTCCTAGCTAGATCAACAAGCCAAATTGCTCCACCAATGATCGCGGTTAGCAGGGTCGCAACTATTACGATTGTTTCCCTGTCAAATCGCCTGCCATGGGACTGAGGCGTCGTATTCTAGGCCATGATCTACGTCCCCTTTCGAGCGAAGCTAGAATTAGCCGATCGGTTTGGGTAGCTGGTGCAGGTTCCATCAATCCAGTTCGATGTCCAACTCCTCCAGCAGCGCCGCCGCGTCCGACTTGAAACCCTCGTCGATGTCCTGATACAGGCTCCTGCCCTTGGTGTCGGCGTCGACGATGAGAGGGCCGAGCCCATCCACCTCCACGATCCACATGGCCTCGGGCCGGCCCAGTTCGGGCCAGGCGCAGTCGATGACCCGTGTCACCCGCGCGGCGTATTCGTTGTAGTTACCCGCGCATACCAGGTGCACGCAGCCAGCCTTCTTGCAAAACGCTTCCAGTCCTTCGAGCATGCCCTTGCCGATGATCAGCTTGAGGCCCAGCAGACCGACGGCCTTCTCGATCTTCTCGCGGCCCGCGAGCCAGCTCGGCATGGGAACCATGGCGATCATCTCGGCGTGGTCCGGCCCTTCTTTCACCAAAGGGCCGCTATGGAACACGGTCTCGGCGCCGAGTTCCTTCAGGCGTTGGCGGACGCCCTCCCCTTTCTCGGGATCGATCAGGCGATCATAGGTCAGCGACCTGCAGGTGAACAGCCGTCCGCTGATGGTGACCGAGTCGCCCGCGTCCAGGTCCCGCAGGGCTTCCTCGCTCACCGGACTCGTCAGGTGAAGCGTCTTCATGGTATCTCCAGTTCGTCCGCATACGGACCACTGCTCCCGGCCCACGGACTCCCGCTTCCCAGGGTGTGTCGAGACTCACCACATAGAGACGTTACGAATACGTCATTCCCGCGCAAGCGGGAATCCAGGTGGGGTGGGGCCGGGCAATGAGGTCGCCACACCCCCCTACCCCTGGATTCCCGCTTCCGCGGGAATGACTCGTTGAGGGGCAGCGGATTCCAGAAATCACTGAACAAGATTGCATTTACGTATCAATGACGATTCGCAACGTCTCTGCCTCAGAAGCTTCGACACAGCCTGTTCCGCGGGAATGACGGTTCGGGGCTTTCACTCCCGCTCCATCCAGCTCGACAAGGGGCGTCCCTCGACCCGGCCGTCGGCGTACATGCGCACGGTGGTGCGGCGCATGGCGGCGCATTGGAGGTAGACCGCCACGGGCAGGGTCGCCATGTGGCAGTAGGCCATCTCCAGGTGGACGTCGAAGGCGGAGGTGGCACCGCCCATGCCCATGGGCCCCAGCTTGAGCCTCAGGATGTCGTCCATGAGCTGGTTTTCCAGCCGCGCCAGTTCGGGGTCGGGGTTGCGGTCGCTCACGGGCCGCAGGATGGCGGCCTCCTTGGCCATGCGCGTGCAGGTCTCGAAGGTGCCTCCCAACCCCACGCCTACCAGGTTGGGCGAGCAGGTGGCGCCGAGGCGCACCAGGTTGATGGTGGACTCCACGACGAACTTGCGCACGCCCTTCTCGCCGGCGGTGGGCGGCAGCACGGTGAACTTGCTGCCCACCAGTTCGGGGCCTCCGCCCACGGCCACGTTGGTGATCTCCAGGTAGTCGGCGCCGGGCACCACCCGCACCTTGATGTCCGGGCAGCCGGGCCCCTGGTTGGTGTTGGGGTTGTGGCGCGTCAGCGGGTGGACCGCGTTGGGACGCAATGGAATTTCCGATGTGACCTCGGCGCTCACTTCGCGAAGCGTGCGCTCCAGGGCCTGGTAGCCGCCCTCGATCTCGCCGATCAAGTTCGTTCCCAGGCCGATGTAGTAGGTCAGCAGGCCCGTGTCCGCGCAAAACGGCATGTTTCGTGCCGAGGCGGTGGCCACGGCGTCCAGGTTCGCCTTGAGGTGCGCCTTGCCGAACTCGCTGGTCTCCTTGTCGTGCTGCTCCTGCAGGAACGACTTGAAGTCCTCGGGCAGGTCGTACTGATTGCTCTTCCACAACGCGGTGACCGTCCGCGCGATGGCTTCCTGGCTCAGCATCGTTGGTCCCTTTCCGCCTGCATGCGACAGGCCACTTGCACCTACAACACAGGGACCTGATTGGCAACCGCCGCCCGAGGGCCAACTCTCCGCCGTTCTTGACAATCCCGATGTCGTCTTGCATTGTGTGGAGCTTCAAACAACGGTGCGGTCCATCAAAGAAGGGAGTCTTACGATGGTGCGGACACTCATTGCGATAATGACGGCAGGTATCGCGTTGGCGCTCATGTCGGGACCGGCGTGGAGCGTGGCGGATTTCTTCAAGGGCAAGACCATCCGTTTCATCGTGGGCCACGCCCCCGGCGGAGGATACGACACCTACACCCGGACCGCCGCTCGCCATATCAGCAAACACTTTCCCGGAAACCCCAGGCCGGTGGTCCAGAGCCTCACCGGCGCGGGTGGACTCATCGCCGGGAACTACATCTACAACAAGACCAAGCCGGACGGGCTTACCGTGGGCGTGTGGAACAACCTGTTCGTCATCCACCAGGCCCTGGGCAGCAGAAGGGTCCAGTTCGACGCACGGAAGCTGGGTTGGGTCGGCGCTCCGGTCACCGGGTGGCCGAGTTGTGCGGTGATGGGGTTCACCGGGCTCAAGACCTGGGACGACGTGCTCAAATCGGGCAAACCCCTCAAGATGGGATCGGCTGGCGGAACCGGCACCACCCTGCCCACCATCCTCAACCTGGTGACCGGCAAGGAGGTCTTCGAGATCATTCCGGGATACCGCGGGACCGCCCCCGTGCGGCTGGCCTTGCAGGCGCGAGAGCTGGGCGGCCTCTGCATGGCGTTCGAGTCCATGCGGGTCACCGCACGGGCGATGCTCGACGCCGAGGGTGACAACAAGCTGATCCCCATTCTGGTCTACGGGGATCCGCCGGATCCGGAGGTGCAGAACATCCCGCGAGTGCGTGATCTGGTCAAGGGCAAGGACAACGAAGCGATGCTCAATGCCTGGGGCCTGCAGTACAACTTCCAGCGTCCGTTGACCCTGCCGCCGGGCACCCCAAAGGAGCGCGTCGCGGCCTGGAGGAATGCCTACACCGCGACCCTCAACGACCCCGCGTTTCTCGCGGACGCGAAGAAGTCACGGCTGAACATCGTCCACGTATCCGGAGAGCAGATCGACCGCTACGTGGAAACCATGCTCAACATGTCCGCGGAGACCAAGGAACGGCTCAACTGGATGCTGCCCAAGTGAGGAGCCACGAATCCGCTCGCGGCTGATGCCGCGAACCGCCCCTTTTCGCGGAGACCGGAAAGGGGCGGTTCCGTATCCGGGGTCTACACCACCGCGACGGCGCGGCACGGCGCGCCGTCGCCGCCTTCGATCTTGATGGGAAAGGCGATCAGGGTGAAGGTGCGTTGCCTTACCTTGTGCAGGTTGGCCAGGTGCTCGATGAATGGGATGCCCTTGCCCAGAAAGGTCCGGTGCACCGGGAAATCGCCGGGACGCGGCTCCCCCGTCCCTTGCACCTGGTCCTGCGGCGAGTCCAGCGCCAGCGCCTTGATGCGCTTCGACACCAGCCAGCGCGCCAGCTCGACGGTGATGAAGGGGTTGTCGAAGTAGTAGTTGGGCTCGCCGAACATCTTCCGGTTCCACCCCGTATGGAACACCACGATCCTTCCCTTCAAGTCCTGCTCCCGAAAGCCCGGCGAGTTGCGGACATCGTCGATGGTGATGCCGGTCCTGGGTTTCACCTTCCGGCGCAGGTCGATCTTGACCGCCGGCCCCATGAAGCGCTCCAGCGGCATCTGGTCGATGGTCTTGCCGCCGGGCACGAAGTGGTACGGGGGGTCGCAATGGGTGCCGGTGTGGATGCTGGCGTGCATCTCGGTGTTGGAACGTCCGTGGGTCTCGTGGGTGTGGATGGGGTGGAACGACAGGGTCGGATGCCCCGGCACCACGGTAACGTTCGTGGTCAGGGGCAGGCTCAGGTCGACGAGCTTCGGCATGGTTGAGTCCTCATTCCCGCCAGTCCACGGGAGGGTCGAAGGCGTGGACGGGTCCTGAATCCGCCTCGACACGGTTTGTGTCTCAAGCGAAAGAGAGGCGGCCGGCTGCTGGGCATCCGCACATGCTCAGCGGTGTATGATCCTGGGCCGTACGTGGCGGATGTCGTCGATGTCCACGGTGGTGTCGATACCCATCTTGAGGTTGTTCCACCACTCGTCGTCGCAGCCGCGGCTCACCACCTTCTCGGGTTCCAGGATCCGGTTGCTTACGGCCCACAGCACGTCCGCAGGATCGTCGACGTTCACGTCCTCGTTCACCAGGAAGGCCCGGTTGATGCACTGGATGCGCAGGTAATCGTCCATGATCTCCCGGGTCCGGTCCGTGGGACCCACCGCCGCCACGACCAGCCTTCCCAAGGCGTAGTCGGGTACCGAGTAGCGCTTGATCTCGGGATATTTCCGCTGGATCGCCTCCAGTTCCGGATAGAAACGCACGATGGTGAGCAGGATCTGCTCCCTGGAGTCCACCGGCAGGATGGTCTGGTACACCGGGTCCTTCCGGTGCGACACCCGCAGGATGTCCAGCGTGGGCTTCTGCTGCGGCCTGGCGTAGCAGCCGGTCCAGTCGCCGAACGGGCCCTCGGCTTCCAGGTCGGTGGAGACCACCCCCTCGATGACGAACTCGCATCCCGCCGGCACCTGGATGTCCACCGCGTCGCACTGGGCCATGGCCAGTTCGCCGCGGTGTGCGGGGGCAGCCAGCGCCGTGGCCACCTGGACCTCGTCCACTCCCTCCGGGATGAAGCCCGCGGCCGCGGCCAGCATCTCCGACGGCGGCCCCAGGGTGATGGCCACCTCCATGCGCCGGCCCTTGCGGGCGATGCGGTTGTAGTAGAGCCGGTTGTGCACGGACTTGGGGTTGAAGCCCAGTTTTTTCGGGCCCTTCACCATGTGGCGGATGAAGGAGATGTTGACCCGCCCGGTCTCCGGGTCCTTCATGAACACCACGCCGGAGGTGATGTAGGGAGCGGCGTCCCGTTCCGAGTACTGGGCCACCGGCAGAATCCCGGTGATGTCCGGGTCGTCGTGCACCACCTCGAAGCAGGGCGCGTCCGCGGTCTCCACCACGGGCTCGGGATGGGCCACCGCGTGGTCGAAGTGCTGCCACATCCTCGATACATCCACTCCCATTCCCAGGGCGTAGCGCTCCATGCTGCCGTAGAGATTCGCCAGCACGGGTACGTCGTAGCCGTTGACGCGCTCGAAGAGGATGGCGCGGTTGCCGTTCTTCTCCTCGTCCTGTATCCGCCCGGGCATGGACTCCCGGTCGACGGCCTCGCTTACGGTAAAGAGGTTGCCGCGTTCGCGGCACGCGGTGACAAGCTCTCTGATACGCATGCCCTGTTTCCTCCGCTAATGTGGCGTCCGAAGGGTTTCGGACACGTCGCGTTTGTGGGTCGAATGAGCCTTGGCCTTTCCCGTTCGTCCTGAGCGTAGCGAAGCGAAGTCGAAGGACGACGCCGATTCATCCCCGGGCCTCCCGCAGCAGCTCCAGGATGCGGCTGGGCGACAGCGGGGTCGAGGTGATCTCGACCCCCAGGGGCTCGATGGCGTCGGCCACGGCGTTCACCACCGCGGCGTAGGCGTAGACGCAGCCGCCCTCCCCCATGCCCTTGTACCCGCCGGGGATCTGCGGCGCGGCGGTCTGCAGGTGGCACACGTCGAACGACGGCATGTCGGTGGCCGTGGGGATCAGGTAGTCCATGAAGCTCGTGGTCAGGAGTTGACCGTCCTCATCGTAGACCATCTCCTCCAGGAGCGTGCCGCCGACCCCTTGAGCGGTGCCCCCCACCACCTGTCCCTCGACGACCATGGGATTGACCTCCACCCCGCAGTCGTGGACGATGGCGTAGCGCAGGAATTTCACGGTGCCGGTCTCGATGTCCACCTCCACCACCGGGATGTGGATGGAATAGGGCCAAGTGATGCAGAGCCCGCTCATCGGCGCCTTGAAGGACTCGGTGGCCTCGAGCCCCGCGGGTATCTCGTGCGGCAGGGTCGCCACCTCGGAGTAGGCCACCCGCGCCACCCGGCTCACCGGCAGGCTCTTGCCCGGCACGCCCCGTACCTGAACCTGCCCCTCGACGATCTCCATGTCCTCCTCGGCCCCCTCCAGCAGGTGGGCGCCCACCCGGCACACCTTCTTCTTGAGCGCCATGCCCGACTCCGCCACCGCCGGCAGCACCACCGCGCTGAAGCGGGCGGCCCGTGTGCCCGAATCGTAGGGGGTCACCGCGGTGTCCCCTTCCACCACCTCGATGGTGTCGATGGGAAGTCCGATGGCGTCCGCCGCCACCTGCGCGGCAGTGGTGGCGTGGCTGGTGCCGCAGGCAACGTCGCCGATGAGCACTTTGACGTTGCCGGAGGTGTCCATGCGCATGGTGACGGTGGCGTAGTCGAGCGTGGGTACGTAGTGCTGGGCCATGGCCGCGGTGTAGGTGTTCCAGCCCGCGCCTTCCACCGCCATGGCCACGCCGATGCCCATGTAGCGCCCCTCCTCCCGGAGCCGCGCCTGCTCTGCCCGGAGCGCCCCGTAGTCCACCATCTCCAGGGCCTTGTCGAGCCCGGCCATGTAGTCGCCGCTGTCGAACTCGTGCCCGGTGACGCACTTGTAGGGCGTTTCCTTGATGACGTTCTGCTTCCGCAGGTCCACCGGGTCACGACTCAGCTCCCGCGCGATGAGGTCCAGGGAGCGCTCGATGACCAGCGCCCCCATCTGGCTGCCGAAACCCCGGTAGGCGCCGTACGGGCACTTGTTGGTCATCACCGCGTCGATGTCCACGTGGAACCCCTTCACCATGTAGGGCCCGGGAAGCCACATGCCGGCGCCCAGCGACGGGCCGCTGATGCGGGCGTCAAGGTAGCCGCCGGCGTTGACGATCTCGTGGGACTTGATGCCCAGGATGGTGCCGTCCCGCTTCATGGGAATCTCCACGTCGTGGGTCTGCTCGCGGGCATGCAGGAACGCCATCAGGCTCTCCCGGCGGGTCTCGATCCATTTCACCGGCCGGCGCGTCTTGATGGCCAGCAGGCACAGCGCCACCACCTCCGGCGGCACCTGCAGCTTGTTGCCAAAGCCGCCGCCCACGTCCGGCGCGATGACCCGGATCTTGAACTCCGGGAAATCCAGGATCTCGGAAAGGTGGGTCTTGAGTATGTGCGGGATCTGCGTCGAGCAGTGCAGGGTCAGTTCCTGGGTGCCGGTGTTGTACTGGGCGATGCAGCCGCGGGTCTCGATGGGCGTCCCGGTATGGCGGTGCATGCGGTAGCGCCGCTTGAAGACGAAGTCGGCCTCCCGGTAGGCGGCCTCCATGTCCCCTCCCCGGCGCTCGATGCGCAACCCCACGTTGTTGTCGAGGTTGTCGTGCAGCTTCGGGGAATCCGGCTTGATGGATTCATCCGGGTTCATCAAGGGCTCCAGCGGCTCGTACTCCACCTCCACCAGCTCGGCCACGTCCTCCGCCGCGTAGCGGTCCGCCGCCGCCACCAGCGCCACCGGCTCGCCCACGAAGCGCACCCGGTCGTGGGCCAGACAGCGGTAGTCCGGCTTCTTGATAACCGCCGCCTCGCGGTAGCTGTAGACCGGCATGGGACCCGCCAGCGGGTAGGCTTCCGCCCCGGTGATTGCGTCGATGCCCTTGGGATGCTCCAGCGCCTTCGTCGTGTCCACCCCCAACAGCCTGGCGTGGGCGTGTGGGCTGCGAACGAAGGCGGCGTAGAGCATGCCCGGCAGGGTGATGTCGTCCACGTAGGTGCCCGAGCCGGTGACGTACTTCAGGTCCTCACGCCGCTTGATGCTCTGACCGATCATTGGCATGGCGTCATCCTCACGCGCCCGCGCTCTTCAGGCGCTCGGCGGCCCACAGCACCGCCTCCACGATGTTCTGATAACCCGTGCAGCGGCACAGGTTCCCTTCCAGCTCCTGCCGGACCGTCGCTTCGTCGGGGTCCGGATGCCGTTCCAGCAACTGCAATGCCGACATGATCATGCCCGGGGTGCAGTAGCCGCACTGGAGGCCGTGCTTCTCCCAGAACCCCTCCTGCAGCGGATGGAGCTGGTCCTCGTCCGCTACCCCCTCGATGGTCGTGATCTCGGCGCCATCGGCCCGTACCGCCAAGAGCGTGCAGGACTTGACGGCCTTGCCGTTGAACATCACGGTGCAGGCGCCGCAGTTGGTGGAATCGCAGCCGACGTGGGTGCCGGTGAGACCGAGCCGGTCTCGCAGGAAGTGCACCAGCAGCAGACGCGGCTCGACGTTTTCCTCGTAGTACTTGCGGCCGTTGACGGTGGCCTGGACGGTCCTTGCCATGAGGGCGTACTCCTTGGTGTCGTCTAGTGTGGTGTCTGGTCAATTCGCAGCATAATCTGCGGGTCTTTTTCGCCGTCTGCTCCGTTCCTCTTCCTCGCGTGGTGCCCGCCACTGGGGCGACCGCGGGTCGCCCCTACGAGTCATCGCGCCTTGCCGACGACGAAAAATCCTCCGCATATTATGCTGCGAATTAACCAGACACCACACTAGTATCTGTGAAGCAGCACACTAGCTGCGTTGCCATGCCGCCGCCACCGCGCGCCGGACATACACGCCGGATACGTCGACACGGTATTGCGCGTCCGCCTGGACGTCCGAGGGAGGATCGAGGTTCCGCTTGGCGGCCTCGCCGGCTTCCGCCATGCGTTCCGCATCCAGCGGCCCCGCCTGGAGGATCTCCTCTGCCTCCGTGACACGTACGGGAACATCGCCCACCCCGGTGAGCACCACTCGTGCGTCCGCACAGTGCCCGCCTTCGCCTTCGGTCAGCGCTGCCGCCACGCCGACAATGGCGAAGTCGGTGCCGCGGCGGCTCAGTTTCAGGTAAGCGCTCCGAGCCCCGCTGCCCGGAACCGGGATCAATATATCCGTTACGATTTCAGTTGGTTCCAGGCAAGTAGTGAAAGTGTCGGTGAAGAAATCCACGGCCGGGATGCTCCTCTTCCCGTCCGGCCCCACCGCCAGGAGTTCGGCGTTCAGAGCCACCAGCACCGCGGGGTAGTCCGCGTTGTAGGCCGCGTGGGCAGCGCTGCCGCCGATGGTGCCAAGGTTGCGCACCAGCGGGTCTCCCACCACGCGGGCCGCGTCGGCCAGGGCCGGCAAGGTGGTTCGGATCAGCGGCGAGCTGTGCAGCGCGTAGTGCGTGGCCATGGCGCCGACGCGGACGACGCCGTCGTCCCGCCGGATGTAGTCGAGTTCCGGCAAGCGCCAGAGGTCCACCACCACGGCTGGCGAGACCATCCGCAGCTTCATCATCGGCAACAGGCTCTGGCCTCCGGCCATGAGCTTGGCGTCCTCGCCATGCTGTTCGAGCAGGCCGACGGCCTCCTCCAGGGTCGCTGGATCGAAGTATTCGAATGCCCGTGGGATCATGGATCGGCTCCCGCTTTGCAAGCCGGCCCGGCGGTCAGACCGGATGGCGTTCCAGCCATTCGAGATAACGGTGGAGTCCGCTCTCGAGATCGTGTTGCGGCACGAAGCCCAGGTCTTCCCTGGCGCGTTTCATGGACAGCGGCCCGCGGAGGCTGTCCCGGAAGAACGGCGACAGCGCCCCGCCCTCCTTGAGCCGGAAACGGAAACCGGGCCGGACCCGTGCCAAAGCCGCAAGGATATCAGAGAACCGGTGATTTTCACCACAGCTTGCGTTGTAGACCTCATGTGACGGGTCCGCTTCGAGGAGCGCCAGGACCACGCAGCGGGCGGTATCCGCGACGTAGGTGAGGTCGCGCACGAGATCATCCGCCAGCTCCACCTCGTCCCCGTTCAAGGCCGCGCGGCACCAGTGGAATACGGGCGACATGACGGTGCGCAGCGGATTGGGGCGTTCCAGCGGACCGTACGGCGCGGAGAGGCGCAGCATGGCCCCCTTCATGCCGAACAGCTCGAAGTAACGGCGTACCACGTCCTCCGCGGCCCGCTTGGTGATGCCGTACATGCCCCGTGGCTCGACGGCGGCGTCCTCATCCAGGGGGACGTCCGGGTCGGTGGCGCCGTACACGCTGGCGGAGCTCAGGTGGACGAATCGCTCGACCCCGGCCAGGCGGGCGGCCTCCAGCACCGTGGCGGTGCCGCCGACGTTGACCATCGCCGCCTGCCAAGCCGCGTCCGGCTCCAGGTCGCCGATGGCGGTGACGGCGGCGCCGTGGACGACCTGCTCGACGCCGTGTCGGTCGATGATGGCACGCACTGCGTCCAGGTCCCGGACGTCGCCCCGGACGCAGGTCACCCGTTCCCGGGCCGGTCCCAGCAAATCCCGCGCGGCTTCGTTCAACTCCCCCTCCGCTGACAGGGCCACCACCGGCTCTCCCAGCCCGGCCAACCGGGCCGTCACGTGGATTCCCACGAAACCGGTTCCGCCGGTCACGAGCACGCTCATCCGCCGGCCCGTTCTCCCGCCACGTTGCGCCCGGCGATGATGCCCGTGATGAAGGCCTCCGAATTGTTGCCCGAATTGAGGTAGAGGTGCCCGAACACGCCGCCCATCTCGCCGGCGCAATAGAGGCCCGGGATGGGGTTGTCGTGGGCGTCCAGCACCCGCTGGTCCTGGTCGTGGGCCAGCGCCCCCTGGGTGTTGGTGATGATGGGCCAGACCTCCACCGCGTAGAACGGCGGTTTGAAGATGGGGAACAGGCTGCCGGCGAAGCGGCGGAAGTCCGTGTCCTCCCGGCCCTCACAGATCTCGTTCCAGCGCGTCACCGTGGCCGCCAGGTTGTCTTCGGGCAGGCCCATGACCCGTGCCAGTTCCTCGATGGTGGGTGCCTGCTTGATCCAGCCCTTGGCCAGCTCCGCAGAGTTGTCCTCGCTCCACTCGTAGCGGCGGGACGGGTGGTCGCTGATGGGCGTGAACATGGGACCGGTGATGCGCCCGTTCTCGTCGAAGATCATGTACGACGGTATGCGAGGGAAGTCCTTGACGTGCACGTCGTAGAGGCTCATGTCGCGCCAGGGACTGTCCTGAGGCGCCGGCGGGTATTCGTCCATGTAGCGCTTGCCGAACTTGTCCACCACGATCCAGGGCATCATCTTGGGCCCCTCGTCACCGCTCTTGAGGGAGAACTCCTCTCCGGGCTTGGGCAGGTGATTGGCGCCATGGCGTCCCTGGATGCGATGCCGGAAAGCGATGGGAAACTCCGGCGCCTTGAAGCCGTAGCCGCCGTGGACGTGCCACATGTGCCACAGGCCGGCGCCGGCCTTCTGCCCCATGAGCAGGCCGTCGCCGGTGTT
Source organism: Candidatus Binatia bacterium (assembly GCA_022824205.1). Classification (GTDB taxonomy): domain Bacteria; phylum Desulfobacterota; class Binatia; order UBA9968; family JAJDTQ01; genus JAJDTQ01. The sequence continues at coordinate 94,113 of JAJEAI010000088.1, forward strand.
GCCGAGGGCGCAGATGGGATGGAAGGGCTGCGCCTGGAGGTACTGAAGCCGGAGCTGCTCGTTGTGCTCGAACCCTCCCGCCGCCAGCACGACGCCGTTCCGCGTCCGAATGCGCCGGCGTTCGCCGCCCTGCTCCGCGACGACGCCCACCACCCTCCCCCGCTCGTCCGACACCAGTTCCCGCACCGGCGTGGACACCGACACCTCGATGTCCCGCTTGTTCACGTTGTCGTCCACCACCTTGAAGGCGATCCAGCCCGTGCCGTGGACCTGGAGCCACGGATAGCATTGCGCCTCGTCGCTCTTGAACGCCAGGAGCCCGATGGCGTCTCCGGGAGGACCGCCCTCGAAGCGGTAGGTGCCGCCGGTGCCGGGCCGTTCCTGCACCTGGATGCCGCTGTCGCCGGTGAGCTCCTTCATGAACCCGGAGAGCGTGCGCAGTTCCCTGGCAAAGGCATGGATCACCGGGTCGGGGACCGTGTTGAGGCACATGCGCTTCAAGTAGGCGAAGGCCTTGTCCACGTCGTCGGTGCTCCTGAAGAAGCCGCCGGACAGAATGGAGTTGCCGCCCGGGTGCTCCATCTTCTCCAGAAGCAGCACCCGGGCGCCGTGATCGTGGGCCACGATGGCGGCCGCGCCGCCGGAATAGCCGTAGCCCACCACCACGACGTCGACTTCCCGATCCCAGGAGGCATTCATGTCTCAACCCCGATGCGCGGCGCTCAAGCGATTCCGAGCCGGACGAACAGTTCCCCCGGCGGGAACGGCAGGTGAAGTCCGTAGTCGAACAGGCCGAAAAAGAACATCCACGCCACCGCCGCCAACGCGACGCTGATGGCCCACTTCTCGCCCGCTCCCAGCTTGAGGTAGGCGAGGGTCGCCACCGCCGATGCGGTGATGAACCCGAGAAACCAGATCATGAGGAAGAAACCCACCGTCCAGGCGGCGATGGCCAGGGTGCGGCGGCGCAACAGCGCGCGCTCGGCCGCCATGGCCGCGGTCTCCGCCGCCACCAGTCGCGCCGGACTACGGAACTCCTGGAGGAGCGCCACCATCGCCAGCCCCAGGCTCGGGATGCCCACGGCCAGGGGAAACAGCGCGGCCTGCTTCTCGATGGCGCCGAAGCCGTAGACGGCCTCGTACACGACGTAGAGAAAGAGGGCGACGAAAAAGCCCGCGAAGAGGGTCCGTTCCGATTTGGAGGCATCACCCCCTTCCTCCGGACCGGCGCCTTCGTACCCTTCGACGGACCTTGCTTCCGCTTCCAGCCGCCGGCGCTGCCTGTACGCCTGCCACAGCGGGTAGAGCAGCGCGCCGGCGATCAAGAGCCCGATCACGATCACCCCGGGCCGCGCCACCCAGCTCATGCCGTATATCTTGGTGGTGAGGAACAGGTTGTTGTCGGCGATGCCTCCCAGCACGAGCCCCAGCAGCAATGGAGGGCGCTGCCAGTCGTTGCGCATCATGAGCCATCCCAGCGCGCCGAACAGCAGCACCACGATCATGTCGCCAAAGCTGTTCTTGACGGCGAAGCCGCCCAGGAAGATGAGCAACAGCAGGAACGGGATCAGGTAGGTGCCCTTGACGAACGTGATCCTCGCCAACTGCTTGAGAAAGAGGAAGCAGACCGCCACCGTGACGATGTTGGAGAGCACGATGATCCAGACGAAGGAGAAGGTCAGGGTCAGGTGCTTGTGCGGATTCAGCAGGTCCGGTCCGGGGACGATGCCCTGGATGATGAACGCCCCCAGCAGGATCGCCATGCCCACGCTGCCCGGCACGCCGAAGGCGATGGTGGGAACCAGCGACCCGCCCTCCTTGGAGTTGTTGGCGGCGCCGGGGCCGAGCACGCCTTCCACGGCCCCTTCGCCGAAACGGGCGTGGTCCGAGCCGCTCTGGACGGCGTGGGCGTAGGCCACCCACTGAGCCGGCCCGCCCCCGAGACCGGGAATCAGCCCGATGTAGGTGCCGATGGCGCTGCACCGGAGCACCAGCTTCCACTTCCTGAAAGTGTCCCGGACGCCCTGCATCACTCCGCCCAGCGCGCCGGGGGTGTCCCGTGCGATGCTGCTTCCCTGGGTCCCCAGCTCGATGATCTCCGGGATGGCGAAGAGCCCCACGGTCACGGCCACCAGGGAGAGGCCGTCCCACAGGAAGAGAGCGTTCTGGCTCCCGAGGAAGGGCTCCAGGGTATAACGGGACACACTGGTGATGGCGTCGAGCCCCACCATGGCCAGGACGAGGCCGAAGCCGCCGGCGGAGAGGCCCTTGGCTATGTTTCCGCCGCTCAGGGAGGCCAGGAAGGTGATGCCCAGGAGGCTGAGCATCAGGAACTCGGGGGCGCCGATGGACAACACCAGGGGCTGAACGACGGGGATGGCCAACGCCAGCGCAAATGCGCCGAAAACGGCGCCCACCAGGGAGCTCATGAGGGCCGCTCCCAGGGCGCGGCCCGCTTCCCCGTTCTTGGCCATGGCGTGGCCGTCGACGATGGTGGCGGCGGTGATGCCCTCGCCCGGCACCCCGAACAGCACCGAGGTGATGTCGCCGGTGGTGGCGGTGACCGCGTGGCTCCCCAGCAGGAAGGCGAAGGCGGTGGTGGGGTCCATCTTGTAGATGAACGGCAGCATCAACGCCAGGGTGGTGGCGCCTCCGAGTCCCGGCAGGATCCCCACGGCAAAGCCGATGGCGATGCCGATCATCATGAAGATGAAGGGGTCCTGTCCGGCCGCCGTGAAAGGCAGCACCGACGCAAGGCCGGCGAACAGCGACCCGAAATAGTCAAGCATGGCTCTTTCGATCCCTGGACGGTGACGGTCAGTCCTTGTGAAGTCCCTTGATCACGTCGGTCGAGAGGTAATCGCCCAACGCCACCGTTTCCAGGGCCTCCTTCACCGGAACGCCCATTTCGGGGTACCCCCTCGTTACCGGCTTGGTGCTGTCGATGAGGATGCCCCCCACCTGCAACGGCCGGGCCTTCGACTCGTCCTGGCGATTGGCCAGCAAGTCGCGAAAGACGGTGAGCTGCTCCGTGGAGGCATCCACCCGTGTGGCGATGGAAAACCACACGGCGTTGACATCGAACGGATCGACGTCGTCATCCACCAGGATGAGGTT
>JAJEAI010000074.1 GCA_022824205.1 Candidatus Binatia bacterium
ACAAAATCGCCACTACCCGTGAACGGGCTGCTGCCCTGCGTAACGTGCGACTCACCTGTGTCTGTGCCATCATAGAGCCAGCATACTATCATGGCTTCCCGTTGTCCAGCCCTTTCTGTCAGGACATGGGAGGGCTAGGCCGCGAGGGCAAGGCGCCCGCAGTCTCGTTCCTGACATGTGAGCCTCCCGCAAATCCAACCGGCTTCCACCCAACGCCACGGCCGATCCAACCATGGCGCCGGGACTACTCGTAAAGCGCCTCCCAAGGCGGATGATCCGCTGGTCCCGGCGCGCACTCTCTTCGGCGACCATGGCGGGCGCCCCGGAGGGGGGGCCGGATGCACCGTTCAACTCTTAGGATGGGAACATCCCGAATGCAAGTACCTCCCCGTCGCCGAGCTCCGGCCCGGCGCCCCCGTCCTGCATCGCCCCCGCGTGGAAAAGCTCCGAGCGTCGCCGTCCACGAGGATCGCGACCCCTTCCGGCAACGTACTTGAGACTCCAGGCGATAGAAGGGCGAAACACCGCGCCCCGGTTCGGTTGAGAAACACACGATTTCGTAATACACATTGAGTCCATTGGCCCTTCGACTCCGCTTCGCTACGCTCAGGGTGTACGGAGATGCGACTCGGTGCAATCGGAAGTGTGTGACACCTCGCTTGGGACGGAGGGGCCAAGTCGATCATGACGAAAGAGGACCTTTACATCCAGGGCATGGAAGCTTACGCCGACGACCGCGTGGACGAGGCCGTCGAGTCGTACAAGAAAGCCTTGGCCGAGGATCCGGGCTACGGCGACGCGCTGCACGCCCTGGCCATGGTGTACGCCAACACGGAGCGCCTGGACGAGGCCATCGAGGTGGGCAAGCGCCTGGTGGAGGCGTGCCCCGACGATGAGCTGGCGCACACGAGCCTTTCCATCTTCTATCAGCGCAAGGGGATGATCGAGGAGGCCGAGGCCGTCGGCGCCAAGGCGCGCACTCTGGGATGGAAACGGCAGCTCGCCGAGAACAAATAGTCCACCGCGCGCGATCCGTCCTTGCGGTCGCGCCGCGTGAACCGCACTCACGACAAAAACCGCATTCACAAACTCACCGGCCGTCCGCAAAGAAGGGATAAGCATGAATCTGGACAGCATTACCGTCGATTCGATCCGGGACTCGTTACGGGAGCGCAAGTACATCTGCGACCGGAGCCTTGCCACCGTGGTCTACCTGTCGGTGCGCCTGGGCAAGCCGATCCTGCTGGAAGGGGAGGCGGGCGTGGGCAAGACCGAGATCGCCAAGGTGCTCGCGGACGTGCTCCAGACCCGGCTCATCCGGCTCCAGTGCTACGAGGGGCTGGACTCCAACACCGCGCTGTACGAGTGGAACTACCCGAAGCAGATGCTGCGCATAAAGCTGGAGGAGATCGGCACGGGCAACCGCGAAGCGGTGGAGACGGAAATCTTCTCGGAGGAATACCTCATCAGCCGGCCCCTGCTGGACGCCATCCGCACCGACGGCGCGGAGCCGCCGGTGCTGCTCATCGACGAGATCGACCGCGCGGACATGGAGTTCGAGGCCTTTCTCCTGGAAGTGCTGTCGGACTTCCAGATCAGCATTCCCGAGGTCGGGACCATCGCGGCGGCCAAGCGTCCCTACGTGTTCCTCACTTCGAACCGCACCCGCGAGATTCACGACGCCCTCAAGCGCCGCTGCCTGTACCACTGGATCGAGTACCCCACGTTCGAGAAGGAGTACGAGATCATCATGACCAAGCACCCGGAGATCCAGAAGCTCATGGCCGAGCAGATCTGCGCGTTCATGCAACAGGTGCGGCAGATGAACTTTTACAAGCGGCCGGGGGTGGCCGAAACCCTGGACTGGGCGTCGGCGCTGCTCTTGCTGAACCGCGGCGAGCTGGACCCGGAGATCGTGAAGGAGACCGTGGGCTGCGTGTTCAAGTACCGCGAGGACCTGCACCACCTGGAGGAAGAGCTGTCCGGCGACAAGCTCGACATGGACCGCATCCTCAAGGAGCCGGCCACCGTGGTGGGCGGAGGCGCCCGATAACGCGGCCGCCCGCCGGGATCTCGACATGGCAAGAGAAGTCAACGAGGAAGAGATCGTCCGCGCGGTGGAGCGCTACAAGCGCCTGCGCGGCCAGGGCACCATGGCCAACATGCTCGTGTTCGGCCGGGTGCTCAAGGACCTGGGCTTCCGCCTCGGGCTGAGCCAGGTCATCGACGCCAACCGCTGCATGCCGCTCATCGACATCCGCAGCCGGCCGGACTTCCACCGGACGCTGGCGGCCAACCTGCTGCACGACCACGAGGACATCGAGCTGTTCGACCAGGTGTTCGAGGCCTTTTGGCAGGGCGACATGGAGATCGAGCCCGCCATGGAAGCCATGGAGGTGCCGGCCCAGAGCCCCGACGACTCGCTGGACCCCTCGGACGACAGCAGCGGCACGACGGAGGAGACCATCGCCGAAGAGGAGGGCGCGGCCGACGAGGGCGATCCGGACGCGGACCCGATGCTCGTGCCCACCTACAGCCCCAACGAGCTCTTGAACGAGAAGGACTTCAGCGAGATGGGCATCGAGGAGAGCCGGGCCGTGACCCAGGCCATCCTGCTCATCGCCTCGAAGATCGCCACCCAGGTGAGCCGGCGCAAAAAGCGCGCGCGCCGGGGTACCGAGATCGACCCGCGCGGCACCATGCGGCGCAACATCAAGTACGGCGGCGAGCTGGTGGAGCTGGTGGCGCGCAAGCGGCGCATCAAGAAGACCCGGGTGGTGTTGCTGTGCGACGTGAGCGGCTCCATGGACTGCTACAGCCGTTTCCTGATCCAGTTCATGTACGGGCTGCAGAACGAGCTGTGGGGCGTGGAGACCTTCGTCTTCAGCACCACCCTGAGCCGCATCACACACCTCATCCGCACCAAGAACATCGGCAACGCCCTGGAGAAGATCTCCAAGAGCGTGCTGGGCTGGTCCGGCGGCACCAACATCGGGCGCTCGCTGGAGATATTCAACCGCGACTTCGCGGTCAGCATGGTGACGCACCGCACCGTGGTGGTGATCATCAGCGACGGCTGGGACCGGGGCGACGTGGGCGTGCTCGAACGGCAGATGCAGGCCCTCAAGCGGCGCTGCGGCAAGATGATCTGGCTCAACCCGCTGCTGGCCAGCGAGAACTACGAGCCCTTGTGCAAGGGCATGCAGGCGGCGCTGCCGTACCTGGACCTGTTCCTGTCGGCGCACAACGCCAACAGCCTGGTCCACCTGGGGCACACCATGCGCCGGCTGGTTGCTTAGCGGCGAAGGCAGCGCGTCCCGAGGAGTTCGCGCCGTTCGTCCCGAGCCCTTCGACAAGCTCGGGACAGGCGTAGCGAGGCGAAGTCGAACGACGCTACCGAGGAGGCATCGATGGAGAACATCTACGACGACGTCAAGGAATTCCTCGACAAAGGCGAGACGGTGGCGGTGGCCACCATCGTGTCCACCAAGGGTTCGACCCCGCGGGAGGTGGGCGCCAAGATGGTGGTGACGGCCTGGGGCGAGATCCTCGGCACCATCGGCGGCGGCTGCGGCGAGGCGGACGTGCGGCGCGAGGCCATCGAGGTGGTGCGCACGCGCAAGCCCCGCACGGTGCGCGTGGACCTGCTGGACGAGATCTCGTCCGACAGCCCGGCGGTGTGCGGCGGCATCATGAACGTCTTCATCGACCCGTGGTGGAAGGACGAGGACGGACACGAGAAGGGCGCGTGAGAGGAGCATGTCGCGGACGCCGGACCCGGACCGGCGCGTGACACGGTGAAGGATGCATGGACGCACTGGTTGAAGAACTGATCAAGGTCAAGAGCGAGGGCGCCGGCGCGGTGCTCATCACCGTGGTGGAGTCCGACGGCGTCGACGGGTTGGACAGCGGCGCCAAGTGCCTCGTGCGCGACGGACGCATCGTGCTGGGATCGGTGGGCGATCCGGCCCTCGAACAGAGGATCGTGCGCGAAGCCGCCGAGCGGCTGGCGGAGGAGCGTTCCCAACTGCTGTCGCTGGAGACCGACTCGGGCGGACAGGCGGACGTTTTTTTCGAGGTGATGCCTTCGCCGCCCAAGCTCATCGTCGTGGGCGCCGGGCACATCGCCGTGCCGCTGGTCAGGATGGCCAAGCTCATGGACTACCACGTGGTGGTCATCGACGACCGCATCCTCTTCGCCAACCGCGAGAGGTTTCCGGAGGCCGACGAGGTCGTGGTGGGGGACATGGCCGAGACCGTGAAGAGCCTGGACATCACGCCCACCACCTATGTCGTGCTCATCACCCGCGGCCACAAGTACGACGAGCCGTGCCTGCGCGAGTTGCTGGACCAGCCGGCCAGATACATCGGCATGATTGGCAGCAAGCGCCGCATCAAGGCGTGCTTCGAGCGCTTCAAGGAGGAGGAGCACGTCTCCGAAGAGCTCATCTCCCGCGTGTATGCCCCCATCGGGCTGGACATCGCGACGGAAACCCCCGAAGAGATCGCCTTGGGTATCCTGGGCGAGATCATCAAGGTCCGGCGCGGCGGCAAGGCCCAGTCCCTGTCCCGCAAGTAGAGGGTTCTGCCCTGTCCACGCGTTCCCGCGACATTCGGGTGAAAGGGGTGGTGTTCTCGGACCTGGGGCGCGCCGGTGCGTTTCTGGGCGTCGACTGGGTGCGGCAGGCCGTCCGTGAGCGGATCGGGTTCGATCCCTATCCGGGCACCTTGAACCTGCGGCTGAGCGGGGACGACCTGTTCCGCTGGCAAGAGGTCCGGCGTAACGGAGCGAGGATCGTGCTGCCGTCACCCGATCCGGGTTTCTGCGATGCCTTTCTCTACAGGGGCTTTCTCGAAGACGGGGCATCCACGGACGGGCCGCGCGAAACGGTCGCCGCGGTGGTGCCCGAGGTCAAGGACTATCCCGCCGACAAGCTGGAGCTCATCGCCGCGGTTTCGTTGAAGCAGACCCGCTTGGTGCGGGACGGCGACGAGTTGACCGTGGTTCTCGGGGAGTAGGTACGTTTTACAGGAGGTATGTCCGCATGCGTCGCGTCATCGTAGGGCTGTCAGGGGCCACCGGGTCCATCTACGGAATCCGCATACTCCAGGTGCTGCACAGGATACCGGACATCGAAACCCATCTGGTCATGAGCAAGGCGGCCAAGATGACCCTCCAGGTGGAGACGCCGCATTCGGTCAAGGAAGTGGAAGCCATGGCCGACATGGTGCACGACATCAACAACATCGGTGCGAGCATCGCCAGCGGCTCGTTCCGCACCGAGGGGATGGTCATCGCGCCGTGCTCCATGAAGTCCATGGGCGGCATCGTCATGTCGGTGGGCGGCGACCTGCTGGTGCGCGCTTCGGACGTCATCCTGAAGGAGCGGAAGAAGCTCGTGCTGGTGGTGCGGGAGACTCCGCTGCACCTGGGGCACCTGGAGAGCATGGCGCAGCTCACGCGCATGGGCGCGGTGATCTTCCCGCCGGTGCCCGCCTTCTATCACCGGCCCAAGACCCTGGACGACGTCATCAACCAGACCGTGGCGCGGATCCTCGATCAGTTCGACGTCGAGACCGACATGTTCCATCGGTGGGACGAGGAGTCACTGAGCCGCTATCCGGGCGACAAGGAATAGCCGGAGCCGCGTTCGCGGGTGCGCGCCGCGCGTCCGCGCGGAGATCCGCATGTCCGATCTCGAAGAACAGGTGCTGGAATACCTCCGCACCCACAACACCATGACCCTCGGCACCTGCCGCGACGGCGTGCCGTGGAACGCCACGGTGTTCTATGCCAGCGACGGTTTCCATCTCTACTTCTTCTCGGCACCGGACTCGCGCCACTGCGCCAACCTCGCCGACAACCCGCGGGTGGCGGTGACCGTCCAGGAGGACTACCAGGACTGGCGCGAGATCAAGGGAATCCAGCTCGAGGGCACCGTGGAGCTGGTGGATTCGGTCATCGCCAAGGGCAAGGCGCTGGCGGTGTACGCGCGCAAGTATCCGGGCATCATCAAGCTGTTCACGGACCCGGCGAGCGGCATCTACCACAAGGCGTTTCTCAAGGTGAAGTTCTACCGGGTGATCCCGGAGAGGCTGTACTACATCGACAACCAGCAAGGGTTCGGCAAGAGGCAGGAGCTGGCGCTGGGCGAGGGCGCGGCGACGAGTTGACGCCGCCGAACGGGGATGGCGCGGCGTCCGCCGCCACCTCGATCCGAGGAGGAGGGTTTCATGTCACGACTGGTGGGCAAGGAGATGCCCGACGAGTTGTTCGCCCTGATGAGCGGCAAGTCGGTGGAAGCCGGCAAGGTCTTCATCATGGCCACGGTGGACGAGAACGGGTGGTGCCACCCGGCCATGGGTTCCTACTACGAACTGGTGGCCAAGAGCCCGGGGCGCATCCATCTCGCCGTGGGCAAGAACAGCACCACGGAAAGGAACCTCGTGCGTACCGGCGCGCTGACCCTGGTGGTCACCGACCACGGTCTGAACTACTACCTCAAGGGCAACGCCACGCGCACCCGGGAACAATTGGAAGACACCCCCTTCGCGCTGTTCCAGGTGGACCTGCACACCGTTCTGGAGGACCAGGAACAGGGGGTCACCATCGTTACCGGCGTCCGCTACGAGTTGATTCAGAGCAGCAACGCCGGTTTCATGCGGCAGATGCTCGACAAGACCTGCGCCGCGCTCGCTGCGGCGCCTTGGGAGGAATAGCGGGCCGCGCTGGCCAGCCATCGCGGATCGTGCTAGCTAACGGGGTTGGGCTTCAAGCCCGCCCGTTCGTATTCGGCAGCGAGTTCCGTGCCGCCGCCGGCATTCGACCAAACCCCAAGGAGGACCGACAGTATGGACCCGATTACGGACCCCATCGCCATCGACGTGCACGTGCACCTTTGCGACGAGCTGACCCTCAGTTCCAAGGGCGACCGCCCCAAGCAGATGGCTCAGTACTTCAAGCGCGAACGCAAGCCCGTGTCCATCGACGAGATGGCGGACCAGTACCGCGAGCGCAACATGATGGCCGTGATCATGAACACGACCGACGAGACCATCACGGGCCTCACCCCGGTGCCGAACCAGCATGTGGCCGACGGCGTCCAGCGCAACTCCGACGTCTTCATGGGCTTCGGCGTCATCGATCCGTGGCAGCAGAAGGTGGCGCTCCAGGAGATCCGGCGCATCAAGGACATGGGGCTGCACGGAGTGGGCGAGATCAACCCCGCCCGGCAGCAGTTCTTCCCCAACGACACCCGCTTCTACCCCTTGTGGGAGGAATGCCAGAAGCTCGAGCTGCCGATCCTGTTCCACAGCGGCATGGCCGGCGCCGGCGCCGGCACCCCCGGCGGCATGGGCAACAAGCTCAAGTTCACCCAGCCCATCCACCTGGACGACGTGGCCGCCGACTTCCCCGAGCTGAAGCTCATCTGTGCGCACCCGTCGTGGCCGTGGACGGCGGAGAGCCTGGCCATCGCGCGCCACAAGAGCAACTTCTACATCGACCTCTCGGGGTGGTCGCCCAAGTACTTCGCCGCCGAGTTGGTGCAGCAGGTGAACTCGATCCTGCAGGACAAGGCCATGTTCGGCTCGGACTGGCCGGCCATCGGCGTGGAGCGCTGGCTCGACGACTTCGAGAAGATCCAGCTCAAGCCCGAGGTGCGCCAGAAGATCATGCTGGACAACGCCAGGAAGTTCTTCGGCATGAACTGAGCCGCGGTCGAGACCGTCAGGGGCGACCGCGGGTCGCCCCAGCACCAGCCCGTTGAATTCCGTAGGGGCGACCCGTGGTCGCCTGTGCCCCCGGTTACGGGGAAGGATGCCGTGCCCTCCGTTCTCCCGTGGGAGCGTTCCCAATGGCCATCGAATTGATCAAGCCCGTTCCGCCGCCCGCCTCCCGCGGCTTTCAGATCATGGCCAAGCCCACCGGGGCCATTTGCAATCTGGACTGCGTCTACTGCTACTATCTTCAGAAGGAAGACCTCTACCCGGAAACCAGGTCGTTCCGCATGGAGTCCGACGTACTGGAGGACTACATCGCCCAGCACATCCAGGCCTCCCCGGACCCGGTCGTCGATTTCGCCTGGCACGGCGGCGAACCCACGATCCTGGGTCTCGACTACTTCCGCGACATCGTCGCGCTCCAGCGCAAGCACTGCCCGCCGGGACGCAAGGTACGCAACGGCATGCAGACCAACGGGGTCCTGCTGGACGACGAGTGGTGCCGGTTCTTCGCCGAGGAAGGTTTCTCCATCGGACTGAGCCTCGACGGTCCCGAGAAGCTCCACGACGAGTACCGCGTCACCAAGGGCCAGCAGCCCACTCACCGGAAGGTCGTTCAGGCGTACAAGCGCCTCAAGGCCCACCGCGTACCCTGCGACGTGCTCTGCGTGGTGCACGCCGGCAACGTCGGTCACCCCACCACGGTGTACCGCTATTTCAAGGGCCTCGGCGCGGACCACCAGCAGTTCATCCCGCTGGTGGAGCGGGTGGGGCGGGACGGCGAGGTCGGCCCCCGCAGCGTGCCCGCCGAGGCCTTCGGCACGTTCCTGTGCGCCATCTTCGACGAATGGATCCGCAACGACGTGGGCCGGGTCACCATCCAGATCTTCGACGAGGCGGCGCGCACCGGCCTGGGCATCGAGCACGCCCTGTGCATTTTCCGGGAGACCTGCGGCGACGTGCCAGTGGTGGAACACAACGGCGACTTCTACTCCTGCGACCACTACGTGGACCCGGAGTACCGCGTCGGCAACATCCGCGAGACCTCGGTGGCGCAAATGATCGACAGCGACGCTCAGCGGAGCTTCGGGCGCGACAAGTGGACCTCGCTGCCGCGCTACTGCCGCGAATGCGAGGTGCGCGCCCAGTGCAACGGCGGCTGCCCCAAGGACCGCTTCATCAAGACCCCGGACGGCGAGGATGGCCTCAACTACCTGTGCGCCGGCTACAAGAAGTTCTTCATCCACAGCCGCGAGCACCTGAGCACCATGGCCGGCCTGTGGCAGGCCGGCGAGCCCATCGAACAAGTCATGAGCAAGGTGCGCGAAGCGGACGCCGCCGCCCGCCCCATCGCCGGACGCAACGACCCCTGTCCCTGCGGCAGCGGCCGCAAGTACAAGCGCTGCTGCATGCTCCGGTAACCCCGGCCACGAAACTCCATCTGCACCGATGACGAAGAACGGAATGGAACCGGCGACCTTCGCCGCCATCGACGTCGGTTCGAACGCCATGCGCATGAAGATCGTCGGGCTGGAGCCGGACGGGGCCATCACGACCCTGTGCCAGCAGCGGGCGCCGGTGCGCCTGGGACACGAGGTTTTCCTCACCGGTTTCCTCAACGACGGGCTTATCCAGAAGGCGGTGGAGGCCTTCGGCGACTTCCGCGACGCCATCGACAAGTGGAAGGTGCGCTCCACCCGTGCCATCGCCACCAGCGCCACGCGCGAAGCCATCAACGGCGACGTGCTGGTGGAACGCGTGTACAACCACACGGGCATCCATCTGGAACGCATCACCGGCGCGGAGGAAGCCCGCCTCGTGCAGCTCGCGGTCTCGCGCAAGCTCAACGTGCGCGACAAGACGGCGCTGGTCATCGACATCGGCGGCGGCAGTGTCGAGTTCGACATCATCGACCACGGCTCCATCGGCTACTCCAACAGCCTGCGCCTTGGCGCGGTGCGGATGCACGAGACCTTCCTGCGCGGCGAGCGCGTCTCCGATCTCCAGGTGCTGCTCTTGCGCGCGTATATGGACCAGTTGGTGGAGGCCACGCTGAACGAGGTCAACGAGCACGAGATCGACCTCATCGTCGGCACCGGCGGCAACGTGGAAGACCTGGCGGCCCTCATCGGCACGCCTTCCAAGCGGGAGGCCGAGGGGATTCCGAAAGACGTGCGTTTCATTCCGCTGCGCGGCCTTCAGACCATGCTCAAGGAGCTGTCGCGCCTGAGCGTGGCGGAGCGTCAGGACAGGTACGGCATGAAGCCCGACCGCGCCGACGTGGTGCTGCCCGCCACCATCGTGCTGAGCGAGGTGGTGAGCAAGGTGCTGGGCTCACACGGCATCTACTCACCGGACGTGGGTCTCAAGGACGGTGTGCTGGTGGAGATCATCGACCGTTTCAAGCACTCCTGGGACAGCACCTCGGAGGAAACCGAGATCATCAAGGCAGCCGCGACCCTGGGGCAGAAGTACCACTTCCATCTCGGCCACGCACGCCAGGTGCGCTACCTGGCGGAGCTGCTGTTCGATCAACTGAAGCGGCTGCATCGCCTGCCCGCGGAGGCGCGCATGCTCCTGCGCGTGGCCGCGACGCTGCACGACATCGGCGACTTCGTGAGCCTTTCCGGCCACCACAAGCACTCGTTCTACCTCATCCGAAACTCGGATATCGTCGGGCTCGGGGCGCGCCAGTTGGAACTCATCGCCAACGTCGCCCGCTACCACCGCAAGGCCTTCCCCAACGCCCAGAAACACGAGCCCTTCCGCGCCCTCTCCGAGACCGAGCGTCGGTGGGTGGCCAAGCTCGCCGCCATCCTGCGCGTCGCCGACGCTCTGGACCACGAGCACCGCTCCACCGTGAACGATCTCGATGTGCGCGTCCAGCGGCGTTCCGTGACCATCGATCTCCAGTCCATGGGTCCGTGTCTGCTGGAACGCTGGCAGATGGACGAGAAGGCGCGTCTCTTTGAGGAAACCTTCGGCAGGAGCGTCGAGCTCCTGGTGAACGGCCGCGACGGCGACCGGGCGGCATGAAAGGCCGGCCCGGGTAGGGTTCCAAACCCGGCCGCGCCGGTGTCGCGTCGGAACTCTTGCTAGTTGAGCGTGCGCGAACCCGCACCGGACGGCGCCGACGTCCCTCCGCCGAACTCCAGGAGGCTGATGAGGACGTCTTCCCGTTCCTTGAGGGAGCCGGCTTCCAGGAGCGCCTGTTTCTCCGACGGGTGGAAGGGCATGGCGACGCCGAGAAAGTTCACCAGGTCGGCGTCGGGTATGGGGTTGAGTTGCCCCAACTCGACGGAAAGGCCGCGGGCCTGGGCATAGGCGCTCAGAGCCTCGGTCAGGCGCGGACGATCGATGGCGTCGGATGCGGCCTCGTCGAGGTCGCCGAAACTCTCGTAGTCCGGGAGCACGCGGCGGTAGCCACGTTCCACGGACAACTCTTCCCTGACGCGGAAGCGGCTGATGCCGCGAAGCTGCACCATGTAGCGGCCGTCCGGGGCCTTCTCCCAGCGTTCGATGTGGCCCGCGCAGCCAACGGGGTAGAGGTCGGGCATGGCGTGCTCGGCCCCCGGCTGGGGCCTGTTGTCCTTTTGGGGCATGAAGGGCTGGATCATGCCGAAGACTCTCTCGGCCTCCAGGGCGTCATGCACCATGTTGCGGTAGCGGGGCTCGAAGATGTGCAACGGCAGCCGTGTCCCGGGCAACAGCAACACCCCCGTAAGCGGAAACACCGAGAGAATTTCGGGCAACGAGACGGACGCCGTTTTGTCTTCCATGCGCAACCCTCCTGTTCCCTTGGATTATAGAGCCTCGCGGACCCTCGTCAACCGGGGGTCGTGTCAGCCCATGGGAAGTCAGGCGTACTCGTCATAGATTCCCTCGAACTTGGCCAGCTTGAAGCGCACCATGTTGCGCGCCGCGTGGGTCACCACCTGGCGATCGCGCTCGGTGCCGCAGAAGCGGGCGATGACCTGAGCCGCCTGCGCCGTGTGTTCCTGGTCCGCCACCGCGTGCACGGTAAAGAACTCGCGGTCGTGGTCGTTGACGCCGTACCGCCGTGCAAGGCAAGCATCGAACTCCGCCGCGTAACGGCCCACCATGCTCTCGTTCACCAGCGCGCTGGTGCGGGTCTCCGCCGGCGAGCCCAGGAACATGCCCCTGAGAATGGCGGCGGCGTGGGCCTGGCATTCGAAGATCGGCAGGGCCTCGGCGAAGTCCGCTTCGGTGAGGCCGATGGCGAGGCCGAAGCGCTTCATCAGGTCGGGATGGGTCTGTTCTTCCGTGAAGGCGTGGAGGTAGATGTCGAAGAGCTCCTGGTTGTGGGCGTTTTTCGCCATGCACAGGGTGAATCCCTTGTTGATGGCGATGTTGAGCAGGTAGTGCTGCAGCGCGAAGCCCTGGAGCCGCCGGTTGGTCAGGGTACCCTCGCGCAGGTCCGTGAAGTAACGGCAGGCCATCAACCGCTCGACGCCCGGACGGACGATCTCTTCCACCATCGAATCGACAAATGCTTGAGTCGTCATGACGCCCGCGACCCTAATGGAACGGTCGGGCTGCTGTCAAGCGCCGCCGGCGGTTGAAGCGGGCGGCGAAACAGGGAATAGTAGCCAGCGAAAGGAGCGCCGCCATGTGGAAGGGATTCAAGGTCATGGACGCGGACGCGCACATGCACGAGCCGCAGTATCTCTGGGAGCGCTACGTCGAGCCGGGTTTTCGGGACCAGGTGCCCAAGGTGGCGTTCATGGACGGCGCCTTCATGGTTTACGAGCCGGACGGGCGCATCATCCCCAGGACGGAGAAGCAGCCCAAGCTGCCGCGCACCGCGTGGGCGGACATGGAAGCCAAGTACGGCGAGCAGTACCGCACCTGGTGGTCCGCGGAGACCCGCTTGAAGGACATGGACGCCCACGGCTGGGACGTGCAGGTGCTGTTGCCCACGGGTAACAACGGCAACTTCGCCTACCGCGTGGCGCTGAAGGACGCCAGGCTGGGTGCCGCCATGTGCCGCGCCTACAACAACTGGTGCCGCGACTACTGCGACGCCGACGCCAAGCGGCTCAAGTTCGTGGCGGTGCTGCCGGGCGCGGACACCGGCGACATGGTGGCGGAGGCCCGGCGCGCGGTGGAGGAGCTGGGCGCGGTGTCGGTGCGCAACCCGTTCCTGCCAGACGGCCGGTGGCTGCACGAGCCCGAGTACGACGCGCTGTGGAGCCTGGCCTGCGATCTGGATTTCCCCATCTCCGTTCACGGCGAGTACCGCCAGCGCCGCTTCCACCCCTTCGCCGGCGGCAACCGCGGCAACGTGGACGACCGCGACATGCAGCAGCTCGCCCTGCGCGGCCTCGACCACGCGCTGGGTTTCCCGTGCGACAACATGGCCACCATGGGGCACTTCATCTTCACCGGCATCCTGGACCGCTTCCCCAAGCTGCGCCTCGGTATCCTGGAGTCCAACGTCGGCTGGGTGCCTTTCTGGCTCGGACGGATGGACGAGCACACCCACGGGCGCAACAGCGTCATGGGCAACGCGGTGGAGCGCCTGCCCATGCTCCCGAGCGAGTACTTCAAGCGCCAGGTCACGGTGACCTGCGACAGCGACGAGAGCGCGCTGTCCTACGCCGTGGACCACCTGGGCGGCGAGAACATCGCCTGGAACACCGACTACCCGCATCCGGACGCGCCGCGGCCGGAGAAGGCGCTGCCCGACTTCGACGCACAACCGATTTCGGAAGAGGCCAAGGGCAAGATCCTGTGGGACAACGCGGTGACGCTGTTCGGTCCTCGCATCGTGGATTAGCGGGTTGTGAGACTTGTCGGGCGGGATGGCACCCTTGGACTTCGCTACGCTACGCTCGGGGCGAACGGCGCGTCATGAAACTCATTGACCGAACTGACCGTTCGCCCCGAGCGTAGCGAACTCCAAGGGCGCCATCCCGCCTGACGGCGGGAGGTTGTCGCGGCGGTCGTTCCCGGCCGCCGCCAACGCGAGCGACACATGGACGAAATTCGATTCGTAGACACGACGTTGCGCGACGGGCACCAGAGCCTGTGGGCCGAGCGCATGACCACGGGCATGATGCTGCCGGTGGCTCGGACCATGGACGAGGCCGGTTTCGACGCCATCGAGCTGATGTCCGCCTCGCACCTCAAGAAGTGCGTGCGCGAGCTCAAGGAGGACCCCTGGGACCGGGTGCGCATGGTGGCGGAGCGGGTCACACGCACGCCGCTGCGGCTCATGGCCGGGCGGGTCAACGCCTTCGAGATCACGCCGGTGTCGGTGTACGAGCTGTTCATCGAGCGCATGGCGGCCAACGGCATCCGCCAGGCGCGCATCTCCGAGGAGTGGAACGAGCTGGAAGGGTGGGAGCGCAAGGTCGGCATCGCGCGCAGGAACGGCCTGGAACCCATCGTCAACCTGATCTACTCGGTGTCGCCCAAGCACACCGACGAGTACTACGCGCGCAAGACCCGCGAGGCGGCCTCCCTCGGCGTGCCGTTCCTCTGCCTCAAGGACCCCGGCGGCCTGCTCACTCCCGAGCGCACGCGCACGCTGGTGCCCATGATCTTCGAGAACGCCGGCGGCATCCCGGTGGAGTTGCACACACACTGCACCACCGGCCTGGGCCCGCTGTGCTGCCTGGAGGCGGTGAAGCTCGGCGTGCGCACGGTGAACACGGCCGTGCCTCCCCTGGCCAACGCCTCATCGAACCCGTCGGTGTTCAGCGTCGCCGCCAACCTGCGCGCCCTGGGCTACACCTGCGCCGTGGACACGGACGCGCTGGAGGAAGTGTCGGAGTTCTTCACCGCCGTGGCGCACCAGGAGGGCTTCCCCGTGGGCGCGCCGGTGGAGTACGACTACGCCCAGTACCAGCACCAGGTGCCCGGCGGCATGATCTCGAACCTGCGCCACCAGCTCGCCAAGGTGGGTCTGGAGCACAAGGCGGAGGAGGCCCTGGACGAGGTGGTGCGGGTGCGCGCCGATCTCGGCTATCCCATCATGGTGACACCGCTGTCCCAGTTCGTGGGCAGCCAGGCCGCCATCAACGTCATCGTCGGCGGGCGCTACGAGGAGGTCACCGACCAGATCATCCAGTACGCGCTGGGGCTCTGGGGCAAGGAAGGCGCCGACACCATGGACGCCGACGTGAAGCACAAGATCCTGGACCGGCCCCGAGGCAAGGAGATGGCCCGGTGGGTGCCGCCGGACCTGACCATCCAGGAAGTGCGCCGCAAGCTCGGCGGCCCCGGCGTCACCGACGAGGAGCTGCTGCTGCGCTGGATGCTGAGCGAGGAGGAAATCGCGGTCATGCGCGCCGCCGGCCCGCCGCGGGAGTACCGGAACGCCCGCGCACCCATGGTGACCCTGATGGAGCAACTGGCCCACCGCGGCCGCTACAGCGACATCCACGTACGCCGCCCGGGCCTGTCGCTGTCGCTGCAGCGGAGCGGGGGATGACAACTCCCGAATCGTCATTGCTATGAAAATAAAATCTTGTTCAATGATTTCTCG
>JAJEAI010000078.1 GCA_022824205.1 Candidatus Binatia bacterium
CGCAGCACAATATGCGGAGGATTTTTCGGTGTCGGCAAGGCGCGATGACTCGTAGGGGCCACCCGCGGTCGCCCCAGTGGCGGGCACCACGACGGGGCGCTCCCGTGTACTGCGTTGGACAAATCCCGGGGGTTCTCTATATTGGCCCGATGAACCGTGAACACAAGGAGATCATCTCCGCGGAGGACCGCACCACCTGGGCCGTCACCGCTCCGGCGATCCTGACGCCGCGGGAGCGCGCATCGGACCGCGCCGCCGCCAGCATGGTGCGCACCCTGTTCGACCGCCCGCGCTGGCTCGAACCCTGCCACCTCTACGACGAAAGGGGCTCGCTCCTGTTCGAGGACATCTGCGAGTTGCCGGAGTACTACCCGACCCGCACCGAAGCCGGGATCCTCGAACGCGAGGCCGGCGCGCTCATGAGCCTGGCGCCGGTGGAGTGCATCGTGGAGCTGGGAGCCGGCTTCTCGAAGAAGACCATCCATCTGCTGAAAGCCCTCACCAACGTGCGCGGGCGCGGCACCTTCGCCCCGGTGGACGTGAGCAACACCGCGCTCATGGCGTCCAAGCGCATGGCCGAGGAACTGTTCCCGGAGCTGGCCTTCACCGGGCTCGAAGCCCGTTTCGAGGACGCCATCACCAGCATCACCCGCGAGATCCCCAAGCTCGTGGTGTTCCTGGGCAGCACCATCGGCAACTTCACCCCCACGGACATGCTGCACTTCTTCGGCCACCTCACCGAGAACATGGGACCCGAGGACTATCTCCTGCTGGGGGTGGATCGCATCAAGGACCCGGCCATCATCGAACCGGCCTACGACGATTCCGGCGGAACCACGGCCGCCTTCATCCTGAACGGATTCCACAACGTCAACCGCGCCACCGGCGCCGACTTCCAATTGGAAAAGATCGCCTTCCGCAGCCGCTACAACCGCGAGCGCGCCCAAGTCGAGATGTGCGGCATCGCCCGGGAGACCCACAGGGTGGAGTTTCCGCGCCAGTCCGCGTCGTTCGTCTGGGAGAAGGACGAAGCAATCCTGGTGGAGACCAGCCGCAAGTTCGACCCGGAGGACCTGCAGGTGCAGCTCCGCTGCTTCGGGCTCGACACCTTGGGGCACTGGACCGACCCGGAACAATGGTTCTCTCTGCTCCTGTTCCGGCGCAACGCGCCCTCCGTGGAGTCGCCATGATGAAGAAAGTCCCGGACAAGACGCCGGCCTACGATCTCAGGGACGCAGGCTTCTGGGACGAGCAGGACCTGCGCTCGGAGGTGGAGCGAGTCTTCCACCTGTGCGCCGAATGCCGGCTGTGCGTGAAGTTCTGCGGCAGCTTCCCCAAGCTCTTCGACGCCATCGACTCCTATTGCACCGAAGAGGAGTTCGCGGAAGTGGACTCCACCAAGCTCAAGGCGGAGGACGTGGACGAGGTCGTGGACCTGTGCTTCCAGTGCAAGCTGTGCAACATCAACTGCCCCTACACGCCCGGCGACCACGACTGGGCCATCGACTTCCCGCGGCTCATGGCCCGGGCCAAGGCCCAGCACGTGAAGAAGCACGGGGTCCCTTTCACCGACCGTATGCTGGCGAAACCGGACCTCGTGGGCAAGCTGGGCTCCGCCACCGCCCCCATGGCCAACTGGGCCAACGAGAACCGCGTACACCGGCTGTTCATGCAGGGCGCCCTGGGCGTGCACAAGGACAAGAAGCTGCCGCCGTTCGCGTGGAAGACCTTCGCCTCCCGGTACCGTTCGGCGTACAAGGCCCCCGCGGGCGAGCCCGTGGCCAAGGTGGCCTATTTCGCCACCTGCTTCGTCAACTATAACGAGCCGGGCATCGGCACGGACCTGCTGGAGGTCATGGCGCGGAACGGGGTGGACGTGGTGCTGGCCTACCGGGAGTGCTGCGGCATGCCGGCGTGGCACAACGGCGACCTCGACGGCGCCACCGCCCAGGCACAACGGAACGTGGAACTGCTGGCGCCCTTCGTGGCCGAGGGACGGACCATCGTCGCCACCAACCCCACCTGCTCGCTGACCATGAGCGACGAGTACCCGCGCCTGCTGGACACCCAGGAAGCACGGGACGTGGCCGCGCACACCACCGACCCCACGGCGTTCCTCGCCTCCCTCCACGCCGAGGGCAAGCTCAACCGCGATTTCAAGACCGGCCCCGGCAAGGTGGCCTATCACATGCCCTGCCACCTGCGGGCACAGCGGCTCGGCAACCGCACCGCCACGCTGCTGTCCCTGCTGCCCGATACCGAGGTCCGGACCGTCCAGGCATGTTCGGGACACGACGGCACCTGGGCCATGAAGCGGGAGAACTTCGAAGCCTCCATGCGCTGGGGGCGGCAGGCGTTCCGCGGCATCGACGAGGCCGAAGCGTCGGTAGCCTGCTCCGACTGCCCTCTGGCCGCCATCCAGATCGAGCAGGCCACCGGCAAGCACCCGCTCAACCCCATGCAGATCCTGGCGAAGAGCTACCGCGGGGAAGACGACTGGTAGACGTGGTCCCGGCACCCATCACGGGCTGAGGCCATTTCCTGCTCGACGTATTTCGGCCCGCGCCCGAGTTGACATAAGCTGCCCAATCCAAGGAGCATGTTCGAGAAGTGGAACCGAGCGCCTATGGGCGGTTCACGGCTCGCTGAGCATGCTCCCGAAGCACGCGGTTGATCTCGGTCTGGTACCCGCGTCCTCCTGGGGCGTTTGCCCTGAACCATGCCAACACGTCGGCATCCAATCTCAGGGTGATCTGTTGTTTGACCGGCCGGTAGAGCATGCCGCGCCTGGCACCGGACCAGTCGAGAATCTCGGGTATGTCGGTTGTATCGATCTTCTCCTCCGGAAGGTTCGCGAGTGCTTTGATGTCCGCCTTCTGCTCCTTTTCAGGTGCTCTGGAAGTCCCCTTCTTCATAGGCTCCCCTTTCGTGGGCGGTCGCTTTCCGGGCACGGATGATGCGACCCACTTCGATGCCGGTCCCACGCTCCACCCTGGGCCATGTGTGTGCCACGATCACGACCACGTTGCCTACCATGCCAATGGTGTGCCAGCGTTCCTCGTCTGTATTCGGATCCGGCCGGTGGGCTGCCAAAGGACCTTCGAACACTAGTGTCCTGTCCCGTATAAAACGTCATGAATCTGCTTGTCCTTTTCGCCGTCGGCTGCGTTACGTCACCCCGGGGCTTGACCCGGGGTCCTCCTCGCGTGGTAGGGGCCACTGGGGCGACCGCGGGTCGCCCCTACAGTCGTCGCTCCTTGCCGACGACAAAAAGTCCTGCGCATCTTCACGACGTTTTATACGGGACAGGACACTAGCTTGGCAGTGTCGAAGCCGAGCCCATGCTTTCGCTGGCTGGCTTGGCTCTTGTCTTCGTCCCATGTCCAGTGCAACGATCAGGTCCAGACTGTAACTACAGCATGATGATCCTGGGAATCGTGATGCTGGCTTGGCCCACCATGGCCGCGGAGATCCCGGCGGGTTCGGTGGTTCTGACCGTCGCTGGCAACATCGCCCGGGTCAACCGGCCCGCCTACGATGCGAACCGCGACATGTTCTTCAGGTACCACAAGCGCACGTTCGCCAAGGCGTTCGTCTTCGACCGCGCCATGCTGGAGAGCCTGGGCGTCAAGACGTTCCACGTGAGGTGGGCCGGCCCGAAGGTGATGTCGGGACCTCGGTTGGTGGATGTTCTGGATGCCGCGGGGTGCCAGGAGAGGACCGTGGACACGCTGGCGCTCGACGGGTTCCGTTTCAAGGCAGATACGACAGCACGGGAGTGGATCGTGGCAACGAGGGCCGACGGGCAACCGTTGGGCATCGGGGGTCGCGGTCCGCTCTGGCTGGTGACGGAAACGGACGTCGGCCTGGGACCCTGGGCCTTGTTCTTCATTCAGTGCGGAGAGGAGGAACAGAATAGCGTGCGGTCCCGTTAGTTACAAAATTCCGGTTGCAGGACATACGCTACGCGGCTAGGTTTGAACCCCGCCCGCGCCGGCGACCGACGAAATCTGCGAGGATGCCCCATGAACATCACCCTGGTCATCGAGGAACGCATGCCCTTTGCCGAAGGAACCGACTTCGGGCCCGTGGGCGCATACGAACGCATCAAGGGACGGGCGTGTTTCGCTATCGACCCGCGCCATGCCGCCAACCGCAAGATCGTGGACCTGTCGCTGGCGCCCGCCGGCGACGGCGGCTTGGTGGAGTACTCGACGGAGTTCTTCATCGTCAAGCCCGCGGACATGAGCCGCGGCAACCGGCGGCTGCTCTACGACGTCAACAACCGCGGCAACAAGCGGGCGCTGCAGTTCTTCAACGACGCCCCGCCCAACAACGATCCGCGCACGGCGGAAGACGCGGGCCACGGCTTCCTGATGCGCCGGGGCTACACGGTGGTGTGGTGCGGCTGGCAGGGCGACCTGCTCCCGGGAGACGGGCGCATGACCATGGACCTGCCCGTGGCCACCGGACCCGACGGGCCGGTCACGGGACCCCTCCGGGCCGAGTACATCGTCGAGCAGCCCGGGGTGACCACCGTATCCCTGGGCGGACATGACTACATCCGGCCCTGTCCGGCGGTGGACCTGAACACGGAGGGGGCCAGCCTCACGTGCCGGCGATTGCAGCAGGACCCGCGCGAGCCCGTACCTCCAGGCGACTGGCGGTTCGCCGCCGCGGACGCGGCCGGCAACGTCTGGCCGTCGGACACGAGCTGCCACCTGCCCGGGGGCTTCCGGCCCGGCTGGATCCATGAGCTGATCTACACCGCCAGGGAGCCGCTGGTCCTGGGACTCGGATTTGCCGCCGTGCGCGACCTCATCGACTTCCTGCGCCATGCCGACGAGGACGACGCCGGCCAGGCCAATCCGTTACGCGAAGGGGCGCCGGGCATCGAGAAGGCCTATGGCTGGGGACGCTCCCAGAGCGGCCGCTTCCTGCGCGGGTTCGTCTACGAGGGTTTCAACGTGTCGGACGGCGGCCGGCGCATCTTCGACGGCATCTTCTCCCACGTGGCCGGAGGCGGACGGCTGCGGCTCAACTACCGCTTCGCCCAGCCCGACCGCTATCCGCGCCAGCACGAGGACCACCTCTATCCGTCGGAGGAGTTCCCGTTCGCCTACGGCTCTACCCAGGACCCGTTTACCAGCAAACGGGACGCCGTCCTGAAACGGCCGGAGACGGACCCCCGGGTGATCCACACACAGACCGCCACCGAGTACTGGCAGCGGCGCGGCTCCCTGGTACACACGGACCCCGGCGGCAACGACCTCCCGGAGCACGAGAACACCCGTGTCTACCTGCTCTCGTCCTTGCAGCACAATGACGCGGCCGCCGCCCTGGAAGGCGGGATGCCGCGGTATCCGCTGAACCCGCTGCCCGCCAATCCGGTGCTCCGCGCCCTGCTGAGCGACCTGGACGAGTGGGTGACGGACGGCGTGGCGCCCCCCGACAGCCGCGTGCCGCGGCGCTCCGACGGCGGGCTCATCAACGGCGTGGCCTTCCGAAACGGCTTTCCGGCGGTGCCGGGATGTGCGTGTGCCGAACCCCACGCGATGCACCCCGTGGACCGCGGGGCGGATTTCGCCAACGGGGTCATCGCGAGCGAGCCGCCGCGGGAAGACCTGACCCGCGAGTATCCAGTCCTGGTGCCCGCGGTGGACGCCGACGGCAACGAGACCGCGGGAGTCCGGGTGCCGGAGGTGACCGCGCCCCTGGCCACCTACCTGGGTTGGAACCTGCGCAAGGACTCGGAGGTGATGGCGGGCATCGTCGGCAGCGCCCTGCCCTTCGCCGTGACCGAACAGGCGCGTGCCGCGAGCAAAGACCCGCGCCCTTCCATAGAGGCGCGCTATCCGTCGCGGGAGGCTTATCTGGGCGAGGTGCGCGCCGCCGCCGAGGAACTCAGGGGACAGCGCCTGCTGCTGGCCGAGGACGTGGAGCGCTGCGTGGCGCTGGCGGGCAAGCGCTGGGACGCGCGGCGGGGAAACGGGTCGGGAGGCGCATAGCCTCTTCCCTGTTCGTCCTGAGCGCTTCGACAAGGCCTGTCCTGATGCCTTCGACAAGCTCAGGACGGCTTTTCGAAGGGCTCAGGACGGGCCTGTCGAAGGGTCCGGAACAGGCCTCGCGAAGCGAAGTCGAAGGACAACCCGCTTTCCCGAACAGACTCCCGTCAACTCATTTCATCACGCCGTTGTCCCGCAGGAACTCGATGACGAAGGCATCGAATCCCGCGGGATCCTCGATGCAGCAGGCGTGGCCCGTCCCCGGCAGCACCCGGTGCACCGCCCCCGGCGTCAGCGCGGCGGTCTTCCGGCCGCCTTCCAGGGACATGTCGTGCTCCCCGTTGATGACCAGGGTCGGCACCTTCATCTCCGAGAGGCGCGGCGTCATGTCGGTTCCGCCGCGGGCGCGGAAGATCTGCGCGATGGACTTGCCCGAGAGCCACGGGTTGCGCTCCAGGAAGAGGTCCAGCAGGTACTTGCCGAGCCGGGTGCTCTCGAAGCCCGGCGCCACCAGCTCCTTGATGTGCTTCTCGTGATAGGTGGTGACGTCGTCCGTGTAGCCCGCGATGCGGTCGCCGGTGCGCCCACCCCCGCCGCTGCTTCCGCCTACCAGGATCACGGCCCGGAACATCTCCGGGTGGTCGAGGCCCAACAGCAGCGCGATGCCCGACCCCACGCTCACGCCGCCGACGACCGCTTCCGTGACGCCCTCCGCCCGGCACACGGCCAGCACGTCGCCCGCCATGTCCCCCAGCGAGAACGGCGTCTCCGGCTTGTCCGACCGGCCGTAGCCCCGGATGTCCAGCGAGATGACCCGGAAGTACGTGGAGAAGTGGGCCACCTGATACATCAGCAGGTTGTGGTCGAACGGGTTGGCGTGCACCCAGATGAAAGGCAGGCCCTCTCCGGAGACCTCGTAGTAGATGCGGACGCCATTAGAATCGGCATAGGGCATGGAGCACCTCAATTTGTTCCAACCATGAAACCCGGTACACTGCAAGCGGAGGAGCGATCCGGACCGATCCATCCAATTTATGCTATAAAGGTCCCATGACGACTACCGAAAGCGTGCGGCTCGACAAGTGGCTGTGGGCGGCACGCTTCTTCAAGACGCGCTCGCTCGCGGCCGACGCCGCCCAGGGCGGAAAGGTCCATGTCCGCGGCGACCGCGCCAAGCCGGCCCGCCCGGTTCGCGTCGGCGATCGGTTGCAAATCCGGCGTGGCTCCCGTGAATGGGTAGTCACGGTGAAAGGTCTGTCAACGAGGCGCGGTCCGGCCAACGAGGCCGCGCTGCTCTACGAAGAGACCGAGGAGAGCGTGCGCAACCGGGACGCCGCGCGAGCCCGGATCCAGGCCGCCCCATTCCGGGAGCGCGGCGGCCGGCCCACCAAGAAGGACCGCCGGGATCGGACACGTTTCGCGCGCGAGGACTGACGCCCATCCCGCTACCCGGACACGCTTCTCTGCCGGCGCTTTCCCGAAATCGGACCCTGTCCGCGGGAGGAACAACAGTATGGCTTCTTTCGAGGTGAAGGTTTACCGGATTCAGGTCGAGGAACATCCGAACGCGGATGCCCTGGAGCTGGCGCGCGTGGGCGGGTACGTGAGCCTTGTCAAGAAGGACTCTTTCTCGACCGGAGATCTGGCGGTTTACATTCCCGAGGCTTCCATCGTTCCCGAGGACGTGATTCAGGAACTCGGGCTTGAGGGCCGCCTGGCCGGGAAGGCGAAGAACCGGGTCAAGGCGATCAGGCTTCGCGGCGTCCTGTCCCAGGGCCTGATCTACCCCGTGACGGGGAACCGCCTCCACGGGATTTCCGTGAACCAGGGCGACGACGTGATGGAGGCTCTCGGCGTGGAGAAGTGGGAGCCTCCGATCCCGGTCCACTTGTCCGGCAAGGTGCAGAATTCTCATGGGGCGACGCTTCACTACGACATCGAGGACGTCAAGAAGCATCCGGATGTCTTCAAGACCGGGGAAGAGGTGGAAGTCACGGAGAAGATTCACGGGACCTGGTGCTGTCTCGGCTGGAATCGGGAGCGCGGGCCGATCGTGGCGTCGAAGGGGTTGTCCTCCCAAGGGTTGTCCTTCAAGGTCGAGGACCCGGAGAACGCGGACAACCTGTACGTCCGGATGTGGAAGAAGTACGGCGGCGACGTAAGGCAGCGGGCAGAGGACCTCGGCCGGTCGGTGTACGTACTGGGAGAGATCTTCGGACGTTCGGTCCAGGACCTTCGATACGGCGAGAAGGCGCAGGCGTTCGCCGTCTTCGACGTGTACGTCGGAGACCCCGGTTCCGGCAGGTATCTGACCTGCTCCGAGGTGCTGGAGTTCGCGGGCGAAGATTTCCCGACGGTTCCAGCCCTGTATCGGGGACCCTTCGATGAAGGACTTGTTCCCGAGTGGACCACCGGCAAGACTCTGTGGGGGGACGGGGTGGACCAGATTCGAGAGGGCGTCGTGATTCGGGATTGCGCTGAAGGCCGGGATTTCGAGATCGGCCGGCGAATCCTCAAGAGCGTTTCCGAGGGTTATCTCCTGCGAAAGGGGGGAACGGAGTTCAACTAACACCAGGAGTCAGCGTCGCGGGAAGGAGACTCGCTCCCCGCGCTGAAGTTGCGCACGCCTGTGAAGGTCAATTCAGAATCCGGCGCGCCAGTTCCCGGGCTTCGTCGCGGGTGTCGACGATCCGGGCGCGGCCGGCGTCGGAGGATCAGCTTGGTTCTTACATCTGGGTAAAAATACCGCTATAATACCCACATGTATGAACGTGCTCTTGTTTCCCGGCTGACGAAGACACGCAGGAGCATTCTGCTCCTCGGCCCCCGGCAGGTGGGTAAATCCACTCTGCTGACGTCTCTCAAGCCTGACATCTCCCTCAACCTTGCAAGCCCCGCCGTCTTTCACGACTACGTGACGCAACCGGAACGGTTGGAGTCCGAACTACGGGCGGCCGCCCCTGGTGTCCGCACCGTCATGATCGACGAGGTGCAGCGAGTTCCTGCGCTATTGGACGCGGTGCAGACTCTGGTGGATGAACGGCGCGGCCGCTTCCGCTTTCTGCTGTCGGGTTCGAGCGCGAGGAAGCTTCGCCGCGGGCAGGCGAATCTGCTGCCTGGGCGGGTGCATTTGCATTACTTGCATCCGCTGCTCGCGCGTGAGCTGGGCCGTGATTTCGATCTCGAACGGGTGCTCGCCCACGGCACCCTGCCCGGCATTTATGCCGAACCGGACCAGACCGTGCGGGCGCAGGACCTGCGCGCCTACGTTGACGCCTATTTGCGTGAAGAGATCCAGGCAGAGGCGCTGGTCCGGAATCTCGGCGGATATGCCCGTCTGCTGGACCTCACGGCCGCGGCTTCCGGCACCATACTCAACCTGAATGCTCTGAGCCAAGACGCCGGTATCGCCTACGAAACGGCGCGGCGTTACATGGAAGTTCTCGAGGACACGCTCCTCGTGTTCCGCATTCCGGCCTGGAGTGGGTCGGATCGGGCGAGCCTGCTTGGCCATCCGAAGATCTATTTCTTCGATCTCGGGGTGCGGAACGCCTTGTTGAGACGGCCTTTGGATCGTTGTCTGGAGGACGAACGGGGGCTCCTGTTGGAGCACTTCATTGCCCACGAGTTATTTCGCCGGGTGGGAACACTCTGGCCCGAGCTCGCTCTCTCGCACTACCGCACCCGGCACGGATCGGAGGTCGACTTCGTGATGGAGGTCGGTCGCGAAGTGTGGGCGGTCGAGGTCAAATCATCGCGGCGGGTATCCCGGAGCATGTTGCGAGGGTTGCGGGCCTTTGCCGAGAGGGCAGGCCGTGTCCACCGCTCCATCGTGGTGTTTCTGGGTCCGCGCCGGCAACGGATAGAGGAGGTCGAGGTCTTGCCGGTGATGGACTTCCTGGACGAGATGCCATCCTGACTCGCGTCGCGGGCACCCTCGCACCGACCCTCTTCCAGAGGGAGAGGGGGTTGGAACCCTACATCCCCTCCAGCAGCACCGTGCGGACCATCGAGATGGCGTTGAGGCTCATGCGGGTGCGGTCGGGGCCGCCGCGGCCGCCGAGGTTGTAGGTGCGGGTCTGGAACTTCTCGCCGTCGGTCACCGAGATGTAGGTCTGGCCCCTGGCGAGGTTGACCGCGGTGTCGCCCGGGTTCTCCACCGCGTGGAGAGCCAGGCCCAGGTCGCTGCCGGCCTGCCGCCGGATGGTCCAGGCCAGTTCCTCGGTAAGCGGCTCGGGCTGGTCCAGCAGCGCTTCGGCTTCGTCCGGCCGGCGTGAGTTCGCCAGCAGCCTGCGTGTTCCCCGCTCCCCCGGCGCCACCGTGCCCTCCACGAAGTGCTCCTTGCTGGCGCGCTGCAGGCGGTCGGCCACGAGGCCCGCGGTCATGTCCTCGAACACGGCCACGCTGCAGTCCTTTTCCCGGAGCAGCCGGCCCACCGCGTCCTCCATGGTCTCGTCATCGACGGCGAAGATGTGGGTGGTGAGGAGGTCGCGCACCTGCGCCTCCACCGGCGCGATGAGCTCCATGGCCGCTTCGCGGCTCGACGCC
Source organism: Candidatus Binatia bacterium (assembly GCA_022824205.1). GTDB lineage: Bacteria > Desulfobacterota > Binatia > UBA9968 > JAJDTQ01 > JAJDTQ01. The sequence goes on from JAJEAI010000078.1 coordinate 10,554, forward strand.
TTGGCGGTGATGCGCACGTCCACCTGCCCGGGGTGGGCCAGAACCCCCACCGTGGGGTTGCTGGAGTTGGCGATGAGGTGACCGATCTCGTGGTCCACCGAGCTTTCGCCCATGTCGGTGACCTTGAGCACCCGGTAGGTGATGGTCTCCGACAGGTTCCACTTGTGCCGCGCGTAGGGGGTCAGCTCGTTCTCGAACAGCCACTTCATCTCGTGAGGCACTCCCGGCAGCGCGAAGACGACGCCCTTCTCGTGCTCGACGATGAACGACGGCGCGGTGCCGTTGGGGTTCTCCACCGGGATGGCGCCCTCGGGGATGTCCGCCTGACGCTCGTTGTTGGGAGTCATGATCATGCCGCGCCGGCGGAAGCGCCGGTCGATCTGGTCCAGCAGGCCCGGGTCCCGGACGAGCTTGCGGCCGCACACCTCGGCGATGATCTCACGGGTGAGGTCGTCCTGGGTCGGGCCCAGACCGCCGCTGGTGATGACGAAGTCCGCCCGGTCAAGCGCGCGCCCGATGACGTCCTTCATGCGCCCGGGGTTGTCCCCCACGATGGTCTTGAAGAAGAGGTTGACGCCCAAGTCCGACAGGCGCTGGGCCATCCACGCGGAGTTGGTGTCCACGATCTGACCCAGCAGCAGTTCCGATCCGATGGCGACGATTTCAGCGTTGGGCACGATGGGCTCCTGTTCCGTGTTTGTTGAGGACTTACGTGCCAGAACCCGGCACGGGTTGGCAAGGGACGCCGGCATTCGTCATCCGCGCCCCTCCAGGCCGTGTCAAAGCTCCGCTTGGAAAAGGACCGTCACCAACCCCCCGTACCGTCATTCCCGCGGAAGCGGGAATCCAGGGGCGGTGGTGAGGCCTGCAAGGGCGTTCCCCCCCCAACACCACCCCTGGATTCCCGCTTTCGCGGGAATGACGATTCAGGGGGCTGTTGCCTCTCTTGAATGGCATTTTGACGGTTCGAGGGGAATGTACCTCGTGAGTCTTGACACCGCCTGTTTCGCGGGAATGGCGTGGGGTTACGCCAACGGTTCTTTGGGCTCGTGCTGGCGCTACTCCGCACCAGCCGCGGGCACGGCCTCGGCAGGGACCTCCTCGGGCGCCCGCCGCCGCACCTTCGCCAGCACGTCCAGCCACAGGGAATACAGCGTGGGCGTCAGCACGAGGGTGAACAGCGTGGAGACGGCCAACCCGCCCAGCACGGCGGAGCCGAGGCCGCGGTAGAGTTCGGAGCCGGCGCCGCGGGAGAGCACCAGCGGCAGCATGCCGAACACGCTGGTGAGCGTCGACATGAAGATCGGTCGAATCCGGTTTCTGGTTGCCGAGACGATCGCGTCCGCGACCGCCATCTGCTCCTCCCGCATGTGGAAGAGGGTCTGGTGGACGAGCAGGATGGCGTTGTTGACGACGATGCCGACCAGGATGACGAAGCCAAGGAGCGTCAGCATGTCGAGCGGCTGGAAGGTATAGGTATTGACAGCCGCAATTCCCAGCACCCCGCCGGCAGCGGCGAGCGGCACCGAGAGCATGATGACGAAGGGATAGACGAAGCTCTCGAAGAGCACGGCCATGATCAGGTAGACGATCGCGATGGCGACCACCAGATTGATCGCCATCGCATCCCACGTCGCCTCGAGGTCGTCCGCGG
>JAJEAI010000166.1 GCA_022824205.1 Candidatus Binatia bacterium
ACCCCGCCTGGATTCCCGCTTTCGCGGGAATGACGGTTCGAGGGGCGGAGCTGTTCCCAGTCTGGGTGGAGTTTTGAAACAGCCTGTTCCGCAGGAAGGACGGTTCAAATGTCCGTACCCTTTCCTACCCAAGGGGCGTCCGATACAAGTCTTACCGGCGAGCCTCCAAGGTGGGCGGCGCGCCGCAGCCGTTCCTCGTACTCCCGGGCCATGGCTTCGTTGCCGCGCTTGCGGAACCCCCGAGCCAGAATCGTAACCTTTTTCGCCATGGCCTCCAAGGCCCATTCGGCCTTCTCTCCCTCCAGGCCTTCCTCCAGGAGATTCGCGATGGAGTGGACGCGGAAGCGGTCGAATCCCCAGGTGGAGCGGGAGAGCTGGTCCGCGTGTCCGCCCCGTTTGGTGACCAGCGCCTCGGGGATCAGCGGGACCTCGGCGTCCTTGGCGATGCGCAGCCACAGGTCGTAGTCCTCACACACCGGGAACGACTCGTCGAAACCGCCGACGCGCTCGAAAAGGTCCCGCCGCATCATCACCGCCGAGGGGCTCACCAGGCAGAGATCGAGGCTGGCGCGAAAGATGTCGCCGGAGGGCTTGCGGTGCCTGTGTCGGGGATTCACCCGGACGCCGTTGCGTACCCAGATCTCGTCGGTCTGGCAAATCTCGACCTCCGGGTTGCGTTCCATGAACGCGAGCTGTCGCTCGAGCTTGACCGGGTGCCAGGTATCGTCGGAGTCCAGGAAGGCGAGATAGCGGCCCGAGGACTGGCGGGCGCCCAGGTTCCGGGCCGCCGCCACGCCCCGGCGGCCCTGGCTGAGCATGGTGAGCCGCGCACCGTAGTCTCGCAGCCGGCGGGGCGTCTCGTCGGTGGACCCGTCGTCGACGACGATCAACTCATACACGCTTGCGGTCTGCGCCAGGACCGAGTCCACCGCCTCGCCGAGCATGGGCCAGCGACTATAGCTGGGAATGATGACGCTGACGAGCAAATCGGTTTCTTTCGCCATAGGCATGTTGTGGAGACCAGGGGATGCACTCCTCTGAAATGCGCCCTTCGACTTCGCTTCGCTACGCTCAGGGCGAACGGCCTGGGGTGGATATGGTCACGCTTGCCGGGAACGTTACCCCAGGTAGCGCGTCAGGAACAGCGACAGCTCCGGGACGTAGGTGATGATCAACAGCGCCACCACGTTGATGACGATGAACGGCACGAGCCCCGGGTAGAGGCTCGCCAGCGGCGCCTTGAACAGCGCCTGGGTGACGAAGATGTTGAGCCCGAAGGGCGGCGTGAACATGCCGACGGCGAGGTTCACGGTCATGATGATGCCGAAGTGGACCAGGTCCACGCCGATGGCGACCGCGATGGGTGCCAGCAGCGGCGTCAGCACCAGGATCGCGGAGGCGGGATCGAGAAGGCAGCCCACGAACAGCAGAAAGACGTTGATGGCCAGCAACAACATCCACGGCGGGAGGTCCATCTCCCGGATCGTCCCGACCATGCTTTGCGGCGCGCCGCTGATGGTCAAGAGCTGCGAGAAGACCCCGGCCGCGGCCACGATGATCAGCACCTGGGCCGTCAGGTACATGGAGTTGACGGAAACTTCCCAGATGCCCTTCCAGCCGATGTCGCCGTAAATGAAACGCGTCACCACGATGGCGTAGACGCAGGCGATGCCGGCCGCCTCGGTGGGAGAGAAGACGCCCGCGTAGATGCCGCCCAGGATGATGACGGGCATGCCCAAGGCCCACACGCCCTCCCGGCTGGCCGCCAGAAAATCCCGGAAGGAGAACCCCGAGGCTTCGCGGATCCCGTGCCTCACCGCGAACGCGTAGATGTAGGCCGCCATCAGCAACGCCATGATCATGCCGGGAACGATGCCGGCCACGAACAGCAGCACCACCGATTCCTGCGCCGACACGCCGTAGAGGATCATGCCGATGGACGGCGGTATCACGATGGCGATGGAGCCGGACGAGGTCAGCAGGCCGGTAGAGAACTTCTCGTCGTAGCCGGCGTCCCGTAGCGGCCGGTAGAGCAGCCGCCCGACCGCGGCCACGGTGGCGGGGCTGGAACCGGAAATGGCGCCGAAGACGGTGCAGGTCCCCACCGCGGTCAGCGCCAGGCTGCCCCGGACGCCGCCGATGACGGCCAGGACCCAGGCGACGATGCGCCTGGAGATGCCGCCCCGTCCCATGAGGTCGCCGGCGAAGATGAAGAACGGCACTGCCATGAGGGCGAACTTGTCCACGCTGTCGAACATCTTGATGTGCACCGCCGTGGGGGGGACCGGCGCGAACAGAAGCAGCACGATGGCGGAAGTTGCCAGGAGGATGACGAAGATCGGGAATCCCAGCAGCAGCAGGATCACCGGCACGACGGCCATCATCCATTCCACGAGATCGTCCCCTCCGGCCGCCCCGGTTCAGCCATCCTGGTCGCCGCTGCCGTATTGCTGCACGAAGTCGCCCTTCACGTACGAGCGGAACCGCAGGACCACGGCCAGGAACATGAGCACGAACCCCAGCAGCAGCGCGAAGTGCGGTATCACCATGGGGATCTCGGCGACGACGCTGCGCTGTCCGAAGTTCCACACGAGCTTCACCACGGTCCAGGTCTGCGGGACCACGAAGACGCAGACGGCGAGGAACGAGACCGTTGCGATGCCGTTGATGACTTCCTTCCAGGGCGAGGGCAGCAGGATCGAGAAGAAGTCCATCTTGAGGTGCTGTCCCTCGAAGGAAACGAGGACGGCCCCCATGAAGACGGTCCAGACCATGATGTAGACCATGGCCTCGTCGGCCCAGATGAGGGGCTGAAGGAAGACGTATCGCCCGATGACGTTGGCGAAGTTGACGGCGATGCCGGCGAGGATCAGCGCGCCGACGATCGCCCTCGGCATTGTCACGATGACGAAACGGAGAGGCCCGGGGACTTCATTCCTGGACATGAACCCCTCCGCGCGCACAATCGGCGCTGCCGCGCCTCGTCAGGAAGGCGCGGCGGTCGGGGAGATGCTCACGACCCGAGGGTGTCTCAGCCGCCACGAGTACGGTTGGCCGCCTCCTTCATGACCCGGTAGGTCTCGAGCACCGCCGGGCGGTCCTTCAATACGTCGTCCCCCACGGTGGAAAGACGCTTCCGCAACTCCGCCTGGTCCTCGGGTGAAAGCTCCGCCAGTTCGCCGCCGTTCTTGACCCAGATGTCGTACATGCGGTCGACGAACTTGAGGGTCCAAGCCTGGTTGAGCGGGTCGGTGGCCAGCGCCTGGTCCAGGATCGCCTTTTGGAGGTCGGCGGCCAGCTTGTCGAACCACACCTTGCTGACGAAGCGGCCGCTGCAGATCAATCCCTCCCCGGGCCTCAGCACGTACTTGGCGATGCGCTGGTACTTGAAGGGCACGAAGATCGTGATGCCGGCCTTGTTGCCGTCGATGGTCTTCTGCTGGATTGCCGGGACTACCTCGGAGAGCGGCATGGGCACGCCCGCGCCGCCCAACCGGCGCAGGGTCTCGATCTCCAGCTTGCTGCCGAAGACCCTGAGCTTGCGGCCCTTGAAATCGGAAAGACCGCGGATCGGCGTCGAAGTGGCGTAGTCGGTGGGCGCGTCGCAGGTCATGCTGACGAGCTTGAGGCCCTTGGCGTCACCGATGGACCAGTAAGCCTTCTTGAACGCGGCATCGTGCACGGTGCGGAAACCGTGCATGAGATCCTCGAAGATGCCGGGAGCCGACAGCACCCCAAAGCGCGGATCCACGCCGGACAGGAAAGCCGGCGGCGTCATCACCATCTCGATGGTGCCGAGTTGTACGCCCTGCACCATGGCCGGTATCGCCCCGAGCTGGCTCAGCGGATAGACCTCGACCTTGATGGCGTCCCCGACCCGCTCGGCGAGCCCGGCCTTGAAGGTGTCGGCCCAGTTGTCGTACGCGCCCTTGGTGGTCGCGTGCCCGATCTTCATGGTGACGGGTTGCGCGGCGACGGACGCGGCAACCAGCAGGCAGGCCGTGAGCATCACGGCCGAACAAGAGAGACTCAGACGCGGGTTCAACATCATCGACCTCCCGTTAGGCAGCGTTTGGGAACGGGGCGCGATTACACCACAAAACCCCCGGAGCGACAAGACGCCGCGGAGAGGGACACGCGCCGTGGAGCCAGTGATGTTCAGGACGGTGAAGCGCGCCGCTGGCGGTGTCTATACGAAGCTCTCCATCTTCTTGAAGAACTGGTTCACCATCATCTTGCCCACGCCCCCGAGCATGCGCTGGCCCACGCCGGCGATGAGGCCGCCGATCTTGGCATCCGTGCTGTAGCGCAACGTGGTGCCCGCGTCGCCGTTGTCCTCCAGGTCGATGACCAGGTCCCCTTGCATGAAGCCCGGGCCGCCGGAGCCCGAGCCACTCAACACGTAATGGCTCGGAGCCTGCCGGTCCTTGATCGCCACCTTGGCCTTGTAAGTACCCTTGACGGCGGCGATGCCGACCTTGACCGTGGCCTCGAACTCATCCGGGGCGACCTCCTCCATGCCTTCGCAGCCGGGCATGCACTGGGCCATGACCTTGGGGTCCTGCAGAATCTCCCAAATGCGCTCGCGCGGAGCCTTGAATTCATAGCTGCCTTCGATCTTCATGCACTCCTCCTTGAGAATCTTGAACCGGCCATCTTAGCAGCATATGCGTGAACGCAAAAAGGGGGCGAGTCGCACCGGACTCACCCCCTTCCGTTTCATGCGGCCATCCCGGCGAGACACGGCCGCGAGGCCGTTCGCTCAAGGCCAACCACGCCGAAGGTCTACAAGCTACTTCGGGAGGGCCTTCTCGAAGACCGCCGCGTTGGTCTGGATCAGCTCGAACATGGTCTCGAGCTCGGGCAGCCAGTCGTCGCCGTAGATGGGCGCGGTCTTGGCCCTCATGCTCTTGAAGGACGCCTGGGTCTCGGGGTCCTCGATGGCCTCGCGGAATGCCTTGATGAGGACCGCCATTCGGTCCCTGGGCATTTTCGGGGGCGCCGCCACCACGCGGTTGGCCGCCAGTACGCTCAACTGCGGGAACCCTAGCTCGCCCACGGTGGGCACGTCCGGGTATCTGGGGTCCCGCTTCTTGAGATAGACCCAGTTCGGGACCATCTTTTCGTCCTTGATGTAGGCCATCTGACCCGGGGAATCCAATCCCAGGGCGCGGGCATGGCCTTCGCCGCGCACGATGGCCATGTTCGACGCCGGCGCCCCGGCATAGCCCATGATGAACTTGGGCTTGAACTTCATGGTCGCGGCCGTGAGCGCGGCATTGGTCCAGCCGGTGGTGCCGTACCCCGATTCGGTGATGAGCACTTCCTTCGCCTGCTGGTAGTCCTCGAGCGTGCGGAGGTTGTACTGTTTCCCGGACGCCCACACATACGGTGCCGCGGAGATGCGGCCGATCCAACTGAACTCCCTCAGCTTGTACTGCACCTCCTTGAACAACTGGCTGACGATGGCGCCGGGCAGGTTGACGATGCCGATGGTGTAGCCGTCGGGCTTGGCCGCGGACAACAGGTTCCACGAGACGATGCCCCCGGCGCCCGGCACGTTCCGGATGATGATGTTGACGCCCAGCTTCTTCCTCATGACCCGTGCCACCGCCCGGCTGTGCAGATCGAATCCGCCTCCCGGAGCGGCATTGATCAGCCATGTAACGGTCTTGTTCGGGTACTTGTCACCGTCGGCCGCGAAAGAGCCTTGCGCGACCGTCACGACGAGGAAGGCCGCCGCCAAAACGGCCAAACAGGATCGACGCATCATTTTGCCTCCTAGCGTTTCGAGAATGTGCTGAAAAATCGCTTGCTTCCGCGTATTTGAAAGCCGCGAAACTACCATACCGCGGCGTCGCGTGTCAACGGCGGCGGCGCTCGAGGATGTCCGGCGCCGATGCACTCGCGTACCGAGAGCCGGGCGCATCGATGTCCGCGCGGCTGTCCGAAGAACCCGGCGTGCGGCGAAGAGCCCGGCGTGTGATCCAGGCCGTCATTCGAGATCGTTCAGTCCGCGTTTGTTGACATTCCGTGCGTTTCCTGGTGCCCTACAAAACGGTTTGCCACAATCGGCCCACACTGCCCGCCAGCCCGCGGGCCAATCCGCAACGAAGCAGGCCACCCGCCAGGGTTCGCCCCTCCAATGGCTGGTGTACCGCGTATGGGAAGGGCTGTGGCGTTTGCTCGTCCAGGTCATGCGGGTGATGCCGCCGCTCTGGTTCATGCGCCTTTCCGCTCCGGTGCTCAGGTGTCTGGCCATGTGCGCGGTCTCGCGCCGGCGCATCGTCGCGGTGATGGACGCGGCCTTCGGAGACGCGTACACGCCGGCGGCCAAGCGCGGTCTGGCCCGCGGGGTGCAGCATCGGATCGCGGAGAACATCCTCGCTTGCCTCGTGCAGATGGGCTATCCCGAGCGGCTGCCGGGAGTCCTCGACGTGCACGGCCGGGAACACCTGGAAACGGCCCTCGCCAAGGGACGCGGCGCCATCGCGTTGAGTTTCCACCTGGGCAACTTCCTGCTCCTCGCCGCCGCCATGGGTGTGGCCGGGCATCCGGTCCACAGCCTGATGCGATTCCTCGACGACGAACGACTGATGAACCTGGTCCTGCACCACAGCCGCTCGTTCTTCACCGAGCTTATACCGTCCCTTCCACGCCGCGAGGCGGTCAAGCGCATCCTGGGCACTCTCCGTGACAACGGCACCGTCCTGATGCTGGCGGACAACCTCAAGCGCGGCGAACTGGAGACCACCCTGTTCGGCCAGCCCGTGCGCACGGCCCGAGGCGCCGTGAGCCTCGCCCTGCGCACGCGCGCGCCGGTGTTGCCCGTCTACCTCGTACGCGGCCATTCCGGGAGGCTGCGTCTGGTCATCGAACCGGAGATGGAGATGGAACGGACCGGGGATGTGGCCGCCGACCTCGCGGCGAACACCGGCCGCATCATGCGGCTTCTGGAGGATCTTGTCCGGCGCTACCCGGACCAATGGTACTGGCTCACCGTGAACCTGCCGCGGCGGGACCGTGCATCGTCACCGAAGGACGTTGCCGACCCCACGACGCAATGATAGATTCGTACAGTTCCCGTGGAACCGCCTCCGATGGGGGTCGGAGACAGGCTTTCGCGGGTTTGTCGAGTAAACACCCGGTGGCGGCAGACAGAAAAGGAGTCACTCATGCAAGGCGGATCCGAGGGCCCCTGGGGCCGGCGGCGGCAGAGCGGACCTGACTGGGAAGACCTCCTGTCACGGTTGCCGGAGTTGCCCGGTTTCCTGAAGTCCGGAGTGCCCTTCCTCATCGCCGCGGCCATCGCGGTCATCTGGCTGGCCAGCGGCTTCTACACCATCCAGCCCGGCGAGGAAGGGGTGGTGACACGCTTCGGCAAGGTGACGCGCATCGCCACCGCCGGGCTGAACTACCACATCCCGTGGCCCATCGAGGAGTTGCGGAAGGTCAACGTGGCCGAGATCCGGCGCCTCGAGGTGGGCTTTCGCAGCAACCCGGTGCGCCCGAACCTGGTGCGTCTCATCCCGGCCGAGTCCTTGATGCTGACGGGCGACGAGAACATCGTCAGCGCCCAGCTCACCGTCCAGTACCGCGTCAAGGAACCCGAGAAGTTCCTTTTCAATCTCCGGGATCCGGTGAACACCCTGCAAGCGGCCACCGAGGTGGCGCTGCGCAGCCGCGTGGGCAACACCACCATCGAAGAGGTCCTGACGGTGGGCCGTGACCGGGTGCAGAACGAGACCCAGGTGTTCTTGCAGGAGCTGATGGACACCTACCAGTCCGGCATTCAGATCACCGAGGTCAAGCTCCAGACCGTTGAAGCCCCGCGCGAGGTCAAGGACGCCTTCGACGAGGTGGTGCGGGCACGCGAGGACCGGGAGAAGCTCATCAACCAGGCCCGCGGCTACCGCGAGGACCTCATCCCCAAGGCCCGAGGCGAAGTCCAGGAAATCCTCCAGGCGGCCGAGGCCTACAAGCAGGAGCGGACGCTGAGGGCCACGGGCGACGGGGCGCGTTTCAACTCGGTGCTGACCGAGTACCGCAAGGCCCCCCAGGTGACCCGTGAACGCATGCACCTTGAGGCCATCGAGCGCGTGCTCCCCAATGTCGACAAGATCATCCTGGACGCCCAGGGGGCCAAGAACGTCGTGCCGCTGTTGCCCCTCAGGGGCATGCCGGGCTTTCCCGGAACGGGAGGCAAGTAATGAACCGGTCCTACATCACCGGCATCCTCGTCGGCGCGGTCGTGGTGGTGCTGCTGTTCCCGCCCGTGCGCCCGTTCTTCGTGGTGGGCGAATGGCAGCAGTCCATCGTCACCCAGTTCGGTAAGTTCAAGCGGGCCGTGCGAGAGCCCGGGCTTCACTGGAAGACCCCGCTGGTGGAAGACGTCACCATGTACGAACGGCGCATCCTCGCCAGCGACGCGCAGCCCAGGGACTACCTGACCCTGGACAAGAAACGCGTGGTGGTGGACCACGTGACGCGGTGGCAGATCAGCGACCCCTTCCAGTTCTTCAAGACCGCCCTCACCGAGCAACGGGGACGGTTGCTGCTGGACGACATCGTGTTCTCCGAGTTGCGGCAGGAGCTGGCGTCGCGAAACTTCGCCGACATCATCGCGGACCAGCGGGAAGCCGCCATGGAGGCGGTGGCCAAGCGCTCCGCCGAGAAGGCCAAGAGTGAATACGGCGTCACCGTGGTGGACGTCCGGGTGAAACGCGCGGACCTCCCCTCGGAGGTCCAGATGAGCGTGTTCGAGCGCATGCGCGCGGAGCGCGAGCGCATCGCCAAGCGCTACCGGTCCGAGGGCGAGGAGGAGTCCAAGAAGATCCGCGCCCAGACCGACAAGGAAAAGACCATCCTGCTGGCGGAAGCCTACCGGGAGAGCCAGAAGCTCCGCGGCGAGGGCGACGGCGCCGCCACGGCCATCTACGCCAGTTCCTACGGACAGGACCCCGAGTTCTACAGCTTCACCCGGAGCCTGGAGGCCTACGAGAAGTTCCTGCCGGAGAAGAGCACGGCCATCCTGTCGGAGGAGTCGCGGCTCTTCCGGCACCTGGGAAGCGCGCAGATCGGCGAGGCGCCGGCGGGCGCCGCACCGGTGGAACTTCCCCAGGTTTCGAGCGCCCCGCCGGACGACCCGCAGCCGGTCAGCGCGAGCGAGGCGTTGCCGCCGCCAGCCGATGCCGGCGTCAACACGGGCGAAGCCGGACCGTAGTCCCGAACACGCGAAGGCATACCGCCCCGGGCCGACACGCGGCACCCCCATCCGTGCGTCCGGAGCTTGCCAAAGCCGAGTGAAGTCGCGGCACCCGGAGGAAGAGCATGAAGATAGAGAGTCTTGGCAACTTCGAGCGCGTGGACCGGAACGCCGAGGTGATGGACACGCCCTACGACCGCTGGGTGGTTTCCCAGGGAGTGGACGTCATCCGGGGCTACTTCGTCCAGAACCTCAAGGACGTGCCCATGAAGTGGTGGGACCGGAAGGGCGGCCACGGCGTCTACATCAACCTGGAAGGCGCCGGCTACCTGGACGACGCCTTCGTGGTGTCGATCCCCCCGGGCAAGAGCCTCAACCCCGAGAAACACGTCTATGACGAACTCGTCTACGTGCTCTCCGGCCGCGGCGCCACCACCCTGTGGCAGGGCAACGGCAAGGGCCAGAGCTTCGAGTGGCAGGAGGGAAGCCTGTTCGCCATCCCGGTGAACGCCACCTACCAGCACTTCAACGGCTCGGGCGACCGGGAGGCCAAGCTGCTCGGCGTCACCAACGCGCCGCTGGTCCACAACATCTTCCACAACGTAGACTTCGTGATGGACAACCCCTACGTCTTCCGGGACCGCTTCGGCGACGACCAGGACTTCCGCGGCCACGCGCGCCTGTACAACGACCGGGTGCTGGAGAGCAACTTCATCCCCGACGTCGCCAACATCGAGCCCATCGCCTGGGAAGCGCGCGGCAAGGGCAGCCGCACCGTGTTCTTCGAGCTGGTGAACAGCCACATGGGCGCCCACGTCTCCGAGTTCCCGGTGGGACGCTACAAGAAGGCGCACCGCCACGGACCCGGTGCCCACGTGATGATCCTGTCAGGGGAAGGCTATTCGCTCATGTGGCCCGAGGGCGAGGAGAAGCAGCAGTTCATCTGGAAGCCCGGCTCCCTCGTGGTGCCCCCCGAGGGCTGGTTCCACCAGCACTTCAACTCCGGCCCCCAGCCGGCCCGCTACCTCGCCCTCAAGATGCTCAGCCGCATGTTCAAACTGGTCCCCGGCCCCATCCAGTCCGACGTCCCCTTGAACCAGGGCGGCTGGCAGATCGAGCACGAGGACGAAGACGACGACGTCATCCAGCTCTTCGTCGACTCCTGCGGCGCCTCCGGCGCCAAGGTCGACATGCCCCACATACTGGAACGGCAGGGGGCGCCGTAAGCTACGCTTCAACCAATGACCTGTTCCCGGCTATGCCGGGTGAGGTGGTCGCCGTGCCTCTCGGAGGAGGCAGTTGGGGCTCCGACTCGGCTCCTGAGCCCGAGCACCCCTGTGATTACTTTGGGGCCAGACCCTCGCCGCGCTGGGGTAACGATGCCAGAGTCCTATCCTATTGTTGAAGTGTTGCCGGAATGGGTTCTTGGGCCCGAAGAAATGGGGAGCAAGGAAAAGTTCTGGTACTACGATCCTGATAGTGAGACAGCTTGGCTCTTCAAACACCCGCAAGACAACACCGGACAGCATTGGGCCGAGAAGATTTCTGCCGAGGTAGCGTCTCGCCTGGGAATGTTCCATGCGAGAGTGGAGCTGGCGAAGTTTCAAGGCAAGCGAGGATCGACTACAGAGTCCTTTTCGCGCGGCGGCCGGGAACTGATCCACGGGAACCAGATGTTGGAGCGGGTTGTTCGTGGTTACGATCCGAACAAGATATTCAATCAGTCGAGTCATACGTTGACAAACATCTGGCGAGTGATCGACAGGGTTTTTCCAGAGGCTGAGGGCGCAAGACAGGGCAAGCTCCGCTTTGCCGAACACTTGGTTTTGGACGCCCTGATTGGTAACACGGATCGTCATCACGAGAATTGGGGGATTTTGCGAAAGCGTGTGGGTATCCGTTGGAGAGGTTTCATAGCACCGTCATTCGATCATGCGTCCTCGTTGGGAAGGGAACTTCGAGATCAGGACCGTGACCGACGGCTGAAAGAAGGTCGCGTAGGTTACTATGTGCAACGGGGGCGTGGTGCGGTTTACTGGTCCGAAGACGAACGGCACGGTCCCAGTCCCCTGGAGTTGGTCAGGCAGGCATCCCGCACTCATCCTGACCTTTTCCGGCCCGCGCTAGAGAAGCTAGCAAGGTTGGACGAGAACTCTCTGAGCGATCTTGTAGACCGTGTGCCGAATGACTGGATGACGTCCTCAGCCCGCGCATTCGCCGTTGCGCTCATGGGCCACAGTCTTGGTCAGTTGGGAGAGCTTTTTCGATGAATACGAACACCCTTTTCCTTGCGTGGCAGGACCAGAGGAAGGAAAGTCGGTTGTGGTTTCCGGTAGGCCGCCTGGACGTGGACTCTGAATCTCCCCTCTATCGCTTTCGCTACATTCGCGGCGCGGAACGAGCAAAGAGCGAAGCCGGTTTTCCACTCTTGGCAGAGTTCCCTTGCCTGGATGAAGACTACCGGTCTGCGGAGTTGTTTCCGCTGTTCCAGAATCGGATCATTAATCCGGGAAGACCGGATTTCGCGACCTACTTGTCGGGTCTTGACTTACCCGAAGGGGCGGACCCCGTGGAAATTCTTGCTGTGAGCGGCGGTACCCGCGTAACGGATGCCTATGAGGTTTTCCCGAAACTCGTGAAGCGCAAAGACGGAAGCTTCACCTGCCGCTTCTTTCTTCACGGTTGGCGCCACGTAAATCAATCGGCACAAGAACGGATCGACCGCCTCACCAAATGGGACGACTTGTACGTGACCCTTGAACTGACTAATCCGGCAACCGGGTTGGCGGTCCAGATTCAGACGACCGACTACCACATGATCGGTTGGACCCCACGCTATCTCGTGACCGATTTGGTCGCGGCTATGGCTGAATCCCCGAAATACTCGGCACGCGTCGTGCGGCTGAATCCGCTACCCGCTCCATCCAAACAGCGCGTCTTGATTGAAATGAGCGGCCACTGGGACGAGCACGAACCAATGGCAAGCGACGATTTTGATCCGCTTGTGTAGCCCTACCGCGGCCTCAGCCTCTCGATCGTCGCGATGTAGTCCTTGATGCCGGCTTCCAGGTCGTAGGCCGGGGTGAAGCCCAGGTGCTCCCTGGCCTTGCCGATGTCGAAGATGCAATAGCTCTTCTTTTCGGTCATGCGGAACTCCAGGCCGGAGCCGACCTCGATATTGCTGTCGGGATAGAGTCCGCCGAGGATGCGCTTGAAGTCGTGGAGCGTGACGCCCACTCCGGTGCCGATGTTGAAGGTGCGCTCGGCGGGGTCCTTCACCTGCAGGCCCAGGATGATGGAGCGGGCGACGTCGCCCACGTAGAGGGCCTCGTTGGACTGGTCGCCGCCGTCGGCGGTAAAGCCCTGGCCGGACATGACCTTCTCGATCATCTGGCCGTAGAGGGACAGCGCGCCGTGGCGCACCTCCTTGCCGGGGCCGTAGATGGAGCCGAAGCGCAGCACCACGGAGCTCACGCCGTACTTCTTCTGGTAATAGGTGCACAGGGTCTCGCAGCACACCTTTATGGTGCCGTAGAGGTCCGCCGGGTTCTGTGGGTGCTCCTCGTTCACCGGCACGTACTCGGGGTAGGCATGCTTCCCGAAGATCTCGCCGTACACCGCCTTGGAGCTGGTGAACACCACCCGCTCGAGCCCCCGGTGCCGCGCGATCTCCAGCACGTTGAGGGTCCCGTCGACGCCGACCTTGATGCCCAGGGCGGGGTCCGACTCGGCCGGAATGGGCATCAGCGCCGCCAGATGGGCCACGTGGGTGATGCCGTTGTCGACGATGATCTTGTCCAGGCCCTCGGGGTCCAGGATGTCCCCGACCACCAGGTCCACGTCCTTCTCGATGTCCGAGATCAGCGAGGTGTCCATCCGGTTATCCATCAGCACCGGCCGCACGCCGTCCCGCACCAGGTGTCTCGCGGTGACCGCGCCGTTCACGCCCATGCCGCCCGTGATCAGAATCTTCATGTGATGCCTCCGTCCCGAGCCGCTCGTCGGCCCGGACACGGGCGGGTGCGACACCCGCCCCCTACGTTTCCTCTGCCTGCCGCTCACGCGACCCGCGTGAGATCCAGGTTCCCCTCCGGGTCGACGCGCAGCGTCCAGCCCGGTTCCACCACCGTGGTGGAGGTCTTCTCCTCGACGATGACCGGCCCGCCCAGCGCCGCGCCCGGGGCCAGATCATCACGGCGGAGCACCGGCACGTCGTGCACGCCGTCGAGCATGACGGCGCGGCGGTGCTCCTGCGCCGTGGGCTCCCGGCCGGCCGTGCCCTCGCCCCGGGACAGATCGGGCTTCCCCAGCGAAGCGTAGGCGGAAGCCCTGAGGTTCACCACCTCCACCACCTCATCGTCCGCCCGGTGCCCGTAGCGCTGCTCGTGGGCCTGGCCGAAGCGCTCGCGGATCTCCTCGACGTTGAGGTTCGCGGGGTCCTTGGCGATGGGCACGGTCAACTCGTAGGCCTGCTCACGGTAACGCATGTCCAGCAGCCAATCAACACGGATGGAGTCCTCGGCCGGCCCCTGGGAGGCAAGCTCGCGCCGGACCTCGTCCTCCAGGTCGCGCAAGGCCGTCACCGCGCCGGCCAGCGTGTCCGGGTCCAGGGCGAACACCTTCGTGGTCACCGCGTCCGAGCGCAGGTCCGACAGCAGCATACCGAAGGCGCTGAAGTTGCCCGGGTCGGCGGGGACCAGGATGCGCCCGATGCCCAGGGACGAAGCCACGGCGGTGGCCAGCGTCGGCCCCATGCCGCCGAAGGGCGCGAGCACGAAGTCCGCGGGATTGAAGCCGCGCTCGATGGTGATGGTGCGCATGGAGGCGACGATGTTGGCCACCAGCACGCGCAGGATGCCCAGCGCCGCCTCGTCCTCCGACATGTCCAGGGGCCCGGCCACCTCCCGGCGGATGGCCTCCGCCGACAGCGCCGCATCGATGGCCATCTCGCCCTGGAGCAGCGTCCGGGGATTCAGGTGGCGGAGCTGCACCAGCGCGTCGGTCAACGTGG
The DNA here is from genome assembly GCA_022824205.1 of Candidatus Binatia bacterium. Taxonomy (GTDB): domain Bacteria; phylum Desulfobacterota; class Binatia; order UBA9968; family JAJDTQ01; genus JAJDTQ01. The sequence continues at coordinate 14,217 of JAJEAI010000166.1, forward strand.
GCTGGTCGCCGCCACGCATGTAGCAGGCGGGTCCGGGCACCGCGCCGGCGCTCTGGGGCCCCACCTGGAGCACCTTGCCGTAGCGCACCGTGGCCAGGCTGCCGCCGCCCGCCCCCAGGCTCTCCACCTCCACCGAGTCCACGCGCACGGGGTGGCGCCCGATGCGCCACTCGGTGCGGAACAGCGGCTTTCCCGGGATCAGCGACATGTCGCTGCTGGTGCCGCCGATGTCCAGCGAGATGAGGTTGGACACGCCGTTGCGCGCGCCCAACTCGTGCGCCGCCACGACTCCGGCCACCGGTCCGGACATGAGCGTCTGCACCGGGAACCGCGCCATGGCCCTGGGCGCGCCGATGCCGCCGTTGGACTTCATGAGGAAAGGGTGCGCCGCCGGGAAGTGCCGCAGCACGGTCTCTTCCATGCCGGCGAAGTACTGTTCCATGCGCGGCCCGAGGTAGGCGTTCAGCACGGTGGTGGCGGTGCGCTCGTACTCGCGCCACACCGGGTTCACCTCCGACGAAAGCGACACGAACAGGCCCGGGTGGCGCGAACGGATATGCTCCGCCGCCAGCCGCTCGTGCTCCGGGTTCACGTAGGAGAACAGGAAAGCGACGGCCAGGGCGTCGATGCCCTGCTCCATCAGCCCGGCCATGGCCTTGTCGACGGCGTCCAGGTCCAGCGGCACCAGCACCGCGCCGGACTTGTCCATGCGCTCCGGAACCTCCGCCACGCGCCGCCGCGGCACGAACCGCTTGCTTCCGGGATAGAAGATGTTGAAGACCTCCTCGCCCTTCCACTGGCGCGCGATCTCGTAGACGTCGCGGAAGCCGCGGGTGGTGAGCAGGCCGGTGCGGCTGCCCTTCTCCTCCAGCACGGTGTTGAGTGCATGGGTTGAGCCGTGCAGCAGGTAGGACAAGGCATCGGCGCCATACGTGGCGCGCAGGTCCGCCAGCACCACGTCGAGCACCTCGAGGGGCGCCGCGGGATTGGACGGCACCTTGCGCACTTCACGGATGCGCCCGGTCCCCTCGTCCAGCACGGAAATGTCCGTGAAGGTGCCGCCGACGTCGATTCCGACACGATATCGTGTGTTTTGGGTCATGGCCATTCCGACTCTTGCTTGATTCGCCCCCGCGGCGTTTCCGGCTTCCCCGACGACTCTCTATTCTCCGCCGGACCAAGCTTCACCTGCCTCGACTCCCCTTCCCATAAATCACACCGATTCTTCGTCGGCGTCGGCTGCCTTCCGCGCCATTCCGGCGCCCGACTCCACCTCGAGACGCCCGGCGAGCAAGTAGCGATAGAGGTTGAGGGCAACGCCCTGCTCGTGCTCCTCCAGCCAGCCCCGGGTCGCCGGAGTCAGCACCATGGTCGTGCACGGCTCGTCCGCGAGCACCACCAGGGCCGCCTCGTCCGGCCATATGGCGTCGCCCGGGCTGAATTGATGAAGACGCGCGCCGGTGTCATCGTAGGCGGATGCGCGACCGGAGAGCAGCAGTTGCAGACCGTCTTGCGGCGCGTCCGGCCCCGCGAGCGGATCCCGCGCGCCGTGCGCGCGGGGCGTGAGCCAGCGGCCCAGCTCTTCCGTCAGGTCCTCGAACTGAATCTGCCGCTTCAGATAGCGCTCGACGTCATCGGCGGTCCGCTCCAGCAGCGAGGCACGCCGCGCGTCCGGCGTGGTCTCGTCCGCGTTCCATGCCTCGATGACGATCTCCTCGCAATGATCGAGAGCGCGCTCGACGTCCGCCTCGAACAGCAACCCGGCGAACACGGCCGGCGGCAGATTGCGCTCCAGGCCGAACCTCAATGTCTCGGACACACCGCTCAGAACCAGCCGCGCCCCGGCCGCGTGCGCCGCCTGCAGGAACCGGCTGAGCGTGTTCACCGCCGAGAAGTCGAAGCCGGAGACGGCGGTGAAATCCAGCATCAGGGAGGAAGGGGGCGAAGGACCGTTCAGGGACTCCTTCAAGCGATCGGTCAGAGGGATGGCACTGCCGAAGAAGATGTAGCCGCGCAGCCGGTAGGCGTGCACGCGCTCGCCTTCCGCCAGCAGGATGGCGCGCTGGGGTATGGAACGTACCTTGTTGCTCCGGCGCTCGCGGGCGGTGAACCGGGCCTCGATGGGGTCCACGCGGCTGAGCCGCACGGCGAAGAACACGAGCATTGCCAGCATGCCGGCGGCCACGCCCTCGAACAGGCCGAGGGTGATGATGACCATGAAGATGAGAAGAATAATGCCGAACTCGGACGCCGGCAGGCGCCTGCGGCTCCTCACGAGCCCTTCGTCCAGCATGCCGAGGCCGGCGAAGAACAGAATCCCTCCCACGATGGCCGTCGGGACGATCTCCAGCATGCCGTCGCCAAGGAACAGAGCGCTGCCGATGACGGCGGCCGTGGTCACACCGGTCAGCCGGGTGGCGGCTCCGAAGAGCTTGCTGCGCAGCGAGGCCGGGACCACCACGGTCGCCACCGTGCCGCCGCCCAGACCGCTGACCAGGCTGGCAACTCCGGTCGCCTTGAACTCCCCGTCCCAGTCCAGTTCCCGGTCCACCGCAATCTCGAGGCCGGCCACGTTCATGATGATGCAGATGAACGCGATCAGCACGAGGATCAGCATTTCGGGCGCCTGGCCGGCCATCGCGGCCCAGTCCACCAGGGCCACATCGCCCGGCCCCAGGGCCGGCCACAGCCGCCCCCCGGCCGTGCCCGTGAGCAACAGGCCCGCCGCTCTTGCCTCCTCTCCGGAAAGGCCGAGGGCGGCAAAGGCGAGGTGGTGCGCACCCACCGCCAGCGCCACGGCCACCGGCAGGACCAGCGCATGGCGCAAGCGCTTCATCAGGAGATAGAGCCCGATCCCGAACGCCGCGCCGGGCAACCATATCCACAGCACGGAAGGCTCCACGAGCGCCGGGAGCGATTGCCAATGCAGCCTGGCCCCCATCAGGGCCATGGCGGCGAGACACACGGCGCCGCCGATGCCGGCCACGAAACCACCCGCCACGGGATAGGGGATGAAGCGCACTAGGTTGGCGAGTTTGAACCACCCGATCAGGAGGCAACACGCTCCGGTGCCCACGGCGCTGATGATGAGCGCGCCGGCCGCGGTGACGAACAGGGCCTCGCCGCGCGCGTCCACGGTGGTCGCCACCGAGGCCATGACGATCACCAGCGCCGGAGACAGCCCGGCCACCACCCCACGGTAACCGCCGGTGAAGGCGAAGATGAGACAGGAGGCGAAGGTCCCGAACAGCACCAAGCCGACGCCCTGGGAGGAATAGGGCGCCAGCGGGCCGGAGTATATGGCGGTGCCGAAGGCAACGTAGGCGACGAGCAGGCTCAGTCCCGAGCTGAGTCCGGCGGCGAGTGCCGGAATTGACTTCCCGGACGCGACGTCCGCGCGAAGCTCGGACAGAAGATCCTGGACCCCGAGCTTCGTTGTCACTGCTTCACGATCGGGCATGTGGAGGCGACTCTCACCACGGGCGAAAAGGAGCGCCGCACGGGCGGCCCGTCACCGTGGATCCCCTGGGATGAGCGTGGCATGGCCCGCCGTCCGGTACTTCGTCACGAACAATACGAACCCCCCGAGTCCCACCACCGTGGTGGCGAAGAACATAGCGGGATAGTTGTTGCCGGTAAAGTTGAGCATGATGCCGGCGAGCACCCCGCCTCCGCCGATGGCGAGATCGTAGAACAGGTGGTACTGCGCCATGCTGAGGCCCCAACGGTCGCGCGGCGCCAGGTCCACGGCCATGGTCATGAGGGCCGCGTGGACGGAGCCGTAGCCGAAACCCAGGATGGCCGCGGAGACCAGCAGCATCATGGGCGAGCGCGCCATCACCAGCACCAGCATGCCCACCAGGGCCAGCAGGTACGTCGGGATGACGACGAACGGCCGGCCCTTGCGGTCGGAGAGCGGACCGAAGATGGGCCTGCCCACCACCACCGCCAGCGCGAAGACGCTGAACCAGACGCCCGGGTCTCCCCCCATTTCCAGGGCGTAAAGCGACAGGAAAGCAATGATGCTGCCGCGGGAAATTCCCAGCAGGCCCATGCTCACGGCGGGCATGATGGATTGGGGCAGGATGAAGGTGTCGAACCAGCGCCGGCGCCGGGGCGTGGGCTTGTCCCGCGCCGGCGAGGGGATCAGGACCGCCGCCACCAGGCCGAACCCCGCCGCCGCCGCCCCGCAGGCAAACACCGTCGGGAAGCCCAGACGGCCGACGATCGTGAAGGCGACGGCCGGCGCGATGGAATACGCCACCGTGCTCACCGCCCCGGAGTAGCTGATGAGAGTGCCGCGGAGGTGGTCCGGCGCGATGTCCGCCACCAGCGTGCCGATCGACGTGGTGCATCCCGACCACCCGAAGCCATGGTACGTGCGCAAAATCAGCGCCACCAGCACCGAGCCGGTCCAGATATAACCGGTGGCGGCCGTGATGAAGATGGTCAGCCCGCCCACGAGGAAGACCTTGCTGCCCAGGCGGTCGATGTAGGCGCCCACCAGTGGCCGGACCCAGGTGGCGCCGAGGGGGAAGGCGGCCATCACGACACCGATCATGAACGGGCTCGTGCCCATGTTCTTGAGGTAGACCGGGAACACCGGCTCGATCAGGAACATGGCGAAGAAGAGCCCGAAGCGGGCGCCGCAGGTAAGGAGGAAATCCCGGAACCAGCCGCGCGCGGCGGGAGCGTGCGGTTCCACGGGGAGACTACGCCTGTGCCGATCCCGCGTCCCCGTTCCGGGGCGCGCTCCGGAGACGGCGCGTCTCCGCCTCGTCGATCTCGGGAGGACGGCCGCTCAGCGCGACGCCGTAGACCTCCCGGGCGGTCTCGGCGCTGATGTAGCCGTCGCGTACGTCGTCCAGCACCTTGACGGGCTCCCGCTCGAAGGGGTCGCCGCGCCCGCCCCCGCCGGCGTAGCGGATGCGGAAGACGTCGCCCTTCCCGAGCCTGAGCCGGCCCACCTTGGACGGAAGCTCCTGCTCCCGCTCGGTGCCCGGGTTGAGGAAAGCCGACGACGGCAGCGCGTGGCGCGCGCCGTGGAGACCGGGGGCGGAATACTTGAAGCGGTCGCTGCGCAGGTTCACGAAGGCCTCGTCGCCGAGCATCTTCCAGTCGCGCACCATGCCCAGGCCGCCGCGGTATTGGCCGGCGCCGCCCGATTCCTCGAACAGCTCGTAGCGCTCGATCCGGATGGGGAACTCCGTCTCCAGCGGCTCCACCGGGGTGTTCATCACGTTGATCACCAGCGAGTTGAGCACCGCCGGGCCGTCGCTCTCGGCGCGGGCGCCGCCGCCGCCGCAGTTGAGGTCGTAGAGCGAGTACCAACGGTCGCGGTCCGCGTCCTGTCCCGAGATGGACACCGAGCCGCCGGCGCCGCTGTCCGGCGCGGGCACCACCCCGGGCAGGGCCTCCGCCAGCGTCATCTGCACCACCGAGGTGACCATCTGGGCGGGGCGGACGTACATGTTCACCGGCGCGGGATAGCGCGGGTTCAGGATCGAGCCCTCGGGCGGAAACGCCACGTGAATGGGGCGGGAGATGCCCTGGTTCACCGGCAGGTCCGGACACAGCACGGCCACGGCGAGACAGTCGATGAAGTTTCGGATCACGCAGGGCCGGAGGTTGACCGGGCCGCGCGCCTGCTCCGACGACTCCAGGGTAAAATGCAGCTCGTCGCCCGCCACCCGCAGGGAGGCGGCGATGCGATAGGAGCGCTCCCGGTCGAGGCCGTCGTCGTCCAGGTAGTCCACGCACGGGCCGTAGTTCCCGTCGGGGATCTTCCCGATGGCCTTGCGCACCTCCGCCTCGCAGATGTCCATCCACTGCGTCCAGCAGGTGGTCACATCGTCCGCGCCGTACTGGTCCATCAACTCCGCCAGCTTCCGCAGGCCGTAGAAGTTGGTCTGGGCCTGGGCCTGGATGTCCCCCCAGGTGACCTCCGGCGTGCGCGTGTTGGCCATGACGATGGTCTTGAGGTCTTCGTTGACCTCGCCTTCGCGGTAAAGCCGGAGCGCCGGGAGCAGCAGCCCTTCCTGGATGACGTCGGTGGCTTGCGGCGAGTTGGTGCCCGGCACCATGCCGCCCAGGTCCGGCTTGTGCGCGGTGTTGGCGATGAAGGCCACGCGCCGGCCTTGGTCGAAGACCGGCGAGACCACGGTGACGTCGGTGGCGTGGTTCTGGCAGGCGAAGTACGGGTGGTTCAGGATGAAGACGTCGCCCTCCGCCATGTCGTCGCCGAACACCCGGATGACCTCCCCCACCTGGGCGGAGATGCCGCCGATGTGGAGCGGCTGGGGCAGGCCCTGGGTGACCATGCGCCCGGCGCCGTCGAAGATGGTGAAGGTGAAGTCCTGGCTCTCCTTGATGACGCTCGAATAGCCCGTCCGGAGCATGTTGAGGGCCAACTCCTTGGCGATCTGCGCGGTGGCCCGGTAGACCACCTCCATCTGCACGGCATCCATGACGAGTCTCCCGAAGGTTCGAGAGTTTTCGTAACACGATCGCGTGACGCGGGCCACCCGGGTCCGGACCCGTGAAGCACGAAGACTGCGTGGAGCTTGAAACTCTTGCCGGGCGGAGCTATTGGTGGACGGATCGTTACAGATCCCCTTACCAAGTCCCGGAGACAGGTCTTTGCGGAGGCCGACCCATGGCGAAACAAGTACTCTTTCCCACCGAGATCCACTATCCCGATTCGGACGGCAAGCCGCTGGCCGAAAGCGACTTCCAGTTCGACCCGCTGACCTACGCGCGCCACGCACTGCGGTACCACTACCGCCACCGATCCGACGTGTACGTCGCGGGCAACATGCTGATCTACTACGAAGAGGGCAATGTGAAGGCGCGGGTAGCGCCGGACGTGTTCGTCGTGATGGGGGCGACGCCCTACGACCGCTCGTCGTACCTGTTATGGCGGGAGCCCAAGGGACCGGACTGGGTCCTGGAGGTGACGTCGCGGAGCACGCGGCGTGAAGACCAGGGAAGGAAGCGGGAGCTGTACCGGGAGTTGGGGGTCACGGAGTACTGGCAATACGACCCGACGGGTGACTATCTGGCGCCTCGGTTGCAGGGATCGGAGCTGGTGTCGGGACAGTACGTGGGTCTGCCGGTGCGGGAGTCGGCGGCGGGCGGTTTGACGATGTGGAGCCGGGTACTGGAACTGGAACTGCGCGTGCGGAGCGATGGGTTGCGGTTCTACGATCCTGCCACGGGGGAGTACCTGCTGACCCACGCGGAAGCGGAAGATGAACGCCGGCGCGAGAAGCAGGCGCGACAGGCCGCGGAACGCGCGGCGGCGGAAGCCCGGGGCCGCGTCGCGGCGCTGGAAGCGCACCTGGCAAAGGGCCGCGGCGGCAGCGAACCTGAATGACGCCGCCGGCTCCGCGGCGCGCGAGTCCCCGGGCCCCGCGTCCGGCGAGGGACTGTCCCCCGCCGGCGGACCTGCGCTAATTCAGATCGAACAACCGCTGGGCGTTCTTTCTGAGTATCTTCTCCTTCACCTCGTCCGACAGGTCCGGATGGTTCCTGAGATGTTCCAGGTTCCCGGGGAACTCGTTGTCCCAGTGCGGAATGTCGGAGGCGTAGACGAAATGGTCGCTGCCGACGTAGTCGACGGTGGCGGCCAACTGGGACTCGCCGGACTCCAGGCTGAAGTACATGTTGGACTCGCGCACCACGTCGCTGGGCTTCTGCTTGAGCAGCGGCATCTCGTGGGCGCCGCGCTTCTCCCAGTGCTCGTCGAGGCGGTCGAGGTAGTACGGCAGCCAGGTGGCGCCGATCTCCAGGAACGCCAGCTTGAGCTTCGGGAAGCGCTCGGTGATGCCCTGGCACACCATGCTGGTGAACTGCAGCAGGATGCCGGCGGTGAAGGCGTAGGAGTGGACCTCGGCGAAGGTGCTGAGGATGGAGGCGCCCAACTCGCGCGAGGTGTTGCGGGTGCCGTGGATGCCCAGCACCACGCCCTCTTCCTCGGCCGCCTTGTAGATGGGATCGTACCAGGTCTCGCCCAGGGCGATGGGGAGCCCGGTGGGCAGGATCTCGAACCCCTTGAGGCCATACTCGTTGACCGCCCGGCGCAGCTCCTTGGCGGCCTCCTCGGGCGCCCTCATGGGCAGCACGCCCACGCAGCTCAGGCGGTTCGACAGCGAATTGTACTCCTTGGCGAAGTGCGTATTGGCGGCCTTGGCCACCGCCACCTGGTACGGCACTTCCTGGTTCTTGGCGATGTTGCCCGAACCGGTGGGGAAGCAGATGGCCACCTCCATGTCCTGCTTGTCCATGAGCGTGTGCCAGCGCCGCACCTGCTCCTCGGGGGCCAGCCCCTCCCAGTTCACCGCCATCTTGAACCCCTTGAAGAGGTTCGGGTCCCAGGGCTGGTCTCCCGGCCACAGCGGCGTCCCGCGCTCGTTCCAGGGCGCTTCCAGGTACTTGCGGATGTCCGCCGCCCGTTCGAGAACGTGTCCGTCCGTATCGACACAAGTCGCGCTGCCCATGATCCACCTCCAGGTTCGCTTTTGGTTTCGTATTGGGGTTTTGTTCTGCCCTTATTGGTTTTGACCTTGTTTGTCAATGAGCGTAAAGGGATCGTTGGAGGTTCGACTATGACCATGAAACAGCGCTGTCTTCACCTGAAAACCCTGACCCTGGCTGTGCTCTGCGGCGCGCTCGCCCTGGCCGGGACCGCCACCCTGGCGGCCGACGCGAAACCTGCGAGCGAGTGGGGCAAGCGCGGCGAGATGATCGAGCCCAACTCGGAAATGGCGGTGGCCTACCTCGACGGCAAGATCTACGTGGTGGGCGGCTACCCTTCCACCCGGATCAGCGTCGACACCGTGCAGGTGTACGACGTCGCCACGGACAAGTGGGAGATCACCACGCCCTATCCCACCACCATCAACCACGCCTCGGCCATCGGATTCGAAGGCATGCTCTACGTCATCGGCGGGCAGACCAACGCCGGCGGACGCAGGGAACAGTCCCGCTACACCGACGCGGTGCACGCCTATGACCCCAAGACCAAGAAGTGGACGGCGCGGGCGCCCATGCCCACCAAGCGCAGCGCCATGGCCCATGACGTCATCGACGGGAAGTTCTACGTGGCCGGAGGACGCCCGCCGCGGGGCCACGACTTCGCCGTCTACGATCCCAGGGCCGACAAGTGGACGACGCTTCCCGACCTTCCCACCGCGCGCAACCACATCGCCGCCGCGGCCATCGACGGCAAGCTCTACGTGGCCGGAGGCCGCTTCGGCGGCGGCTTCCGCAGCGAGATCACCCCTGCCCTGGAGGTTTACGATCCCAAGACGAACCAATGGAGCGCGCGGCGGCCCATGTCCGAAGCACGCGGCGGCGTGAACGGCATGGCCGTGGAGGGATGCTTCCACACCTTCGGCGGCGAGCATCCGACGGCCGGCCCCACGGGCGTGTTCCCGCACCACGAGGTCTACAACCCCAAGACCGACACCTGGACGCGTCTCGCCGACATGCCCATCCCGGTCCACGGCGTCACCGGGCTCGTGTACCTGGACGGTTGGATCCACCTGCCCGGCGGCGGCATCCGCCAGGGCGGCAGCAGCGGCACAACCCATCACCAGGTGGTGCGAACCAACATGCGGTGCCGGTGAGGGGCCCTGAGCCCTTCGACAAGCTCAGGACAGGCTTCGCGGAGCGAAATCGAGAGGCGCCGTCTCGTCCGTCGACAATCCATCAGGGCTGCCTTGGTTATGGACATGCACGCGCCGTCCACGATCCGCACCGTCCAGGGCAGAACGGCGCGAGCAACCCTTTTGGGCTTGAGCGCCCTGTCCCTGCTCCCCGACGCCGCATGGGCACATGCCATCGTCCAGCGCTACGACCTGCCGGTGCCGCTCTGGTACTACCTCGCCGGGGCAGGACTGGTGGTGGCTCTGACCTTCGTCGTGCTGATCGCCTTTCCCAGCGAAGGCACCCCCGCGCCAACCTGAAGGCAGGACCTGTCCCGGACGTGGTTCGGGCGTCTCGTCAACAATGACCGACTCGGGAGGGTGCTGGCCCTCCTCTCCCTGGCCGTTTTCGTGTTCCTCATCGCCGCCGGATTGCTGGGCACGCAGGAGGACCCGTTGGCGAACGTCCTGCCCGCATTCGTGTGGGTGGCCTGGTGGGTCGGTCTGGGTTTCGTATGCGCCTTGGTGGGCAACGTCTGGCCGGCGCTGAACCCCTGGGCGGCGGTGCCGGCGCTGCTGCCGGAGGGGCTACGCGGACGCGCCGTGCAGCCCCTGCCTTCATGGATGGGCGTGTGGCCGGCGGTGTTCCTGTACCTGTGCTTTGCCTGGGCCGAACTGGTCTGGCCGAACAACACCGCGCCCGCGCGCCTTGCTGCCCTCATCCTTGCCTACAGCGCGCTCACCTGGGCCGCCATGAAACGCTACGGTGTCGAACCGTGGCTGAAGTGCGGCGAGACCTTCTCCATCATCTTCGGACTGTTCGGCCGTTTCGCTCCCCTCGCCCGGACACCCCAAGGAGCGCTCGTGGTGCGGCACTACGGGTCCGGACTGGCGGACGGCGGCAAGGTGCCGGTTTCCATGGTGGTGCTGGTGGTGACGCTGCTGGCCACCGTGAGCTTCGACGGCTTTCTGCACACGCCCGTGTGGGCGAGGCTGTACGCCGCGTCTTCGCACGCCTTGTACGACATCGGTTGGACCCAGTTCCTGGGGAACACCGGCGCGCGCACCCTGGTATTCACCATCGGCCTCCTGCTGGCGCCGGCCTGCTTCGTTGTTCTCTTCCTGGGGACTTGCGGACTCATGGCACGCCTCGACCGCCTGCGGCGAGGAAGACACCGGTGCGCCATGGACGTGGCTGCCGACTATGTGCTCACGCTCGTGCCCATCGCCATCGCCTATCACCTGGCGCACTATCTGCTGCTGTTGATCGTCGAGGGCCAGCTTCTCTTCGGGCACATCTCCGACCCGTTCGGGGTGGGCTGGGACATCTTCGGCACCGCGGGCGTGACCCCGGACCCCACGGTGGTGGACGCTCGCTTCCTGTGGCTGTTCTCGCTCTTCGTCATCGTGGCCGGCCACGTCATCGCCGTATGGCTGGCCCATCGGGCGGCGCGGCACGCGTCGGGCGGGGAAAGGGCCGTGGCGCCGCAAATCCCCTTGCTGGTCCTCATGGTCGGCTACACGATCTTCAGCCTGTGGATCATCGGGCAGCCCATCGTCGAGGTGTGAAGAGAACGAAAAAGGGGCCTCCCGATTCGAGAGGCCCCCTTGGGTCGATGGGCCGGGTTCCGCCAGCCGGCCCGCTACTCGCCGTTGGACTCGACGGCCTTGCGCTCGGCCGCCTCGATCCGGACCGGCACCTTGCGTCCCACCGCCTGGGCGGGCAACGGCACCGAAATCTCGATCACGCCGTTCTTGTAGCGGGCTTCCAGCTTGTCGACGGCGAACCCCTCCGGCAGCCTCACGGTACGCTCGAACTTGCCGCGGAACGTCTCCCGCAGGTAGTGCCCCTCATCCTCGCCCTTGCGCTCTCCCTTGATGGACACGACCCTGCCTTCCACCTGGATGTCCAGGTCCTCCGGGTCCACTCCGGGCATGTCGATCCGGATCACGTAGTGGTTCTCACGCGTGAATGCGTCCATCGGAGGCATCCAGCCGCCGTTCCGCCCACGGCGTCCCAGGAACCGGTCGAACATGGCATCGAAGTCCCGATGTCCGTTGTGCAGAAGCGGGTTCCACCTCGTCACTTCATAACCCAACATGGTTCGTACCTCCTTCCTCGTAACGTTCTTACCGAACTGCCATGGAGCTCCTCGTTGCGAACGGAAGGTAAGCATCGGAACCGCGCGTGTCAACGGGTCCGACGCGGCATTCCGGCTCTCCGTTCGGATTCTTTCGTCGTTGACACGGACTTCGGCGCGACCCTATAATGCGGCGCGTTCCGCTCCAAAACCAACCACGGGAGGGTGACATGAAAAGGACATTCGCCGTTTTGTTCGCCGCCTTCGGCCTCATGGTCTTCGCCGGAAACGTTCAAGCCGATTTCCCCAACCGTGACATCACGATTCTCGTGCACGCTTCACCGGGAGGCGGGTTCGATGCCATCGCCAGGGCCCTGGGCCGTTACATGAAGCCCTTGCTGCCGAAGAACGTCGACGTCATCGTCAAGAACGTCGTGGGCGCGGGCGGCATCACCGGCACCGTCGCCATGTACCGCGCCAAGCCCGACGGCTACACCGTCGGGCACATCTACGCCGACGGCATGCTCGGAACCCAGATGATCCGCAGCAACGTCGGCTACGACATCGACAAGTTCACCTGGCTCGCGGTGGTGAGCTCGCAGGAGGCGGAGGCGTTGCTGGTTCGCCGGGAATCGCCCTACCGCACCGTCAAGGACCTGCAGAAAGCCAAGCGGGTGACCTGGGGAGTGGAGGGCATCGGCATCGCGCGCTGGGTTCACGCGTTTCTCGCGGCCAACGAGTTGAAGATCCCGTTCGACGTGGTGGCCGGCTACGGCGGTACCGGCGAGACCCTGCCGGGCCTGCTTCGGGGTGACTTCGACGTGTTCACACAGCCCATCGACCACCCCTCGACCCTGCCGTACATCCGCTCGGGCGAGATCGTGCCCATCGTCAACCTCGGCGAAAGCCGCGCCAAGAACGCCCCGGATACGCCCACGGCCATCGAGCTGGGCTACAAGAACCTGATCGTGAAGGTGTTTCGCGCCATGGTCGGTCCGCCGGGACTGTCCGCGGACCTCCACAAGAAGTGGGAGAGCCTGCTGCTGAAGACCATGGAAAGCAAGCCGTACAAGGATTGGGCCGCTTCGTTCGGCATCCCGCTGGTGCCGGGGAACGCCGCCGCGGCAGCCGGCGACATGAAGGTGTTCGTGGACCTGTACAGCAAGTACCGGCAGCCCATGCTGGACGCGCTCAAGAAGAAATAGCATGGGGGGCCCCATGATTTGCTCGGGAGAAGATTCGCCATGATGGTCAATCCCTACAACGATTCGCAATTGATGCTGGCGCTGCAATTCGACCACTCGCGGGTTGCGGGCTTCTTCGCCGCCCACTGGGGCAACGAGGCGTTCGACCGGCCGGAGCCGTATGCGTCGGTGGTGCTGGCGGCGCAGGAACACGACCACGGCTGGTGGCAATGGGAGATGAGGCCGGCCACGTTGAACGACGAGAACTTCCCCATGGACTACCACGACGGCAGCTTCAAGTTCCTCGGCCAGCTCCGGCTCGACTTCTACAAGAACGTGGTGGACAACGTGCTCCAGCGGGACCCCTACGCGGCCATGCTGATCGCGATGCACGGGGTGGCGCTGATGAACGCCGGCTACGGCAAGTACACCCATCCGCCCGATCGCACCGCCGACCCGCGGGTGCGCGCGTACGTGGACCATCAGGAAGAGTTGAGGAAACGACTGGCCGCCGAACTGGCCCAGTCCGAAGAGTTCGGGGACTACACCTCCGAGGAACAGATCTGGGCCAACTACGATTACATCGAGGTGTTCGACCAGCTCGCGCAGTACGTGTGCAACCGCTATCCCCTGAACAGCAAGAAGCGAAAGCTCGGTCCCAGCGACACGCTCAACGACGTGGACGTGCCCACCCGGAAGGGAGAGCCCCCCGTGCACATCCACATCGATACCGTGGCCGAGCACCGCGCCGTGCTCGATCCCTACCCCTTCGCGGTAGACCCGCTGGTGTTCAGCTTCCCCGCGCGGCTGGTACCCAACCGGCGCTACGCCGATCCGGACGATTTTCTGAACGAGTTCTACCGCGGCGAGCGCATCACCGTGACGCACACGCTCTGCTCGGACTGACCGACAGGCCGGCGGAGTAGCGGTATTGTTCGTATGATTTGACCGGACAGGACACCCGCGACCGGACCAGGACCGGACCGGAGACGCGGGAGGCGCGCGGCGTGTCGGGCGGGAGAATCGCTCCGACACGCCGCACCGTCGATCGGATCAGGAAGCGGACAGCAACCGCACCCCGTAAAGCCGGGTCTCCGGCAGTTCCAGCCTCTCCCACGCCTCGCCGGCGTCGTGACTGGCGTACACCGAACCGTCGGTGTAGCCGATGACCACGGTGTCGGGATCGCCGGGATGTACCGCCACGCAGCTCGTCATGTGGACGTGCCCCTGCGGCAGGCCGCCGTCGAGCTTGCGCCACGTCGCGCCACGGTCGTCGCTGCGCAGGATGGCGGACTTGGCGCCGCCCAGCTCCTCCGAGGTGTCGCTGCTGAAGCGGATGGTGTTGTAAGGGCCCGGGCGCACCGTGCGATGGCCCTTCCAGGAAGTGGGACCGTTCTCGGCCGCGCCCAGGAAGATGCGCTCCGGCACCCCGGGATGGATGTCGAAGGGGATGGCGTAGGAACGTCCCATGTCGTATTCCAGCTTGCGCCAGGACGCGCCTCCGTCGTCGGTGCGGTACGTGCCGATGCCCGTGGTGGCGTACAGCGTATCGAGGCTCGCGGGATCGCGCATCACCCAGTGCACGTCGCGATAGACGCGCCCGTCCTCGTGGGCGCCCATCTGGTACGGCAACACGCCCGCCGGATCGTTGTACTCGGGGTACGCGGCGGTGCTCGACGGTCCGCTGATGTCTTCCCAGGTCTCGCCCCGGTCGCGGCTCCGCACCACGCCACCTTCCTCGACCCCGACGACGATCTCGTCCGGCACCCGGCTGTCCAGCACGATGCAGCGGATATGCGGTACATGGGGCGGCGGCGGAAAGGTCCAGCGGGCATAGTCCTCGATCCTGCGGAAGGCCGTCAGCTCGCGGAACGAGCGCCCGCCGTTGTCGCTCACGTAAACCGCCGCCGGCAGCGTGCCCACGTAGACCTCCCCCGACCGGGTGGGATGCGCCTGCATCGTCCAGATGTCCCGGTAGTCCAGGCCGCCCGAGGGAATCCACTTCCAACTCTCTCCACCGTCCTCGCTCACGTGAATCTCCGTGCCGGTGGCGGCGTACAGCCGGTTCGGGTCCTCCGCGTCCTGCGCCACCTCGCGCAGCACCTCCCCCTCCATCACCCGGTCCAAGACATCCACTTGCCTGGAGCGGCCGTCCCAGTGACACCGGACCATATTGTCGGCGGTCAAGAGAAACATCTTCAGATCTGTCGCCATTTCCTGTCCCTCCAATATCCTGTTTGGAAGTCGCCGCAAACTCGACGCCGATGCGCGAGTGTTCTGCATGAACCTGCCAGTCAAGCTCGAAATCCTGACAGCCGCGCATTAATCAACCGATTCAGACTGACACCTTCTTCTGCCGCCTGCAAGGCAAGCTCTCGGTGTGTTTCGGGCGTTACTCTCACCACGAATTTGCCACTGCATACTCGGGCCGCGACCGGTTCCGGCGGTTTCTCTCCGCTGGCTCGCATATCCTCCAAGGTCACCGCGCCGACGTCCCACCGCCCCAAAACGAGGCCCGGAATCAAAAGAGAAGTTCGCGGATTGTCCAACTCTGGACGGCGTCCTGATCGAGTGGCGATTCTCGATCTACGTGATCCGCGAGCGGCCTGGTGTCGATCAACGCACGCTGGTGGTGGACGGGGGCGTGGAGGATAGCGTGATCGGCCCGCCCCGGCGACGGGGTGGTTGGGACAGGGGCGTGTCCAACGATATCTGAAGTTGGATTGCGTTCGGACGGGCAGTGGCTGATGCTGACTATCCCGCCGATGTCTTGGATTCTTCGAATAGGCCGTACACGGTCATGTCGAAGAATCTGACAGACTGGATTTCAGACTTAGGGATCACGACAGTGAAATAGTCTGCAATTTGCTCGGCAGTCCGATCACCCCTAGAGAGCCAATTGTCGAACACGCCACCGTAGAACGTGTTGAAAATCAATTCGCGTGTGCCTTCTTTTCTGTATCCGCTTACGGTGGGGATCAGGCTAACGTCGGATTCTCCGCCAGTTGTGATGCCGCTGTTGAGAACCATTCCTACATACGATTTACCGCTCCGTAGCGACAATTCCACGTGAGCCGAACGTTCCATTGCCTCGACCAAGCGTAGCTCAATCAAATCACCGTGTTCTATGGCGGCAGATCGGGCGGCAGTCTCTTCGTCTTGCCAACGGTTTAGGGTCCCTGCCCATAACTCCGTCAACACAACTGCCAGAATGGCAGTCCCCCACTGCTCGAAAGGGAAACTGCCTATACATACTGCCGTGATCCCCGGCCAAAGAGCGCCGAGTCCGAGCGCAAGCAGATACGCCGGCAATAAGATCAGCAAACCGACAATCGCGGAGGCGAAGGCCAGATGATAGCCTGACTGCCGCGCAGCCTTGAATCGGGTCCGGTGGCACCGATCAATGAACCAGTAACCAAGAAGAGCCGGAAGGATGAGGAAGCTTAAGGCCACCGGAGGGTATTGTTACTCTTCGGAAGAGGGCGACTCCACCTTCTTTGTCCAGTTTCCCATTGCCGTAGCAGCCTCTCGAATCGCCTCACGTCCAGCTTTGCTACTGAGAAGTTCACTGCCCTTGATGTAGAGTTCACCGCGCCGTGTGACGTGAAATTTAGGGCGGCCATCATCTTTGGTTTGCAGGTCGTTGGCCATACGTCACTCCCTTCTTCGGTTTGAGGCCAGAGATACTCTTTGACTCAGGCGAACGGCAGCTAATCATTTGGATACCAAAACCGGCCTTCCTTCTCAATAGGGGCGCTTTCCGTTCCTCGCGCGGATTCATGAGGCCGTCACGTCCCGCGCCCAAGGCAAGAGGACCACCGCCCTAGTGTCGCGTCCCGCAAATAAGTGGCATAATTTGCAGGTCTTTTTCGCCGTCGGCTGCGTTACGTCACCCCGGGCTTGACCCGGGGTCTTCCTCGCGTGGTACCCGCCACTGCTC